>NZ_JBFUIA010000011.1:0-211516 GCF_056402115.1 Mucilaginibacter sp. P4_C11 | reverse complement strand
CAGCGGCGCACCCGTATTTGAAGCAACGGGCTATGATAATACAAGTAAGGTATTTAACGGGCGATCAAATAAAACGGGCGCTATGCAGCATGCGGGTACTTATTATTACTTGCTGGAATACCGCAATAAAGGCCAGTTGAAACGTAAAACCGGCTATTTAATCATTAAATATTAATATGAGGATAACCGGCTTTTTAAGCATTGCATTTTTTTTGATAGGATTTAGTTTACAGCTCAAAGCCCAAAACGGCCAGTTTAGTTATACTCAATATGCCGAAAACCTGACGCCGCTTAATCCGGCCTACTCGTTGCTTGATAAGGCGGGCTCGGTAACGTTGCTGGCACGCAAGCAATGGGTAGGCATAAACGGCGCGCCATCAACCTTAATTTTTAACGGCAATTTGCCCATAGAAAGCGTAAACGGAGCAGCCGGCCTTAATGTAATGAACGACAATTTTGCTGTAGAGCATCAGTTTGAAATTAATGCCTATTTTGCCAAAGCCATTCAACTGGAAACAAACAGTTATTTGGGTGTATCGTTAAATGCCGGCCTGCGGAATTACACGGCTAATTATTCTGAACTCGACTCAGGCGATCCGTCTTTCAAGGACGATGTACGTGAAACTAAGCCTAATTTGGGTTTCGGGGTTATTTATTATACCGACTGGTATTATGTTGGATTTTCGCTTCCGGAACTTACGTTAACCAGCCTTGGTACCGCTTCCGTACAAAACATCAATAATTTCAGAAATCATTACTATTTTTCGGCGGGGTGTATAACCAACCTGTCTGATGAATTTAGCTTTAAGCCGGCTGCTTTGGTATCCTATGCAAAAGGAGTTCCGATGGTAGGCGATATATCGGGAACGTTTTATATCAAAAACCAGCTTGGTATTGGTGTAAATTATCGTACCAACAATCAGGCTGCAGGTATCCTATTGATAAACATAGAATCTGTCCGTTTAGGGTACAGTTATCAATTCGGAACATCTTCGGCAAACCTGGGTGGTTTCAACAATGCAACTCATGAAGTTTCTTTGAGTTTTCGTTTCGGCAAAGGCGCATCGGTTTCTAAACTGTTATAAAACGAGTGTTTTTTTTACATCACATCGCTCCTGTTACAGCATATTTTCGGCAAATGAATTTTTGTTGTAAAAACTCGCATTTTCTTTTAAATTTTCGGTGTATTTATTAAGCATTAGTATTACTTATTTTTATAAAATGTCACTGTTTTTAACATCATTTTGACATCCAACGGCTCCGTGTCCAGATTTTCCAATCCGAACGAATACTCTCGCAAAAGCGACCACCTTATCCCTAATATCCGCATATATAATTTTCACCCGGCCATCCTCTTCATAGAAAATTCATAACCGTTATGAATTTTTGTCCCGTTGAATTGAAAGAGGACTATGTGTAAAATAAAAACCCTGCTATTTTTATTAATTGTATTTTTTTACTGTAATACAAACCGGGCCACCGCCCAAACCGACACACTCAAAATTAACTTTCAGGATGCCGAAAAACAGTTTTTGGAGAACAACCTGGCCTTACTGGCACAGAAGTATAATATTGAGGCATCAAAAGCGCTGATACAGCAAGCCAAACTCTGGGATAACCCCGTACTAAGCACCGACCAAAACATCTGGGACGGCGGCAGCAAAAAATTCTTTTACCATGGCAATAACAGCGGCCAGGTATTTGTGCAGCTAAGCCAGGTATTTGCTACCGCCGGCAAACGCGGCAAACAGGTAAAAGTGGCCGAAGACGATGCCAAAGTTCAAGAAGCCTCCTTTGCCGACCTGATGCGCAACCTGCGCTACAACCTTCAGCTGGATTTCAGCCAGTTAGCTACGCTAAACGCCCAGGAAAAAGTTTACCAGAATGAGATCAGTTCGGCCCAGAACCTGGTTGCGGCTATCCAAAAATCATTTGATGCCGGCAATACTTCCATGAAAGATCTGATCCGCCTTAAAGCATTACTTTTTGGCCTGCAGAATGATATGGTAGAAAATCACCGCCAGGTAAATGATTTACAAACCGAACTAAAAACCTTGCTACAAACCAAGGAAACAGCTTTTGTGTACCCGGTTATAAACGACAAACCTGCTGAAACCGTAACCCTCGATATCCCAGGTTTAATTGAGCAGGCTAAAACAAACAGGCCCGATTACTTATCAAACCAATATCAGTTAAGCTCGGCCACACATAACCTGGCATACCAAAAAGCTTTGGCCGTGCCCGATGTTACCATCGGTGCCGCTTACGACCAAAACAGTAGCTATGCCCGCAATTACTATGGCTTGCAAATTGGCTTACCCCTGCCCTTTTTTAACCGCAACCAGGGCAATATTAAATCGGCGAAATACAATATTCAAAGCCAGGAAGTAACGGTGAAACAGAATGAACTTCAGCTTAAAAACGATGTGGTAGCGGCTGTAAATCAGTACAAATTAAACCAGCAACTTTTCTCGACCCAACAACTGGAGTTTAATGAGCAATACGATAAACTGTTTAACAGCATGCTCAAAAGCTTCCAGCAACGGCAAATCAGCCTGATTGAATTTGTCGATTTTTTTGATACCTATAAAGATACCAAGCTAAAAATACTGCAACAGCAATACAACCTGCAAAAGGCCATTGCCGACCTGAACTTTGCTACCGGTACTACCATAATTAAATCGTAAAACACCTTATAAAACATATATAATGATGAAAAGAGAAACGCTGTTATCCGGCATCTCCGCTTTACTATTGCTTGCCGCCTGCAAGGGCAAGCCGCAACCCGTAGCCGAAAATAAGCAGGTTTGCGTAAGCGATTCGATGGCAAAAATTATAACCATTGATACTGCTAAAACTACTGCAATAAAAAATGAACTTACCCTATCAGGCGAGGTTTCAAATGACGAAAATAACGTTGTAAAAGTTTTCCCTTTTTCAAGCGGGCAAATACTGGATGTTAAAGTTTCCCTTGGCGATAAAGTAACCAAAGGTCAAACCCTGGCTATTATGCGCAGCGCAGATGTTGCCGGTAACTATACCGACCTAACAGCCACAAAATCAGACCTGGCTATATCAAAACGCCAGTTGGAGCAGGCGGAGTACCTGTACAAAAATGGTATCTCCAGCGAGCGTGATTACACCGAAGCCAAAGAAAACTATAACAAAGCCGAAGCAGCTAACCATAAAATTCAGCAGCAAATAGCCATTAATGGTGGTGGTAATACCAACCCGGGCGGCACGCTGATTATCAGGGCACCCGAAACCGGTTATGTTGTAGAAAAAAACGTTACCACCGGCAGCTTCATCCGCCAGGATAACAATGGCAGCATGTTCACGATATCAAACATGAAAGATGTGTGGATTTGGGCTAACGTTTTTGAATCCGACATCAGTAAGGTTAAAACAGGGTATAGCGCCAAAGTAACCACCCTGGCCTATCCAGGTAAGGTTTTCGAAGGTAAAATCGATGCGGTGAGCTCGGTGCTCGACCCTGATAACAAGGTAATGAAGATAAAAGTGGTGTTACCCAATACAGATATGCTGCTGAAACCCGAAATGTTTACCAACGTAGTAATTACCAATAATGATGCGGCAACATCGGTATCAGTCCCTGCAAAAGCGGTGATTTTCGATAGCAGCAAAAATTTCGTGGTGGTTTATAACAGCAAATGCGATTTAAAAGTACGCGAGGTAAGCGTTATAAAAACCGTGGATGACATCACCTATATAGCATCGGGCCTAAACGCCGGCGACAAAGTGATCTCCAAAAACGGTCTGCTTTTATATGATGCATTAGCGGGAGATTGATTTTAAGAAGTATCAAGTAGTTAGTATCAAGTATCAAGACCGGAACCAGCCAGTTAATTGTTACCTGATACCAACCACCTGATACCACCGCAGAATCTTGCTACTTGATACTAACTACTTGATACTTTAAAGATGAATAAATTCATTAAAAATATAATTTACTTTTCACTCAGGCACCGCTATTTTGTGTTTTTTATGACACTGGTTTTGGTTGTGCTTGGTGTGTGGAGCTACCTAAATACGCCCATCGAGACGTTTCCTGATGTAACTAATACCCAAATCATTATTATTGCCCAGTGGCCGGGCCGCAGCGCCGAGGAAGTTGAAAAGATGATCACCATCCCGATGGAGACCGTTTTAAACTCGGTTCAAAAAAAGGCTAACCTGCGTACCACCTCGGCTTTCGGCTTATCGTACGTGCGCATCATTTTTGATGACGATGTGGATGACGCTTTTGCCCGCCAGCAGGTACTAAGCCGCCTGGGCAATGCCGATTTGCCCGATGGCGTAAAACCCGAGGTTGAGCCACCATACGGTCCTACCGGCGAGATTTATCGTTACACGCTTAAAAGCCGTACCAAATCAATCCACGAGCTTACCGCCATTCAGGATTGGGTGCTCGATCGTCAATTTAAATCTGTGCCCGGCGTTGCTGATGTAAACAGCTTTGGCGGCGAGGAAAAAACTTACGAAGTTTCGGTTAACCCTGCCCTATTGCAAAAGTACGGGCTTACTTCGCTGGATGTTTATACCGCCATAAACCGAAGCAACATAAATGTGGGCGGCGATGTGATTGAAAAAAACGACCAGGCCTATGTAGTGCGCGGTATCGGGGTTATCAATAATATTGACGAAATCCAGAATATCATCATCAAAAATGTAAACAACGTACCCATATTGGCAAAAGATATTGCCGATGTAAAAGAGGCCGGCCTACCCCGTTTAGGGCAGGTGAGCCGCGACAAGCAGAAAGACGTGCTTGAAGGTATCATTGTAATGCGCAAAGGCGAGAATCCGGCCGAGGTATTAAATCGTATCCGCGACAAGGTGAAAGACCTAAACGAAAACATCCTACCCAAAGATGTAAAGATTGATACATTTTACGACCGTACCAACCTGATGGATTTTTGTACCGAAACAGTTATTCATAACCTGTGCGAGGGCATTATACTGGTAACGGTCATCGTCTTCCTGTTCATGGCCGACTGGCGTACAACCCTTACCGTTGCTATTATCATCCCGCTATCCTTGCTGTTTGCCTTTGTATGTATGCGCATAAAAGGTATGAGCGCCAACCTGCTATCAATGGGTGCTGTGGATTTTGGTATTATTATAGATGGCGCAGTTGTAATGGTTGAGGGAATTTTTGTTGCCCTTGACCATAAGGCCAAAGAAGTAGGCATGCAAAAGTTTAACGGCCTTGCCAAACTGGGCTTGTTTAAAAATGTAGGTGCCGAAATGGGTAAAGCCATTTTCTTCTCCAAGCTGATTATCATCACCTGTTTAATCCCGATTTTTGCATTCCAGAAGGTTGAGGGTAAAATGTTCTCGCCTTTGGCCTATACATTGGGCTTTGCTTTACTTGGGGCATTAATATTCACGCTTACCCTGGTACCTGCCCTGTCCAGCATCCTGTTACAGAAAAACGTAAAGGAAAAACATAATCCGGTAGTTATCTTTTTCGAGAACGGCATCCGCCGGATGTTCAACTTTACCTATAAAAATCAAAAATTGAGTTTGATAGTTGCGGTTGCATTTATGGCAATTACATTCTTTTCAGCCAGGTTTTTAGGGTCAGAGTTTTTACCTGATTTAAATGAAGGCGCGCTTTGGGTGGAGGCTGAATTGCCGATGAGTGTTTCATTAAATGAGGCCGAAAGCATCAATCAAAAAATGATGCAGATATTGGACAAATTTCCCGAAGTAAAACAGACGCTTGCCCAGGTTGGCCGAACCAATGACGGTACCGACCCGAAGGGCTTTTTTGACGTACAGATCCAGGTCGATCTTAAAAAGAAGGATGAATGGCCAAGCGGCATTACCGGGGATGAACTTATTGCCGATATGGATAAGCAACTAAGCAAAATCCCGGGTGCGGTGTTCAATTATTCGCAGCCTATCCGCGATAACGTAGAGGAAGCAGTTGCAGGCGTTAACGCCGCGCTGGCTGTAAAAATATTCGGCCCCGATTTTCAAACGCTTGATAAAAAAGCCGATAGTGTACTGCGAATTTTAAAAACAGTACAGGGCGTTGAAGACCTTGGCGTGTTGCGCAATTTGGGGCAGCCCGAGTTCAGGATTGAACTTGATCAACGTAAAATGGCGCTTTATGGCGTATCTACTGCCGATGCCAACTCAGTTATTGAAATGGCTATAGGAGGTAAAGCCGCAACCGAATTATACGAGGGCGAACGCAGGTTTGATATCAGAATAAGGTATCAGCAACAATACCGCAATACCCAGGATAAAATAGAAAACCTGATGGTGCCTACCCTTAACGGTTCCAAAATTTCAATAAAAGAAATTGCCACCATCAAAACTATTACCGGGCCGGCCTTTATTTACAGGGATAATAACACCCGGTATATTGCCGTAAAATTCTCGGTACGCGGCCGCGATTTGGGCAGCACCATAGCCGAGGCACAAAGCAAAGTGCACTCGAAAGTAACGTTTGAGCATGGTTACACTGATGTTTGGGCAGGTGAGTTTGAAAACCAGATCCGTGCATCAAATACATTGGCCCACGTAGTGCCTATTTGCTTACTGGTAATATTCCTCATCTTGTTTATTACATTTGGCAATGCCAAGGATGCCACGTTGGTTATCATGAATGTACCATTCGCCTTAATCGGCGGGATACTGGCTTTGCATATAACAGGCACAAACTTTAGTATCTCTGCGGGTATAGGGTTTATCGCCTTATTTGGCGTGTGTATCCAAAACGGTGTAATCCTGGTATCTGTATTTAAAAAGAACCTGGAAGAGCATATTCCGTTGGATAAAGCAATTTTAGATGGCGTAATCAGCCGGGTAAGACCCGTAGTGATGACCGCACTGATGGCCGCCATAGGACTAATGCCTGCAGCTGTATCAACAGGTATCGGGTCCGAAACGCAGAAACCCCTGGCTATTGTAGTAATTGGAGGCCTGGTAACTTCCACTATTTTAACGTTATTGATATTACCAATCATATATGCTATCGTTCACCGGCTGGTTCACCGCCGCGAAAACCGTAAGCTTTTGAAAAAGATGGGCGTTGTACGCAACGCATAATACCCCTTGCTAAACTAAACGCCCGGCTAATAAACCGGGCGTTTTTTTGTTTCGCGCATTTTTGCCATTGCATCATGCCGGATAAATACCTATTTTCGACGAATTTTATCACAAGCCTTATTCATTTATGAAAATATTCTTTCCCCTATTGTGTATTGCTGTACTGGCAAGCTCTTGCTCCACTTATTACATGACCCCGGCCAGTTTAGCAAGCCAACTTGACAAGGTTAACCCGGAAAAGATAACCGAAGCCTATGACTTCAGGCTTGGCATTGCAGGCGTATTACTAAAAAACGGCAAAAACTTTTACAACGGAATTGATTCTATTGAAGTAACCGATAAGGATGGCAAGCCATTTAAAATGCAGGTTACAAATCATACAAGCCTCAAGCTAACAGATAATACAGGGAATTATACTACCGTATTTTTCGATTCGATGTTTAAAAAAGACAGTATGATTTTTGCGAGTAAATCCCATTTTTTTAATTTGCCTGTTCAACGCAGCATCAATAGCCTCAAAAAAATTGAGACTCAAATAAATTGATTTCTCATTGATACAAGATTTTTCGGCCTTCTGGGTAACTACATCGGCTATGTATTATATTTATTGCCATCGTACATTGTAATATTTAAGTTTTATTTTGCGTGATATAATAAAACTGTATTTAATTGTATGTTCGCTATCCGATTTATACGTCGCCGTTTATTTGTAATCATTTTATCATTAGCCTTCGTTGTACCAGCATCGGCACAAAAAAGAAAAGACAAAGATTACGCCCAATTGGTTAACCCCTTTATTGGTACCGGGGGGCATGGGCACACTTACCCCGGCGCGGTAATGCCTTTTGGCATGGTGCAACTAAGCCCTGATACACGTTTGGAAGGCTGGGACGGCTGCTCGGGCTATCATTATACCGATACAGTGGTTTATGGCTTTTCGCACACCCATTTAAGCGGCACTGGCATTCCGGATTATTGCGATGTGTTGTTTATGCCTACAACCGGCGAGCCACAGTTTAAAAACACCGAATACCGTTCTGGTTTTAAAAAGAAAAATGAGGTAGCCACCCCTGGTTATTATAAAACTTTGCTGGATAAATACAATATCGGGGTGGAATTAACGGCCACCACCCGTGTGGGCGTACATCGTTATAATTACCCTGCTGCCGAAAAAGCCAACATTATTATAGACCTGCAACACCGCGACGAGGTGTTGGATTCATGGATTGAAGTGGTAAATGACCACGAAATTCGCGGGTACCGCAAATCAAAATCCTGGGCCAATAACCAGCAGGTTTATTTTTATGCTAAATTCTCTAAACCATTTAAAACTTACGGGATAGCCAGCAACAACGAGTTACAGGAAGGAAAAAACAAAGCGCAGGGTAAGAACATTAAAATGTACCTGCAGTTTAACAATCCCGGAGAGGTGATTGCCAAAGTGGGCATTTCGGCTGTAAGCACCGAAGGTGCCTTGAAAAACCTGGGCGCAGAAGTACCCGATTTCGATTTTAAAAAGGTCCAGAAAGCAGCCAAAGCGACCTGGAATACCGAGTTGAATAAAATTCAGGTTGAAGGCGGCGGCCCATCCTCGTCGCAACAATCGGCACTTAGTGATGAAGGGACTGTTAGCAGTCCTTATGGCCCGGCCCCCGCCGGTAAAAAGGCGAAACCCATTGACTATGCCGGTATAAAACAAACCATATTTTACACGGCTTTATACCACAGCATGTTGGCACCCAACATTTATAGCGACGTTGACGGCCAATACCGGGGCATAGATCAGCAGGTACATACCGCCCAAGGCTTTAACTATTATACCGTTTTTTCGTTATGGGATACTTACCGGGCCGAAAACCCTTTGCTTACACTGATAGATAGAAAACGCACACTTGATTTCATCAAATCATTCCTGGCGATGTATGACCAGGGTGGATTACTGCCTATATGGCCACTGGCCAGTACCGAAACCTATTGCATGATAGGTAACCACTCCATCCCCGTTATCGTGGATGCTTATGCTAAAGGTATCCGGGATTTTGATGCAGCAAAAGCATTTACCGCAATGAAAGCCGCGGTGAACCGCAACCAGTTTGGACTGGATATTTACCGCAAAAACGGCGCTGTATTATCCGACCAGGAAGATGCTTCGGTATCAAAAACCCTGGAGTATGCTTATGACGACTGGTGTATAGCCCAAATGGCTAAAATGCTGAACCATGCTAACGACTACGCCGAATACATTCAGCGTGCTCAGTATTGGAAAAACGTTTACAATAACCAGAATGGTTTTATGCAGGCCCGCAGCAATGGTGGCTGGCTTACTCCCTTCGACCCTACCGAGATAAACGGTAACTACACGGAAGGCAATTCCTGGCAATACTCATTCATGGTGCCCCAGGATGTAGAAACCCTGATGGCAAAAATGGGTGGCAAAGAGGCTTTCGAAGCCAAACTGGATGAATTGTTTACTACCGAATCGAAGTTAAAGGGCAGCGATATACCGGATGTGGCCGGCCTTATCGGCCAATATGCCCACGGAAACGAGCCAAGTCATCACATGGCTTACCTGTACAACTTTACCGCATCGCCCGAGAAAACACAATTTTATATAGACAGGATTCTGCGTGAAGAGTACAGCAATAAACCCGATGGGCTTGCGGGAAATGAAGATTGCGGGCAAATGTCGGCCTGGTATGTCATGAGTTCGCTGGGTGTTTACAATATTGCTCCCGGGCAGCAGGCTTTCCAGGTTGGGGTGCCACAGTTTGATAAAACGGTTATTAATTTAGAGAACGGCAAACAATTCACTATAATAAATTCCGGGGCAAGCATAGGCAAAGGCAATATTTATTTGCAGGGCATGAGCCTGGCCAAGAAAACCTATAACAAGCTATACCTCAATTTTGACGATTTGGCCAATGGCGGCGAGTTTGAAGTATTTGCCGGCAAACTGGCCAACAAACTTTTTGTACAGGATTTGGAACGCCCAACCTCAAAAATCAACGATAGCTTGATTGTGGCTAACCCTTACATTATAGCACCCGCCAAATCATTCAAAGAACCTATCAGCATACAAATAAAAAGTGGCGACCAAGATGCGGGGATTTATTACACATTAGATGGATTAACCCCTACAGTAAACTCAACACTTTACAGCAAGCCAATTGCTATTATCGGGAATACAACCGTTAAGGCGATAGCAATTATTAAGGGTAAAAGCAGCTTTGTTGACGAGGCTAACTTTATTAAACTACGATCAGACATCAAACTAACGCTCGTCAATAAATACCTGCCTAACTATGCAGATAAAGGCGACGAATCGCTTATAAATGGCATCCGCGGCACAGCAAACTGGCATGTGGGCAACTGGCAGGGCTACCAGGGCAAAGATTTGGAAGCCATTATTGATATGGGTGCCATAAAACCTGTAAAACAAGTTAGTATTGGCACATTACAAGATAGCAATGCATGGATAGTTTTCCCTAAAAACGTTCAATATTGGGTATCTGACGATGGCAGGAATTATAAGTTGGTAGCCACGGTGAATACTAAAGTAGATATTAAAGATACGAATTCGCAAACCCAGGAATTTACTGCGCCGCTAAATTTAAACACCCGCTATATTAAAATCATAGCCAAACAATACGGCGCACTGCCCGAATGGCATGAAAGTAAGGGCAGCCAATCGTACATTTTTGCCGATGAAATAACGGTGGAATAATTTGTGATCAAACTAAACTTTTGATCACAAATATGGTTAGCTTTAATAATTAATTGGCATCTAAAATCATCTTCTTTACTATGAGCAACTATTCGTCAAGCGATGATGGCAAATTAGCCGGCATCATCAGTTATTTTACCATTATAGGGTGGCTTATTGCTTATTTTGCCCTATATCAAAAAAACAAAACCTACCAGGCAAGCTACCAAATGAGGCAAACACTGTTATTCCACATCGTGTCGATGATTGTGTCGTATGCCGCCGGTGCTATACTTTTTTCGGTAGGTTTATCATTTGGTGCGGCAATACTTTGGGTAATACGGGTTGCGCTTTTTATTATCTGGCTGATTGGCTTGCTTGGCGCGCTGCAGGGTGAAAGAAAACCAATGCCGCTAATTGGCGAACCTGCACAAAATATATTTTCGGGTATTTAACAAAATTCGATTAAGCAATTGGAGAGGATGCCTATTCCTTTTCCAATTGCTTTTTGGATTCATCCAATTTATCCTTCTCTTCTTTTTCAAGCACCGGGTATTTCAGCTTTAATCCTTTTAGGGTATCAAGAATAACAGTAGAAATGGCTATCCGTGTAAACCATTTTTTATCAGCAGGAATTACATACCAGGGGCAATCACCGGTAGCGGTTTCCTTTATTGCCTTTTCATAGGCATCCATATAGTCCCCCCATTTTTCCCGCTCTTGAATATCGGCAGCCGAAAATTTCCAGTTCTTTTTGGGGTTATCAATCCGTTTTAAAAAACGCAGCTTTTGCTCCTGCTTAGATACGTTCAGATAAAATTTTATAATAACGGTACCGTTCTCCGTAAGGTGTTTTTCAAATGCCCGGATACTTTCGTAACGTTTATCCCAAAACTTCCCATCAACATCTTTTACATCATTAATCCCCGGCAAATGTTCTTTTAGCAACAAATCTGGATGTACCTTGGTTACCAATACATTTTCATAATGCGACCTGTTGTGGATACCTATCCGCCCCCTTTCGGGTAACGACCGGTAATGCCGCCACAGAAAGTCGTGTTCATAATCTTCGGGACTGGGTTGTTTAAAACTATAAACCTGGCAGCCCTGCGGGTTTAGGCCAGATAATGTATGTTCAATAGCGCTATCTTTCCCGGCGGCATCCATCGCCTGGAAAATAATGAGCAGGGCGTATTTATTGGCTGCATAAAGTTCTGTCTGCAGGTCAAATGTTTCGCCTATCAGGTCTTTTAACGTCTTTCGGGCCTCGATTTTTTTAAATCCGTCGGAATATGCCGGATCGAAGTCCCCCAGCTTAAATCCTTTGCCATTTTCGACTTTAAACTTTTTGACGATATTACTCATGATAAAAAATTTGTTTTACACGTTGTTAACATGAAATTTAGGTATTAAAATTGCGTTGATAATAAAAGTTTATTTTAGCTAATGTACAGCGCCGCTATTCAAACCTAAATATAAGTTCCCGTTTAAGGTAACATCAAGTTATATTATGGAAATTTTAGCCTTTATTAAATAAAATGGCAGGCGGCTGTTATATATTTAGCTTTATATAAACTACACATATTAATATTTGTTTCGGGCTATGATTTAGCGCCATAATTTTACATCTTTACCCAATGTTCAGAGAAATACGAAACCGGTTTCTGCGATTCCTTGTTATCTTCATATACTTCGTTATCATCTTTTTTTGCTCTATAGAGCTCAACTTCCTTTGGCTTTTTGGTTATTCACCTGACATGCAGGATATTAAAACTCCTGTACTTTCTGTAGGGTCGGAGGTTTTTACTGCCGATGGTAAACTGATAGGCCAGTATTATAAAGAAAATCGCTCGCCTGTTGATTTAAAGCACATTTCGCCAAACCTGGTGAATGCGCTTATCTCGACCGAAGACGTGCGTTTTTACAGTCATGGTGGTGTCGATTTTTATTCGTTTTTTACCAGTATGATTTCCACGGCTAAAGGTGAGCGGCGCGGTGGCAGTACCATTACACAACAACTTGCCAAAAACCTCTTTGAAACACGTAAGCGCAAATCCCAGGGCTTTATCCGGAAAGTGCCTCTTATAAATACTGTTGTATATAAGTTTAAAGAGTGGCTTACTGCCTTTAAAATTGAACACGTATATAGCAAGCAAAAAATTCTTGAACTATATTTTAATACTGTGCCTTTTGGCAACAACACTTTTGGCATAAAAACAGCCACGTTAAAATACTTTAACAAACAACCAGACCAAGTTAGTCCCGGTGAAGCCGCTTTGCTTATAGGCATGCTGAAAGCCACATCCAGCTATAATCCTATCCGCAACCCCGAACGTGCTACGGAACGCAGAAATACGGTATTAGGTCAGATGCTAAAAAATGGCTCAATTACCAAAGAACAATATACAAGCAGTTCACAATTGCCCATAAAACTCGATTTAAGCTATGTAGAAGAGGATTCGCATGGCGACTCATACCTTCGCCGTGCGGTTGAAAAATGGCTGGATAAATGGTGTAAAGAAAATGGATATGACCTTTATGAAGATGGATTGAAGATTTACACCACCATAGATTCGCGGATGCAGCAATATGCCGAAGAAGCCGTTGCCGAAAAAATGAAAATGCTGCAAAAGCGTTTTTACAACCTATGGGGCAATAAAAACCCATGGCGCGATTCAAAAGGTGTCGAAATCAAAGATTTCATTTTAAAAAATGAGCAAAAACTGCCTATTTACAAATTGCTGGATAAAAAATTTGGAGGTGATACGGTAAAAATAAGCGAGTACTTTAAAACCAAAAAACGGATGACCGTTTTTACCTGGCACGGCGAGCAGGATACCACTTTTTCAACCATCGACTCTATTAAATATTACGCCAAGCTGTTAAATACCGGCATGATGACGCTTGAACCATCAACCGGTAAAATAAAGGTTTGGATTGGCGGTATCGACCATCGTTTTTTCAACTATGATCACGTAAATCAATCAAGAAGGCAGGCGGGATCTACCTTTAAGCCATTTGCCTATTTAACTGCGCTTGATAACGGCTATACCCCCTGCGATAAATTCACAGATCAGCCTGTAACCATAAAATATAAAGACAACGGTAAAGACGAAGTATGGCAACCCAATAATGCCGATTTTCACTTTTCGTACCAGGAAATGTCGCTAAGGTGGGCTATGGGTAAATCGGTAAATTCCATTACAGCCCAGCTTACCGAAAAAGTGGGATGGGATAAAATTGTACAGTACGCGCACAAATGTGGTATCGAAAGCCCTTTAAAATCGGTCCCCTCGGTATCATTAGGTTCCAATGATGTTTCTGTTTATGAAATGGTACGGGCTTACAGCACATTCCTGAATAAAGGCCAAAAGATAGATCCATTACTGGTAACTAAAATAACAGACCAGCAGGGTAATGTAATTGACGAATTTGAGTTGAAACAAGAAAAAGTATTGAGCGAAGAAACCGCCTGGCTGATGCTTTATATGTTCCGTGGTGGTATGGAAGAACCAGGAGGAACCTCGCAGGCCTTATGGGAATATAATGGCCTTTGGAAAAAGGACAACCAGATTGGCGGCAAAACCGGCACATCATCTGATTATGTCGACGGCTGGTACATGGGTATAACAAAAGACTTGGTTACCGGCGTATGGGTTGGTGCCGATGACAGAAGCGTACACTTTACCTCGTCAGAGACCGGTGAAGGATCGCACACTGCACTGCCCATTTTTGGCCGCTTTATGGAGAAGGTTTATGCCGATCCGAAACTGGGTTATACTTATGGGCCTTTCCCAAAACCTTGGAGCAAGATCACCAAAAACTACAATTGTCCGTCGCCGCATATTGCCGCTGATACCACAGAGGTAGATAGTACAAGCAACCCTATTGATACCACCAACGTTATACCAACACCGGCTGCCAGTACGCCGGAGAACCCCGAAACAACGCCCGCCAATCAAAAATAGGGCATTTTAAGGGGATTAAAAGTTCATATACAAGTTTCAAATATCAATCGGCAGGCCCTACAGCCTGCCGATTATTCATTAAATTAGCCGTATTCTATTTAGTTTGAATTATGAATAAAACCTACTCATTGTTAAACAACGCTAAAAAGTTCAGCTTTATATTGGTATGCCTTATCTGCTCGTTGCTCATCAGCAACAGCGCCAGGGCGCAATATTTCGGCCAAAATAAGGTACGGTACAAAAACCTCAAGTTCAAAGTTTATAAAACACCTCATTTTGAAATTTACTATTACATTAAAAACGATAGTATGATCAAACGCTTTGCCCAGGAAAGCGAATTGTGGTACACACTGCACCAACAGGTTTTTAAGGACACATTCAAAACAGCCAATCCAATTATTTTATATGCCAATCACCCCGATTTTCAACAAACCACGGCCATTGACGGCGAAATTGGTGTAGGTACCGGCGGTATTACCGAGGGTTTAAAAAACCGCGTTGTGATGCCTGTGATGGAAACAAACCAAATGACACGCCACGTAATAGGGCACGAATTGGTGCACGCTTTTCAATATCATGCGCTGTTAGGCGGCAATCAGAATGAGAATTTTGAGAACATCAATAATATCCCCTTATGGATGATAGAAGGTATGGCCGAGTATCTCTCGTTAGGTAAAAAAGATGCTTATACTGCCATGTGGATGCGCGATGCCTATTTGAACCATGATATCCCCACAGTTCGAGATCTTACAGAAAGTAACAAATATTTCCCTTACCGCTACGGAGAAGCCTTTTGGTCGTTTTTAGGGTCGACTTACGGAGATACTGTAATTGTGCCTTTCTTTAAAAACACCGCCCGCTACGGCCTTGCCTATGGCATCAGGCGCACATTTGGATATGACGATAAAACGCTATCCCGCTTGTGGAAAAACTCAATAGAAAGCACCTACAAGCCATTTTTAAAGGATACAGTACAAAAGCCTGTTGGTTTAAAACTGGTAGATAAAGACAACGGCGGCGATCTGGTGGTTGCCCCTGCGGTAAGCCCCGATGGTAAATACCTCGCATTTCTATCTGCCAAAAGTTTGTTCAGTATCGACCTTTACCTGGCCGATGCCCGAACGGGTAAAATTTTACGAAAGCTGACCAGCAAAGTATCCAACACGCATATAGATGAGTTTAACTTCATCGAATCGGCCGGCGCCTGGTCGCCGGATAGCAAGCGGTTTGCGTTCAGCGTGTTTAGCAAAGGCCGTAACCGTATGGAAGTTGTTGATATCAACAACGGGCGCATCCTTGATGATGTATCAATGGAGCAGGCAGAGCAATTTAGTAACCTCTCCTGGTCGCCCAATGGTAAGGATATTGTTTTTACCGGCCTTGTTGAAGGCCAAAGCGATTTGTACTCCTATAACTTCGATACAAAAAAGGTTACGCAGCTCACAAACGATAAGTATACCGATTACCAGCCAACCTATTCCCGAGACGGCAAAAAAGTTCTGTTTTCAAGTGATCGCTCCACTTATGACCAATCATTAGAGCAGGCCATTACCTTTAACCTTGCCGAACTTGACCTGGCAACAGGCAAAGTAACCGATATCAAAATATTTAACGGGGCCAACAATTTAAACCCGCAATACTCTGCCGATGGAACTCAGATCTACTTCCTGTCCAACCGGGATGGCTTCCGCAATATGTACCGATACACCATCAGTACAGGCCAGGTTGAACAAATGACCGACCTGTTTACCGGAATCTGCGGCATCACCGAGTTTTCTCCGGCATTAAGTGTGTCTGCTAATGATGATGTGGTTTACTCCTACTACCGGGCACAAAAATACGCCCTGTATAATGCCAAAGCATCAGCGTTTAAACCAATTACTTTACAACCCCAGGCTGTAGATTTCGGCGCGGCTATGTTGCCCCCGCCCCGTGCCGTAGGTGTTGATCTGATCAATTCAAACCTGAACAATTTCCTGGCCTACCGTAAAATACCAACCGATTCTGTTAAAGAAATCCCGTACCGCCCCAAGTTTAAGCTTGATTACCTGGCAGGCAGCGGTGTTGGCATTGGCGTAAGCAGCTTTTACGGCACCAGCCTGTCAAGCGGTATCCAGGGTGTTTTCAGCGATATACTGGGCCGGAATCAAATCTTTGCGGCCGCATCGGTAAACGGTCAGATTTATGACTCAGGCGCAGCCGTAACTTATGTAAACCAAACCGGCCGATGGAATTTGGGCACAGGAATATCGCATATCCCTTACCTGTTTGGTATACAAACCGAAACACTCCCGGTTCAAAACGTGGGCGGCAAAAACGTAAAAGTATTATCTCAAAATACAGATATCATCCGCAATTTTGAAGATGCCGCCAGGGTATTCACCTCCTACCCTATTGATAAAACAAACCGTTTTGAAGTAAGTGCAGGCGCATCCTATAACTCATACCGGGTGGATAGGTATAGCGATACCTATAAAATTGATACCGCGGTTGACGCTAATAACAAACAAACATTAACCTACACCTATCTTAATTCAGATAAGAAAAAGGTAGCCAATTCGGACGAAGCGGCCTTACTGGGTTATAATTTAAAATCATACGCGCTTTTCCAACTCTCAACCGCGCTGGTTGGTGATAACTCGTTTTTTGGAGTAACGGCTCCGCTAAACGGTTTTCGTTACCGATTAGAAGCAGGTTACAATTTTGGTACCTACAAATTCTTTTCGCCAACTATCGATCTTCGTAAATACGTACGTGTTGAGCCGGTTACCTTTGCAGCCCGCTTTTATGGCTATGGTCGCTTTGGCGATTCAAACGGCATTTACCCCCTATTTATCGGTTATCCCTTTTACATCAGGGGTTATGAAGGACAAACTTTTTACAATAACAATAGCAAGTCGTCAAACGGTTTTAATATCGACCAATTATCGGGTAGCCGGATGGCGGTATTCAATTTTGAAACACGCTTGCCCTTTACCGGGCCCGAAAAGCTGGCACAAATCAAATCTAAATTCCTGTTTACTGATCTGAACTTGTTTTTTGACGCAGGCCTGGCCTGGAATGCCGGCGAACACATTTATTTCCAGAAAAACCCTCCTGTTTTAAGCCGCACGGCTGTTGTGGATGAAAATGGTGTACCACAAGTTGACAGCAACGGAAACCCTGTATTTAATACAACTTACGGCCGTGTACCTGCTTTAAGCGCGGGCATATCGTTAAGGATAAACGTTTTTGGGGCCTTTGTACTGGAGCCTTACCTGGCTATTCCTTTTAACCGCACCGATGTTAAAAAACCTGTGTTTGGGCTGGGCTTCACACCGGGCTGGTAATACCCTTGTTAAAAATATATTTAAGCGGCCATGCGCCGCTTTTTTTATTTAAAACCTAATTTAGCAAAAACAGTTAACTGTTTGATTGTTATACCTGTAACCAACCCACTATGAAAAATTTGATATTACTTGCTGCTTTGCTTTTATTAGGTTCCACATTATTTGCACAAACAAAGGCTGTAAACCCTAAAGCAATTGGCCCGCTAAAAGTTGTTGCAGGCGATGGTATGTTACCGGCAAACGATATCGTCAAAAACCTGGCGTTATCCCAGGACTTATCTGTGTTTTATAACTTTCTTAAAACCGCCAACCTGGCGCTTACGTTTCAAAGCCGCGGTCCCATTACCATATTTGTTCCTGTTAACGGCGCTTTTCAGAATTTACCTGGCGGAAGGCTTGATTCGTTAATGAAACCATCACACTTTTGGGAACTCACCCGTATTTTGAGTTACCATGCTATACCGGGTTGGCTAAAGGCAAAGGATATTGAAAAGCAGATTAATAAAAATAAAGGTATGGCTACATTTACTACGCTTACTGGTAATAAGCTAACCGCCAAAATTGATGCCAACCGCAATATAGTATTGATTGATGAAAATGGCGGGGAAAGCATCATTAATCGTTTTGATATAGAGCAAAATAATGGCATGTTGCATGTGGTAACCAAAGTATTGCTACCTAAGGCAAAAGTTATTTAAATTGTACTATGCGATGACAAACCGCTTAAAATGCATTTGCGTATTTTAATTATAATTAGTTGTAAGGATAAATCCGCTTTTACGACTAAAGAGGTAAATCATAGTTCAAAAAACACGAAATGAATAACGTAATGAGAAAATCAATTTTTGCTATAGCTATATTAAGCATTATAACAGCTTTTGGCTGCCAGAACAGCAACGGTCAGGCAAAACACAAGCTAAGTAAACCAGCAGCGGAGTGGAAAAAAATACTTACCCCCAACCAATACTACATTATGGTTGAAAGTGGTACCGAGCCTCCCTATAAAAATGATTATTGGAATAACCACCAGAAGGGTGTTTACGTAAGCGCCGCCACGGGCGAAGTATTATTCAGCTCCGAGGACAAGTTTGATAGCGGCACAGGATGGCCAAGCTTTGTAAAAGCTGTCGACCCCAAAAAAGTTGCCATTGTTACCGACAACAGCTACGGTGTGAGCCGTGATGAGGTAATAGAAAAAAGTACCGGATTGCACCTTGGCCACGTTTTTGATGATGGCCCTGCCGATCGCGGTGGCAAAAGGTATTGCATGAATTCGGGCGCTTTAAAATTTATTAAAAAGTAATAGCGCGCCTGTTAGCGTTTACAGACGGGCGCAATTGAGGCCTTGTACGTATGCCGCTTTCATATTTTAATCCAATGGTCAGATCTACCCAATCAGGGTTAACAGGTCTGATCATTTTCTCTTTTTGAGGCCTTGTATAGGTGCTTACAGTTTTAAAACGTTCCATAGCCTGCTCTTCGGTATTAATTTCCTCAAAATACACTAAACGGTTAAGCTGCTGCGCGCTATCAAAAAACAAAGTTGGCATATCGCTGTAAAACTGCAGCGTTTTTACCAGGTCTGAGCATAAGCCTACATGAAGGTTTTTCCTGTTTCTGTCGGTGATGATATATACAAAACGTTTCATTTTTTGATAAAAAATTTGGTGAACGAATAAATATTACTAACTTTATGAGCATAAAATTACTAATAAATTTAGCAAATGCAAATTTTATGTCAATAATTTCACAAAATATTAAATTCCTTCGCAAAAAGAAGGGAATTACCCAACAGCAATTCGCTGATGAAGTAGGTATAAAACGCTCATTAGTAGGCGCTTATGAAGAAGAGCGTGCTGAGCCAAAATATGAATTACTAAAGCAATTAGCAATCTACTTTGACATTAGTATTGATGACTTTATTAATGAAACCATTAATGAAAAGTGGGCGCCAAAGCCAAAAGGTAACCCCGCAAACCTGCGCGTGCTGAGTATTTCTGTTGATAAAGAGGATAACGAAAACATTGAAATGGTGCCGCTTAAAGCCAGCGCCGGCTACTTAAATGGCTATGCCGACCCTGAATATGTAGCCAAGCTCCCTAAGTTTTACTTACCTATGTTTAAGCAGGGAACCTACCGCGCTTTTGAAATAAAAGGAGATTCGATGCTGCCGATAGTATCGGGCGATATAATTATTGCCGAGTACCTTGAAAACTGGGCAGATGTAAAACCCGGCGAAACTTACGTGGTAATATCAAAAGATGATGGGGTTGTATATAAAAGGATAGGTAACAAATTCAAAGACAATAAAAAGCTAAAGCTGATGTCTGATAACCCGGTATATGAGCCGTATGAAATAAACGGAGAAGATGTGCTGGAAATCTGGAAGGCAAAAGGCTATATATCAACACAGTTACCACAGCCAACACCCGAACCGACTATGGAAAGCCTTACCAATATGATGGCCCAGATGCAGCGTTCGATATCCAACTTACAGCAAAGCAACAATTAAGTTACATCGGTTTTCTTAAACCTTTACGTTATATCTTTATCTTAAGATTAAAACGTAAATAAATTAAAAGAGCTATGAAAAAATTTCTGTTGATGTGCTGTTTCCTGATGGGGATTGCAGCAGTAAGCCATGCACAAGGTGGAGGTATGAGGAAGAGCCCCGAAGACCGGGCTAAAGATTTACAGACACAGTTAAAATTAACTGATGATCAAACCGCTAAAGTTACAGCCATTTATAAAGAGCAGGCTGCAAAAATGGACAGCGTGAGAACTGCCGCCAATGGCGACAGGGATGCAATGCGTAGCGCCATGATGCCGATGAGAAAAGCAACTAACGATAAAGTGAAAGCTATTTTAACGCCAGATCAAGCTACTGCTTTTGACAAGGTGCAAAAGGACATGATGGATAGGATGAGACAAGGTGGCGGCGGAGGAGGCGGTTCCCAAAACTAATTCAATATAATACTACAAAAGAAGCGGCGATGAGCCGCTTTTTTTATTTTTGCATGGTAAAGCAAAAGCTCCGCATTAGATATACTTTAATAAAGCATCCCGTAAATTGACATCAGCCAGCGAATACCTGAAAAAAAAACTTGACGAGCGAAAGGAATTTGGCATACATCGCAGCCTGAAACCAGAAAACAGCCTTGTCGATTTTTGTTCAAACGATTACCTGGGTTTTGCCCGGTCGATAGTATTAAAAGAAGATGTTAAAACCGAATTGAATAGTCATCCATTGAGCCTAAACGGCTCAACCGGCTCAAGGCTGCTTTCAGGAAATTCGCAATATGCCGAGGACCTGGAACAGGAAATTGCCGCATTTCATGGATTTGAAGCAGGCTTACTATTTAATTCAGGCTACGACGCCAACCTCGGCCTGCCCTCGTCCCTTGCGCAGCGCGGCGATACCATCATTCTTGATGAATTAATACATGCCTCTGCAATCGACGGTGCAAGGCTAAGTAACGCCAACCGATATAGCTTCAAACATAACAGCATCGAAAGCCTGGAGGCCAAATTAAAGGCATCTAAAGGCAATTGTTATGTGGTTGTAGAAAGCATATACTCGATGGACGGTGATTCGGCTCCAATAAAAGATATCGCTGATATGACAGAAAAGTACGGTGCGTATTTAATTGTTGATGAAGCCCATGCATTGGGCTTGTACAAAAAAGGCTTAACAAACCAACTTGGCCTACAAAACCGCGTATTCGCTACGGTTGTCACTTTTGGTAAGGCACTTGGCAGTCACGGGGCTATTGTGCTGGGCAGCAAGGTGCTTAAAGAATACCTCGTAAACTTTGCCAGGTCATTTATTTATAGCACGGCACCCTCCTTTCATCACTTGGCTTCGATAAAAATGGCTTATCACCTTTTAAATAATGCCGAAGAGGAAATTATCAACCTAAAAAATAACATCGCATATTTTAAAAACCATATTTACTTCAATAGTGATTACCCTTTGTTGAAAAGCGATGGCCCTATACAATGTATTATTTTAAAAAACAATGATACAGCCCGCCTGATGGCAAACACCTTACAGTCAGCCGGATTAGATGTACGGCCCATTTTAAGCCCAACGGTCGCCGCCGGAACAGAACGTATAAGAATATGCCTGCATAGTTTTAATACCTTAAATGAATTAGCTTTGCTGTGTAATACAGTAAATAATTTTATTAATGCCCGCTAAACAACCCATTTTTATTACCGGCATTGGCACCGGTATTGGCAAAACTATAATATCGGCAATTGTGACCGAAAAATTAAAAGCCGATTATTGGAAACCTATCCAATCCGGCGATTTGGATAATAGTGATACCATGAAAGTACAAAGCCTGGTTTCCAATCCCGCCACAAAATTTCATCCCGAAGCGTATCGGTTAACACAGCCATTTTCTCCTCATAAATCAGCCGCAATTGATAAGATTAGTATCGACATGGAAAATATCCTGTTGCCTAAAACAGATAACCAGCTGGTGATTGAAGGCGCGGGTGGCCTGATGGTACCGTTGAATGATAATTTTTTAATGATCGACCTGATTAAACAGCTTAATCCAAAAGTGATCCTGGTATCGCAACATTACCTTGGCAGTATTAACCATACCCTGCTATCCATACACGCACTCAAAAAATACAACATAGAGGTTATGGGTATAATATTTAACGGCGCCAAGGATATATATTCCAAAAGCTATATTCTAAATTATTCCAATCTGCCGGAATTGGGCACCATACCCACTTTTGAAAACCTAACCAGGAAGGCAGTTACAGATGCCGGAGCTCTTATTAGCCTATAATAGCTTGGTGACGTTTTGCAAAACCAATAATTTGAATCAATTTAGTAATTGTATAACTGATAAATGATGAAAAACATAACCGTTATTGGATCCGGAACGATGGGTAATGGCATAGCCCACACCTTTGCGCAATATGGTTTTGAAGTATCGCTGGTTGACCTCAACGCCGATGCCCTGGCAAAAGCAGTACAAACAATTACCAATAATCTTGACAGGCAACTAAAAAAAGGCAGTATTGATGAGCAAGGTAAAACAAATACCCTAAGCCGGATCAAAACGTATACCGATTTGAAAGAAGGCGCTACATCAGCCGACCTGGTTATTGAAGCCGCTACCGAAAACCGGGAAATTAAACTCAAGTTATTTAGGCAACTAAGCGAAATTTGTTCGGACGAGGCCATTCTCGCCTCCAACACATCATCTATATCGATAACAGAAATCGCAGCTGCCACCAAAAACCCGGGCAATGTAATTGGCATGCACTTTATGAACCCGGTACCAGTAATGAAGCTGGTGGAAGTAATCAGGGGTTATTCAACATCAGATTCGGTTACACAAACCATTATGCAACTGGCCCAAACACTGGATAAAGACCCTGTTGAAGTAAACGATTACCCCGGTTTTGTTGCCAACCGCATTTTAATGCCAATGATTAACGAAGCTATTTATACGCTATACGAAGGCGTAGCCGGAGTGCAGGAAATTGATACCGTTATGAAATTGGGCATGGCCCACCCCATGGGCCCACTACAGTTGGCCGATTTTATTGGGTTGGATGTTTGCCTCGCCATTTTAAAAGTACTGTACGATGGCTTCGGCAATCAAAAATATGCACCTTGCCCCCTGCTGGTAAACATGGTTACAGCCGGCCACCGTGGCATAAAAACCGGGAGTGGATTTTATAAATATTCAGCGGGTAGTAAAGAGTTAGTGATTGCAAACAAGTTCACCAAATCCTCATTAAACCAATAATATCTGAAACTGTCAAACATCTGTAGTAACTATTAAACATTTTACAGATGAAAACAATTGCGAAAACCGGATTAGTATTAGCCTTATCAGCATCACTATTTACATCCTGCGCAGCAGATTATTATGTAGCCGAACGCCCCGCCGAACCTGTATACGTGCGGCCGGCAGCACCCTATCCGGGCGCCTATTGGGTACCTGGCGAATGGGCCTGGCGCGGCGGCAGATATGTTTATATAAACGGGTATTATGCAAGGCCGCGTGCCAATCGTGTTTATGTACAAGGCTACTGGCATCCTGTTCGCCATGGCTATGCATGGCATAGGGGTTATTGGAGGTAAGCGAAGCCCCCTACCCCCCTAAAGGGGGAACAATAGTTTTAAAAGCAAAACGCATAGTCAACCAAATGACTATGCGTTTTGCTTTTAAACTCCCTATTCAGGAGCCAGGGGCTTTACATTCTCTCTGGTACATCTATTCCTAACAAAGCCATTCCTTTGCTTATTACTTTGGCCGACGAAGCGGATAGTTCCAATCTAAATTGTTTCAGCACATCGTTTTCTGCCTGTAGTATCGATTTTTCGTGGTAAAACTTATTATATGTTTTGGCCAGTTCATATACATAATTGGCAATTATAGCAGGACTATAGCCGTTGGCTGCATCCTTGATCACCGTAGGGAACTGGGTTAATAAAACAATCAGGTCACGTTCTACCGTATCTAAGGCTGTTGTTTCAATTGTGCTGTTAACCTGGTATTCTGCGCGGCTTAATACCGACCTGATACGGGCATGTGTGTACTGAATAAAAGGCCCTGTATGGCCCTGAAAATCTACCGATTCATTCGGATCGAACAACAAACGTTTTTTAGGATCAACCTTAAGCAGGAAATATTTTAAGGCCCCCATACCTATGGTGTGATACAATTGTTGTTTGTATTCGTCGCTAAAGCTATCTACCTTGCCCATGGCATCGGTTTGTTCTTTTGCTGTAGCATCCATTTCGGCCATCAGGTCATCGGCATCAACTACCGTACCCTCGCGAGATTTCATTTTACCAGATGGTAAATCAACCATACCATACGACAGGTGGAACAGCCCATCGGCACCGGCTTTGCCTAATTTGTTCAGGATCAGGAAAAGTACTTTAAAGTGATAATCCTGTTCGTTACCTACCACATAAATGGATTTATCCATGTGGAAGTCGTTATATTTCAATTGAGCAGTACCTAGATCCTGGGTAATGTAAACCGACGTTCCGTCTCCACGTAAAACCAGTTTTTCATCCAGCCCATCGGTAGTCAGGTCTATCCAAACCGAACCATCCGGCTTTTTAAAGAAAACGCCTTTTTCCAGGCCCTCATCAATAATATCTTTACCTAACAGATAGGTGTTCGATTCGTAGTAATACTTATCAAAATCAACACCCAGTTGCTTATAAGTTTCGGCAAAGCCTGCATAAACCCAGCCATTCATGGTTTTCCAAAGGTCAAGAACTTCAGCGTCCCCGGCTTCCCATTTCTGGAGCATCTGCTGGGTTTCAACCATCAGCGAGGTAGCATTTTTTGCTATCTCTTTGATCTTGTCTTCCTCGGTGCCAATTTTATCTGTTAACTCACCAATAAGTTTGGTTTCGTCTTCGGGTGTAGCGTATTTTTTTGATTTTAGTTTATCAATACTAATCAGCAGCGCCTGTATTTTCTCTTTTTGGTTATCATTAAATAACGTCAGATCGTTTTCCTCGTAAACGCGTTCCAGGATCGGCACTAATTGTTTTCTTAGTTCCTTATCAAACAACACATAATATTTACCCACCAAATGATCGCCTTTCAGGCCGGACGACTCAGGTGTTTCGCCATTGCCAAACATTTGCCACGCCAGCATAGATTTACAAATGTGGATACCACGATCGTTCACCAGGTTTGCCTTCACAACATCGTAGCCTGCAGCTGCCAGAATTTGTGCCACCGAAAAGCCTAAAAGGTTATTACGGATATGCCCCAGGTGCAACGGCTTATTGGTATTTGGCGATGAATATTCAACCATTACCTTTTGCCCATTAGGCTTGGCAACAGCAAAGTCATCTGGTAATATCTGGTTATATAGCTGGCCAATCCAATATTCGTCAGTTAACGAAATATTTAAAAACCCTTTAACCACGTTAAATGTGGCAACTTCTTTTAACTCATTTTTAAGGTATTCACCAATTTCGGCACCGGTTTGCTCGGGGCCTTTTCGGGAAAATTTGGTGAACGGAAATGTGACTATGGTAACTTGTCCCTCAAATTCTTTACGGGTTTCCTGTAAGCTTATAGCGGCCGGGGCTACATCTGTTTGGTACAAATGTTTAATGGCTTTAACGGCCGCTTCAATAATAAAATCCATGCGGCAAAATTAATTAAATTGGGGAGATTAAGTAAAGGAGTGCTAATTTATAAGCTGTAGATCGCTAACACGCTCGAAATGTTTTTTATTTAACGTGGCACAAGGAATGTTTTTGCTTATCGCGGTAGCAGCAATGAATAAATCCTCGGCTCCAATTTGTTTATTAATCCGCTTTAATTCGCCCCTAATTTTAGCACTAATCAAAGCCGCCTTAGAATCAAAAGGTAAAATAGTTAATGGTTTAAAAAACTCATCCCACATTTCTATTTGATTGGCAGGAGCGCCACTATAAATTTCATATTGCGTTATCGTAGATACAGCGAAGGATTTCGCTTTTTCCGATAACTCAAACCATAAAGTCTTAGTCTTATCTTTTTTTCTGAAGTAATCTATCAGCACGGATGTATCTAATAAAATCACTTTCTTGTCCAACTATTCAATTCTTTTTGTGTTTCCTTAAAAACTGCATAATGTTCGTCGGTCATTACCGGTCCATTTAAAAGGAATTTCTGAAAGTCGGTGAGTTTATCTTCTGACAATTTCTTTTTCTTTATACCTGTTTGGGCCGTTGGCTTACTAAGTTCTTCCTTCAAAATTGCGCGTTTGTCTTCGGATAATGCCTGCACTGCCTGCAATAGATCATCAAACGCTATTTCTTCCTTCAAATCCATATTCAAATATAATCAATATTTAAAAGAATCTTTGTTCAGGGCGTTTCAATTTTCTTGTGCCATTCATTTTCTCATTTATTTTCTGATAGATTTGTGTTCCATCATTTCCATTTATGACAGTTAAAAATTCCGATTTTAAAATAGATGTAACCTCCGAAATTGGTACGCTGCGTACCCTGCTCATTCACAGCCCCGATAGTGGCCTTGGTAAAGTTGTACCTTCAAAAGCACAGGATTGGCTTTTTGAAGATATAGTACACCTGGATACCATGCGCCGTAACGAGTATGATTATTACGTGAAACTATTACTCTATTTTTTAGATCCGGATAAAATAAAAGGCAAACTGCAACAAGTAGAAAGCGACTACGAGCGTGAATTTTTCAAGCCCGATAATACCAATTTCCATGCCTCAAACAACGTTATCGAAATACAAACCCTGCTGGCCGATATTTTACAACAGCCTGATATCCCTAAAAAACTGGTGGCTTCTGTTTGTGCAATTGAGAGTTGTAATTACCGGTTGCAGCAACAATTGATAGATACAGACCCTGTTGAATTGGCCAAGATCTTCATTTCGGGTTCATTGAATGATGAGGAAATGATCTTCGCCCCTATTCCCAATCTCATTTTTTCGCGCGATTTGGGTATAGCGATAAACAACCACATGCTGCTGAACAAGCCTGCAAAAAAAGCGCGTTTTCGTGAAACTTTACTGATGCGGTATATATTTTTCAACCACCCGCTGTTTGCATCCTATCAAAATAACATATTAGAGATTCCGGAAACAGCCCAACATTTTTTACGCCCCGGCGAGGATAACCAGGAAAAAACCACCCTGGAAGGGGGCGATGTAATGATGGTGAGCCCGCAGCATTTGCTGATTGGTTGCAGCGAGCGTACCTCTATCAGCGGCGCCAACGAGGCTATTAAACTACTGTTTGATAACGATGTGGTAAAAAAGGTAACCATTGTAAAAATACCCCACAAGCGCGACTATATGCACATCGACACTGTATTTACCCAGGTAAAGCGCAATACATGGGTACTACTGCGCTCGTTGGCGGTGGCCGAGGCGCCGCTGGAAGAGCAGGAGCCAATGTCGTGGTTTGCCGATAAAAAGTCAAAAGACAAGACGGAGATTGTACAGTTCAGGAAAGACAAGAAACCAAAAGTATTCAATTGCCTTGAAGACCTGTTATCCAGCATCAGCGAAAAAGACCTGCAAAGCGACGACAAAACCAGGTTCATCTATTCGGGCAATAACATATTTCCGTTTGACTCGCGCGAGCAATGGACAGATTCATGCAACTTGCTGGCCTTAAAAGAGGGCGTAGTTTTAGGCTACGACCGTAACGACAAAACCGTTGAAGCTTTTAAACAAAGTGGCTTTGATGTTATAAAGGTAAACGAGCTGCTGCAAAAATTTGAATCGGGCGAACTTGACCCAAAAACTTTAACAGACACGTTAATTTTAATGCCATCGGCCGAACTTTCCCGTGCCCGCGGTGGTTTTCATTGTATGAGTATGCCGCTTTTGAGAGATAAAGTTTTGTAGTCATTGGTCACTGGTCATTAGTCATTGGACTTTAATAGTTTTAAAATGGCAATGCCTGGTAAACAACGACGGACAAGCAAACTAATGACTAATGACCATTGACCAATGACTAACACCCAATCAACATCAAACATATTAATGATAAGGCCGGTAAGTTTCGGCTTTAATGAGCAAACTGCCGAAAGTAATGCGTTCCAAAACCGCGATGCAGATCAGCAGGCCGTGCAGGATAAAGCCCTTGCCGAGTTTGATCGCTTTGTTAAAACTTTAGAACATGCCGGTGTACAGGTAACCGTGGTAAACGACACGCCGCAGCCCCACACCCCCGATTCTATTTTCCCCAATAATTGGGTGTCATTTCACGGTGATGGTACAATTTTCCTGTACCCCATGCAGGCTGAAAACCGCAGGCTGGAGCGGCGGGAGGATATTATAACCAACTTGGAAGACAAGTTCAAAGTGGGCCATATTATAGACCTGAGCCGTTTTGAGGCCGATCACCGTTTTTTGGAAGGCACGGGCAGCATGGTGCTGGACAGGGAAAACAAAATTGCATATGCATGCTTGTCACCACGTACGGATAAACAGGTGTTAGATTTATTTTGCGAGCAGGCCGGCTATAAAGCTATCAGCTTTGACGCGGCAGATGAGCATGGCAAAGCTATATACCATACCAATGTATTGATGTGCGTGGGCAGCAAATTCGCGGTTATTTGCGCTGATAGCATCCCTAATCCTCACGAGCGTATAGTTGTTTTAGATTCGCTTAAATCAAATCAAAAAGAGGTCATTACCATCAGCTTTGAACAGATGAACCATTTTGCGGGTAATATGCTTGAGGTAAAAAACAATAAAGGTGAAACCTTAATTGTGATGTCGAAAAATGCCTATGAAGCTTTGAACAGCCAACAAAAAACGACATTAGAAAAATATGGCAGTTTAGTTTATGCAGATATCAACACTATAGAAACCAATGGTGGCGGAAGTGCAAGATGTATGATGGCCGAGGTGCATTTGCCGGTTCAATAATAATTATTGCATCATTCAACTATGCTCAACGGCACCATATTAAAGGATCTGCCCCCTCGCCCTCCTCAAGAGCGGAATAGCACATAGATTGCTGCTTTTTCCTGTCTTGATACTTGATACTATCTACTTGATACTAAAATTACATTCAAACCATAAATTTTATCCCAACAAATAGCCAATTATTCCGTTTTAAAATCACATTTTTGCCCCAAATTTTTTAAGGATGCAGAGTTACCAGGAATTTCTTGATTTAAGTGTTGGTTTCCCGCAAGATGGTTTTGAGATCATCGACGACGAACTATACTTTCAGGACCTTAATTTAATGGAGATGATTGAAACGTATGGTACCCCCCTACGCTTTACTTATCTGCCACAGATCTCCAAAAAGATCCAGCAAGCCAAGCTGTTGTTTCAGCAGGCTATTATCAAAAACAACTATCGCGGCAGCTATAAATATTGTTATTGCACCAAAAGTTCGCATTTTAAGCACATTGTTGAAGAAGCGCTTAAAAACGAGATCCACCTGGAAACATCATCGGCTTTTGATATGCCAATGATTGATGCCCTGGAGAAAAAAGGTGCTGTTAATAAAGATATTACCGTAATATGTAATGGTTTTAAAACTTTCCAATACAAAACGTATATTATTGATATGCTGCATGATGGCTTTAAAAACATCATCCCGGTATTGGACAATAAGGAAGAGTTTAACCTTTATGACGATGAAATTGAGATGGATACCCCATGTAACCTGGGCATCCGTATAGCGGCCGAAGAGCAGCCCGATTCTCAGTTTTATACTTCCCGCTTAGGTGTGCGTATGGAAGATATCATCGATTTTTACCACAACAAAATTGAAGATAACCCTAACTTCCAGGTTAAACTGTTACACTTCTTCATCAACTCTGGTATTTCAGATACCCCTTATTATTGGAACGAGCTGGAGAAATACGTAACGCTTTATTGCAAGTTCAAAAAAATCAATCCGCACCTGGATACGCTTGATATTGGCGGCGGTATGCCGTTTAAAGATTCGCTGGTGTTTGATTTTGATTACGAGTACATGATTAACGAGATTGTGAGCCGTATTAAAGAAATTTGCGCCGAGCACGATACCATGGAGCCTGATATTATCACCGAATTTGGTAAATATACCGTTGCCGAAGCATCGGGCATCCTGTATAAAGTATTGGGCCGTAAACAACAAAACGATCGTGAGCGCTGGTTAATGCTGGATGGTTCGTTTATTACCAACCTGCCCGATGTTTGGGCACTTAACCAAAAATACATCCTGTTACCGGTAAACAACTGGGATAGCGAATACGAGCGCGTAAACCTTGGCGGCATCACTTGTGACGGCCAGGACTACTACAACCAGGAAGCGCACATGAACAGCGTATTTATGCCAAAAACCCGTAAAGTGCAATACTTAGGTTTCTTTAACACAGGCGCTTACCAGGAAGTACTAAGCGGTTACGGTGGTATCCACCACTGTTTATTGCCATCACCAAAACACGTTATCATCCGCCGCAACCGCGACGAGACATTTAACTTTGAAGTTTTTGGCGAAGAGCAAAACAGCAAGCAGGTATTGAAGATACTGGGCTATACCACTTAAGCAGTTGGCAGTTTGCAGCAAAATATTTAGCGATGGGTTTTACTCATCGCTTTTTTTGTATTCTGAACCGGGATTAAACAAATTTTTCAGATGATGCAGGATTTCGTCCGAATGAATATGGTCATTTTCAAATCCTCAAATTTTCAAATCCTCAAATAATCCGTTCATCTGCACATCTGTAATCTAAAATCTGCACATCTACCCTACTTTCCCGACGCTACTCCCCAATAACAACTATTCCGTATCTTTTTGAGTAACTCTGGTGTAATGCTGGATACGGCATGTTCCAGCTTGTTTTGGGTGTTGATGAGGTACATGGTGCCGTTTACATTATTATACACATAGGAGCATAGCACTTTATCTTCACCATCTTCTATTTTTTTAACATCAACACGCACAGCATTGGTTTTGTTGCTTGTATCTGGCTTTAGGGCTGGGTCGGCAGCTTTTACCCAGTTAACCGTGTAGTTGACATCCTGTGGCGATATGCTGGCAGTGTTGGCCTTAAAGCTTTTGCTTTCCTGTATTACCTGCAGCAGGCATTTCACACAAGGGTCGCTGGCGGTGGCTACTCCGTATTTCTTTTGCGGATTATTCAATACGCTGTCCTTTTTTCCATTTACCTGGACCGTGCTTTTTGAACTATCTGCCGATACTGCCTGTGGCTTAGCCTTTTGCTGATTGCAGGCGCTTATGGATATCGTTGTAAGTATTGTAAAAAAAACGGCGTTTAACTTATTGAGTATCATAATTTACTTCATAATGGTGGTGTAATATATACAGCCTACTATGCATTTTGTGTTAATTTATTATAAATACAACAACGGTAATTTGTTCAAAAACGTGGCTACCTAAATTTAAACCTTGTTTTTATTGCAATTAATGGACAGATGACGACAGATTTTCTGTAAAAAATCCTTAAAATTGTCAGATTTAATTCTGGCCTGCTTCAATCAGCTTTCAGGGGTTAAATCAGCATAACAATTTTGCAAAAACCGGGTTATACCTGGTGTAATTAATTTCAAAATACCTCTTGCAGGGTATCATACTAAGATGGCTAACAGCGATAAAGGTTCGGGAACAACGGTTGATGTGGTTTTAATAGGCGCGGGTATTATGAGCGCTACTTTGGGGGTAATGCTAAAAGAATTACAGCCCGACTTAACTATCGAAATTTTTGAGCGCCTGGATGTCATCGCTTCAGAAAGTTCGGCCCCCATGAATAATGCGGGTACGGGTCACTCCGCTTTCTGCGAACTAAACTACACAACCGAATTGCCGGACGGCACCGTAGAAATAAAAAAAGCCATCAAAATTGCCGAACAATTCGAGATAAGCAAAGAATTCTGGACATATCTTATCGATAAAAAATATATCCCATCGTCCGAAAGCTTTATCCGCAAAGTACCGCACATGAGCTTTGTTTGGGGGGCCGATAATGTAAATTACCTAAAAAAACGCCAGCAGGCCCTCACTAAACATCACTTTTTTAAAGGGATGGAATACTCTGAAGATAAAGCACAGATTAAAAAATGGATTCCGCTGGTAATGGAAGGTCGCGATGAAAATGAGACGGTAGCGGCTACATTTATGGATATTGGTACCGATGTGAATTTTGGTAGCCTTACCAGTAGCTTAATTGACAATCTGAAACAAAAACCAGGCGTTAATGTAAGCCTTAACCACGATGTTACCGGCCTTAAACGCAATAACGATGGCAGTTGGCTTGTTACTGTAAAAGATAAAACAAGTGGTACAAAAAGAAAGCTAACCAGCAAATTTGTGTTTGTTGGTGCCGGAGGCGGTGCTTTGCCATTATTACAAAAATCGGGCATTAAAGAAAGTAAAGGCTTTGGTGGTTTCCCGGTGAGCGGACAATGGCTGGTTTGTACTAACCCTGATGTAATTAAGCGCCACGAAGCTAAAGTTTATGGTAAAGCATCGGTAGGTTCGCCGCCAATGTCGGTACCGCACCTGGATACCCGGATGATTGATGGTAAACGCGAACTGCTGTTTGGCCCTTATGCAGGTTTCTCGACCCGTTTTTTAAAGAAAGGATCTTTACTCGATCTGTTTTGTTCAATAAAACCCAATAATATATTACCGCTGCTTGCCGTAGGGCGCGATAACTGGCCGCTAACCAAGTACCTTATCAGCCAGGTAATGCAATCGCCCACCGACAGGCTTAAAGCACTACAAGAGTACTTACCAACTGCCAGGGCCGAAGATTGGGAACTTGACATTGCCGGCCAGCGCGTACAGGTAATCAAGAAAGATCCTAAGCACACCGGTGTACTTGAATTTGGCACCGAAGTAGTAACATCGGCAGATGGCAGCATTTCGGCCCTGTTAGGGGCATCGCCGGGTGCCTCCACATCGGTACCCATTATGATACAGCTGATTGAACGCTGCTTTAAAACCCATATTAAAACAACTGAATGGCAGGAAAAGCTAAAACAGATGATCCCTTCATACGGGCAATCATTATCAAATGATGAGGCTTTGAGCGTTGCTACACGCGAGCGTACAAGTAAGGTTTTGGGGTTGGTTTAACGGTGCTATGTCAAATAGTTAAACAGGCCAGAAGACTAAGGTTTTATTGAGAGAATTAATTTTGCTTGAATAGATCGCCATATTATATCAATAGCTATTTTATTCATAATTGTTAGCCTCATCCCTATAAAATTTATAGACTGACAGATCTAAACGATTTTTACCAAGGGCCTTATCAATTGCTTCTATCCTCTTCGACCTTTCAATATCTTGTATTATTTTAGTTGGAGTAAGCTGATCTATCTCAAAGGCAATACTTCTATCGTTTTTCCAACAAGATCATCTGGTAGTTCCAGCGTTAAGCTATTCTTAGTCGATTTGAGTATTGTCCGTATCATGATATCAAATTTACAAAAAATCACGTCACTATACTAACGTAAATGTTGAACATTGCCAGCGTATTATTGAAACGATACCGCCGGCATATTGCTGTTTACGGCTGTTTCTTTAACCTTAAAATCAGCCGGGTGGCCAAGGATAACTGTTTTAATTAAAAACGGAATTTTAACGCCTCCATTAATTCCCTCGTAATTGCCAAACTCCGTTACCGAACTCGCGGTACCATCAATCACCTGCTTTATTTTAAGGCCTGTTTTTTGGCTGTAATAGTTTTTAATTACAGCACCATCAACAACATGAATGTCAAGTTCATAAGCCATATCGCCGTTTACCACTTTCATTGTTGAATCAAGCGACACCGCGTTTCCCAACTTTTCATAATCAAGCTCGGGGAAAGCTTTGCTCTTTTCTTTAAGCACTCTTTTGGCCACATCATCCAAAGGCATTTCATGGTTTACCTGCTGCACACTTATATTATCATTATTAACCAAAATATGACTTAGTACCAGGTTGTTATATGATGGTACAGTAATTTGCTGAAAATACATTCCGGGTATTCGGTACCTCGAAACCATCTGCACCTCGGAGCCCTGCACGCTGGCCGCTGCCGAAACCTGCAGGTCTTTGATGTTTTTCAGCTTATCAACCCCGCCAATAGCATCAAGATAGGTTTTGATTACACTGCCGGCAGTTACGCCGGTTGGAACCGGCAAACCACTGAACGAATTATTTTCGGCGTTTAAATCCGGCAATTTATGGTCGGGGTCGATAACGGCCAGGGTTATTTTCGATGTCGATTTATAAGGAAAAGTCCAGGTACCGCCACGCTGCCATATTTCGGCAGGCAGTTTTACAATGCCTGTTTTGCCATTTTCTTCTTTAATGCTGATAACTACCGGCAGGGCCATCTCTTCCAGGTTCTCTATGGTAATCAGCGCACCTTTCGCAGGGTCGCCGTCCTGGTAGGCAATACCGCTTATGCTTTGGTCAAGTTTCCAGGTGGTAAAAAACCATTCGTTCCAAAACCAGCTCAGATCCTCGCCGGCGGCATTATCCATGGTGTGGAAAAAATCCCAAGGCGTTGGATGTTTAAATGCCCAGCGTTTAATATAGGTGCGGAATGCGTAGTCAAAACGTTGTTCGCCCAAAATCTGTTCGCGTAAAATGGCAAGGCCCAGGGCAGGCTTATCATAGGCCGCGTTGCCCAGAAAGCTCTCCTGTATTACATCTGGAATGGTCATTATCGGCTCAGCATCGGCACTAAATAAACCCGATGCAGCTTTTTGCTCATCTACCGGCTCATAATATTCGCCTTTATTAAAAACGCGGGTATCTACGTTGTTTAAAAAAGTATTAAAACCTTCATCCATCCAGGCGTACTTACGTTCGTTTGAGCCTACTATCATCGGGAACCAGTTATGGCCAAACTCGTGATTGGTAACTTCCCAAAGGCCCCCGGTTTTACTTTCCCATCCGCAAAAAACAATCCCGGGATACTCCATCCCTCCTACCGTACCGGCCACGTTGGTTGCTACGGGGTATGTATACTCAAACCATTTATCCGAATAAAGTTCAATGGCAGCCTTCACATACTCTGTCGACCGGCCCCAGGCATCGTTACCCTTTACCTCGGCAGGATAAACCGATTGTGCCAAAGCTTTTTTGCCGCTTGGCAAATTAATGCGCGCTGCATCCCATACAAACGCTTTTGATGCCGACCAGGCTACATCACGGGCATTTTTACAGGCAAAGTGCCAGGTAAGCATCGGTTTTTTAGGATGGTCGTTACCGCTCAAAACATCAGCCTCGTCCTTTATCATCACTGTTTTATCGCTTGCTCGGGCTGCGGCCAGGCGGCTCATGATAGTTGGCGTGTAAACTTCGGCGGGGTTAAGCAGTTCGCCCGAGCCCGTTACCACCAAATTTGAAGGCGCTGTGATGGTATAATCAAAGTTACCATATTCCAGGTAAAACTCGCCGGCGCCAAGATAGGGCAATACATTCCACCCGGTTACGTCGTCATAAACCTCCATGCGGGGGTACCATTGGGCTATTTCGTATATCCAGCCATTTTTGGTTTCCAGGCGGCCCATACGGTCGGTACCGTACTTAGGTATCTCGAAACCATACTCCACTTTAATCTGAAGCTTACCACCTGCGGCCTTCAACGAATCTTTAAGCTTTATTTGCAGTCGGGTATCGGTCACCAGGTAATCAGCTTTGGTAGTTTTGCCGTTTTTAATAATGTAAATGGCTTTTATTTCATCGCCTTTGGTATAGCTGCGGTTAGTAAAACGCCCCCCGGTAACCGAGCTGGCAGCTTCGGAGCGCGAATCCTCGCGGTAAATATTCTGATCGTCCTGCAGCCATAAAAATGTTAAAGCATCGGGGCTGTCGTTGGTATAAGTAATTAACGCAGTACCGTCAAGCCGGTGTTTCGTGGTATCCAACGTAACATCAAGCTTATAATCGGCACGGTTTTGCCAGTATTTTGAGCCGGGGGCACCACCGGCATTCCTGTATTCGTTGCCTTTTTCGGGGTAAAATAATGGATTGAAAACTTTATGCTGATCGTATTTTGCGCCCTGTTGATCGTCGGTTTGAGCGTAGCTTAATGTGGAAAAAACACACAGAAAAACAAAAAGAATTGCTTTACAAAATTTCATGAAGGCTTTATTTATAATGACAGGCAAGTTATGCAAATATTTCCAAGTGCTTTTAACGTAATAGAGGCTTTACATATTGCACAGCCTCACCTAAATTAGCCTCACCCAACCCTCTCCAAAGGAGATGGCAAAAAAACAATCGCAATCATGCAAATCAAAAGTCCTATCCTTTGGAGAGGATTTAGGTGAGGCTTCCTTTGGAGAGGGTTGGGTGAGGCCGAGTCTTAAAAATCATTATACCAACCATTCCCTATTTTTTATATTTTTGCGGATGATTGCGGGCAGAACTTTTATAGCCAGGCATCACATTCCTTATAAATGGATATATCAGTTGTAGTACCGCTTTATGACGAAGTAGAATCATTGCCCGAGCTTACCTCATGGATAAGCCGCGTAATGGCCGAAAATCGTTTTACTTATGAAATCATATTGGTTGATGATGGCAGCAAGGACGGTTCCTGGGAGATGATCAGGAAGCTAAGCTTCGATAATCCTTTCATTAAAGGTATCAAATTCAGGCGTAACTATGGCAAATCGGCAGCGCTTAATACCGGCTTTGCCGCTACCAGGGGCGATGTGGTGATAACCATGGATGCCGATTTACAGGATAGCCCGGATGAGATCCCCGAACTTTACCGCCGCATAACCGAAGAAAAATTCGACCTGATATCGGGCTGGAAAGCCAAACGGTATGATCCGTTGAGCAAAACCATCCCTACCAAGTTATTTAACTATGCCACCCGTAAAATGAGCGGCATAGATAACCTGCACGATTTTAACTGTGGGCTTAAAGCATACCGCGGTACCGTGGTTAAAAACATAGAGGTTTATGGTGAAATGCACCGCTACATACCCGTACTGGCCAAATGGGCTGGTTTTACCAAAATTGGCGAGCAGGTTGTTGAGCACCGTGCCCGCAAATACGGCAAAACCAAGTTTGGCATGAGCCGCTTTGTAAACGGTTTTCTTGATTTGCTGTCGATATTTTTTGTAGGCAAGTTTGGTAAGCGCCCCATGCACTTTTTTGGCACCATGGGTACATTAAGCTTTTTTACAGGGTTGGTAATAGCGATATGGATAATGGCCGACAAGCTTTATAACCTTTCGCATCACATCAAAGAAAGACAGCCGACAGATAATCCGTGGTTTTATATAGCCATTGTAGCCATCATTTTAGGCTCGCAGCTATTTTTAACCGGCTTTGTTGCCGAACTGGTTTCCCGTAGCTCAAGCGAACGCAACCATTATTTGGTTGAGGAGGTTATTTGATGTGCAGATATGCAGATTCCAGATGTGCAGATGAAAACTTCAAATGCGTAGACGAATCAGGAAAAAAAATAAAATTATTTTTCATCGATGCAAAGCTTATCAAAATTTAACATCAAAAAATCGTGAATTCTACAGCTTCATATGCACATTTGCACATCTGAAATCTGCACATCTAAAAAACATGTTTTTTTCCATCATCATTCCTTTATACAACCGCCCGCAGGAGATCAAAGAATTACTGGAGACCCTGGTGCTGCAAACGTACCGGAATTTTGAGGTTTTGGTAATTGAAGATGGATCGGTTAATGACGCCGAAGCTATCGTAAACAGCTTTGTTGGACAGTTGGATGTTCGCTACTTTAAAAAAGCAAACGAGGGTCAGGGTTTTACACGCAATTTTGGATTTGAACGCGCCAGGGGCGATTACTTTATCATATTCGATTCGGATTGTTTGATCCCGGCAGATTACCTGCAGATTGTAAATAATTCGTTAACCGCAAATTACCTTGATGCCTACGGCGGCCCCGACGGAGCACACGCGTCATTTACGCCTACGCAAAAGGCCATCAGCTATAGCATGACCTCCCCTTTTACAACAGGCGGTATCCGCGGTAATAAAAAAGGGATTGGGCAGTTTCATCCACGAAGTTTTAACATGGGTGTGTCAAGGCAGGTATGGGAAAAAGCAGGCGGCTTTATTATCACCCGATTGGGCGAGGACATTGAATACAGCATCCGCATCCATTCGCTTGGTTTTAAAATAGGGCTGATACCCGACGCCATCGTTTACCATAAACGCCGTACCAATTTTGTACAGTTTTTTAAGCAACTGCACTTTTTTGGCAGGGCACGTATAAACATTTATAAGTTTTTCCCGGGGGAATTAAAGGCGGTGCACTTTTTCCCGGCGGCGTTCACACTATTTTTGCTTTTTACGCTCATTTTCAACCTATTGGGCTGGCAGATTGCCAAACTGGGTAACTTTATAGTGTTGTTTATCATTTTGTTAATATTTTTTCATGCTTGGTGGAAAAATAAATCAGCAAAAATCGCATTTTTGAGCATTATAGCTGCCTTCACTCAACTAACAGCCTACGGGATAGGATTTATGCAGGATTTTTGGAAGCGGGTAATTTTTAACAGATCATAATAACCTATGTACCACACCTTTTCTGTTGCAGAAACCATTAAAACTGCATGGAATATTTTAAAGAAAAATTTTGTGCCACTTGTTGTGTATTCGGTTATTTCGCTGTTTATAAATGAGGTGCTTGACTTTTTTAAGACTTTTTTCTTGGTTGGCGATTACCTTACTACCACTATTTTCTTCTTCATAGCCTTGATAACGCAGTGCTTTATTGGTTTAAGCTTTTACAAACTCATATTAACCTTAATGGATAAGGAATATTATGAATTTGAGTTTAAAGATATTTTGCCATCGGCTAAAATGACATTCAATTTTGTTATTATCGGCTTTTTAACAGCATTTTTTGTTGCAATATTATTCTTCTTCTACGTATTGGCTCAACGGTTTCTGGGGTTGGAAAGCATATTTCAAACGATAGAATTATTGATTATCCTCTACATAAGTCTCCGCAGTATATTTTGCATCTGCTTTATTGTTGACGATGATTCGGCACCGATAGAATCGCTCAAACAAAGTTTCGAAATAACCAAGGATAACTTCTTTAAAACCCTTAGTATATTTATTATTATAATAGGCATTCTGTTTATCGCATTGATACCTGTTTTCCTGATCATAAATTTAACCGGACTTGATGAAAAGGGTGGATTCATATTCAGGTTAGCTTTTTATTGCTGGTTTTTGCTAACGTTCCCTTTTATCCAGGTAATTATTATGGTTACCTACCGTAAATTAGTTTATAGCCACCTGGATGTTGACGATGACCTGTCCGAAACCAATTAACCAATGGGCCTTAAATCTGTATTAAGCAAAGTTTTTGCAGCCCTGGTAAACAGGGAGCTTAATCAGTTGCGTAAAAACGCCCTTGTATTGCAGCAAAATACATTTAGCAATCTTATTCACCAGGCTAAAGATACCGCCTTTGGTAAAGCGCATAATTTTTCACAGATCAATAGCTACGAAGATTTTAAACGAAACGTACCTATCCACGATTATGAAGACCTGCGCCCCTATATAGACAGGGTTGTAAAAGGCGAAGAAAATGTGCTATGGCCGGGCAAGCCAAAATACCTGGCCAAAACATCGGGCACTACATCGGGTGTAAAATATATCCCGATATCAAAGGAAAGTATGCCCCAGCATATTAAAGCCGCCCGCAATGCCTTGCTTGCCTATATTCATGAAACCGGCAACGCCGGTTTTGTTGACGGTAAAATGATCTTCCTGCAGGGAAGCCCGGTTTTAGCCGAAAAAAATGGCGTTTCAACCGGGAGGCTTTCGGGCATAGTGGCACACCATGTACCCGCCTACCTTCAAAAAAACAGGCTGCCCAGCTATCAAACCAATTGCATTGAAGATTGGGAGCAAAAGGTTGACGCCATAGTTGACGAAACTTTTAATGAAGATATGCGCCTCATCAGCGGCATACCGCCCTGGTGCCAGATGTATTTCGACAGGCTTTCGGCAAAGTCTGGCGGCAAAAAGGTGAAAGATATTTTCCCTAACTTTAAATTGTACGTGCATGGCGGCGTAAACTACGAACCTTACCGCGCCCGGATGGAGGAAAGTATTGGTTTTAAAATTGACTCTATCGAAACTTATCCCGCATCTGAGGGCTTTATCGCTTTCCAGGATTCGCAAAAGGAGCACGGCCTACTGTTATTAGTTGATTCAGGCATATTTTACGAATTTATTCCTTCTGAAGAATACTTTAACGAGCACCCAACCCGCATCAATATCAAAGATGTGGAACTGGAGAAAAACTACGCGCTTATCATGAACACCAGCGCCGGGCTGTGGGGGTATAGCTTAGGGGATACCATTAAATTCATATCTAAAAACCCTTATAAAATCATTGTAACCGGCCGTATTAAACACTATATATCGGCCTTTGGCGAACATGTTATTGGCGAAGAAGTAGAACATGCCTTAATGAGCGTAGCAAAGGCCGAGGGGGTGGATGTTATTGAATTTACCGTAGCCCCGCAGGTTAACCCAGCGGTCGGGCAACTCCCCTACCACGAGTGGTTTGTTGAGTTTGGAACACCACCCGCCGATCTTCAGGCCTTTGCCATAAAAGTGGACAAAGCCCTGCAAAAGAAAAATATTTACTATTTTGACCTGATTGAAGGTAACATTTTGCAACCTTTGATCATCCAAGGCCTACAAAAAAACGCGTTTATAAATTACATGCGTTCGGAAGGAAAATTGGGGGGACAAAATAAGGTGCCAAGGCTATCAAACGACAGGAAGATAGCAGATGGCTTAAAAGCGTATATTTAAGCCCTCTAAATCTCCCCTAAAGGGGAGACTTTAAAGAGCGAATTGACATAGACGAAGCGTATTATAATTATATTCGCTGAAATAAAAAAAGGGTGTCATGCTGAGCGCGTCGAAGCATAGCGGGTAAAGGCCTCTCCTCGCGTCCTTCGACAAGCTTAGGATAACCGGCATTTTTCTTATATAGATATTATAATTGAGTAACCAGATAAAAAACATTGCCATTTTAGGCTCAACAGGCAGCATAGGTACCCAAACACTTGAGGTGATAAAAGGCAACAGCAACCTGTTCAGGGCTTTTTTACTTACAGCGCACTCCAACGCCGGGCTATTAATTAGCCAGGCTATTGAGTTTGTGCCTGCGTATGCCATTATATGCGATACCGGCAAATACCTGCAGGTTAAAGAGGCCCTGGCGCACCTACCCATTGAAGTACTGGCAGGCCACCAGGCTATTATTGATACCGTTACGCATCCTGATATTGATGTTGTGCTTACAGCAATGGTTGGCTTTGCTGGGTTGGAGCCTACTATTGCCGCTATAAAGGCGGGTAAAGATATCGCCCTGGCCAATAAAGAAACTTTAGTTGTCGCCGGCGAAATTGTAACCACTTTAGCCAAACAGCATGGGGTTAACATCCTGCCGGTAGATTCTGAACACTCGGCCATATTCCAGTGCCTTACAGGCGAGGAAAATAACCCGGTAGAAAAACTGATCATCACCGCGTCGGGCGGGCCTTTCCGCGGCCGTAGCCTTGATTTTTTGGCTGGTGTAAGCCGCGAAGACGCCTTAAAACACCCCAACTGGGTTATGGGCGCCAAAATCACCATCGATTCAGCATCGCTCATGAATAAGGGCCTGGAGGTGATTGAGGCAAAATGGCTTTTTGATGTAGATGCAGAGCAGATTGATGTGGTGGTTCACCCGCAATCTATCATCCACTCGATGGTGCAATTCAGGGATGGATCGATAAAAGCGCAAATGGGTTTGCCGGATATGAAACTGCCCATCCAGTACGCGCTCACCTACCCTAACCGCATCCAAAACGATTTTAAACGGTTTGATTTTACCGCCTACCCTAACCTGACTTTTGAAAAACCAGACCTGGAAACTTTTCGTAATCTTGGTTTAGCTTACGCTGCGTTAAAACAAGGTGGTAACATGCCTTGTATTATTAATGCGGCCAACGAGATTGCCGTTGCAGGTTTTTTAAATAACAGCATCGGTTTCCTGGCCATGAGCGATTTGATTGAAGAGTGTATGCAGCAAATCGCCTTCGTATCACAACCAACCATAACCGATTATTTGAATACCGACAAAGAAACACGCATCTTTGCGCAAAATTTTATACAAAAACTGCCGTTAAAGGCAATAAACTATTAATAGATAAATATAACGAATGAGTATAGTGATCATGGTAGGCCAGCTTGTACTGGGCCTTTCAATTTTAATCATCCTGCACGAACTGGGGCACTTTTTAACGGCCCGGGCTTTCGGGATTAAAGTAGATAAATTTTACCTGTTTTTTGACGCGTGGAATATCAGCCTGTTTAAGTTTACATATAAAGGTGTTGAATATGGCATTGGCTGGCTGCCTTTAGGTGGCTATGTTAAAATTGCCGGTATGATAGATGAATCGATGGATACCGACCAGATGGCCGGTCCGCCGCAGCCCTGGGAGTTCCGCTCAAAACCAGCCTGGCAGCGTTTAATTGTAATGCTGGGCGGTGTTACGGTTAACATTATTTTAGGTATTGTTATATTTTGGATACTGACCATCCGTTTTGGCGAAAGCTATATCCCCAATACCAGTGCGCAATATGGCATTGTACCAGGCGTGGTAGGCAAAAAAATAGGCTTATTGCCGGGCGATAAAATTACCGCCGTTAATGGTAAAGAAATTGTACGTTTTGACGATTTAACAAGCCCAAAAGTATTGCTCGAAAACACGGTATTCACCGTAGTGCGCGGTGCCCAAACATTAAGCATTACAGTGCCGCATACCATATTAAATGATTTGGCCGATCATGGTATTGAAGAATTCATAAGCCGCGTACCACGTACCAAATTTTCTGTCGATTCGGTTTATGGCAATGCTAAAAAAGCAGGCCTGCAAAAAGGCGATAGCGTGGTGGCTGTAAACGGCCGGCCTGTAGTATTTTTTGACGAGATTCAAAGCCAGCTGGCGGCAAACAAAGGCAAACTGGTTGACCTGAGCGTAAAACGCAACAGCACCATTTTGCCAATAAAAGCCCAGGTAACTGCCGATGGCACTATTGGTTTTGCAAGGCCAAAAAGCGATTTCCCCGAAGTAAAGACCATAAAATACGGTTTCTTTCAATCATTCCCTATCGGTGCGGCAAGAGCTATCAGCACATTTACTGATAACGCCAAAGGTCTGGGTAAAATATTTAAAGGCGATGTTAAGTTTAACAAAGCCGTAAGCGGCCCTGTTGCTATAGCAAACCTGTTTGGCGGCACTATTGACTGGGTTCACTTTTGGAGCCTGGTAGGCTTTTTATCAATGGTATTAGCACTGATGAACCTATTGCCTATCCCGGCACTTGATGGTGGTCATGCTGTGTTCCTGATAGTGGAGATGATAAAAGGTAAACCACTAAGCGATAAGTTCCTGGAGCGTGCGCAAATAGTGGGCTTTGTAATACTGGTTACCCTGATGGTATTTGTTTTTGGAAACGATATTGTGAATAAAGTAATGAAGAAATAGGCTGAAAGCCAAAAGCATAAGGCTGAAAGCCATAATAAAACAGCCCGGGGACAAAATCTTCGGGCTGTTTTTGATTTGTGGACACCGGGGGCTTATTCAACTATAAATCAATTTTTGTCTGTTAGCACGCCGCATAATTTCCGATATTTACCAGCCATGTACACGCTTAAATACCAGGAGTTTTCTGAAGCCTTATACCAGGCATTACAACCCGATCCGTTTTATATCAGGCTATTACAATCAATCCCCGGCGATAAGGAGAAACGGGAGGCTTTAATAAGCTACCTTGATTATTCGATGTACGAGGCCGAAAAATACGGTCTGCTGTTTATTCCGGACCAACACAGGTATGGCGCGTCTGTATGGAGTAAGCCCTTAAGTGCAGCGCTTGAATCAGAAAAAGGCCGCGAAAAGAAAACATTCCTGAAAACCAATTTAGGTGATGGCGTACTTGATGCCTATGTGCAAATGGTCGATTTTATGTCGGCAAAACTGGAGGGTTTAATTGGCCCCGAATCATGGTACCTTTCCATCGTCGGCATTAAGCCGGAATTTCAGGGTAAAGGTTTAGGTGTCGGTTTGATAAACGAGATATTGAAAAAAACCGATAAACTGGGCTTGCCCACGTACCTGGAAACTTTTACGCCCAGAAATATTTCATTTTACAACCGGTTAGGGTATGAAACTGCGGCTTCGTTTTTGGAGCCGCTTACCAACGCCACGTATTGGGTAATGGTAAGGGAACCTCGTGGTTAAAAACCCGGGCAAAATAATTAGAAGAGCCAGGCCCCTTCGGTACCTGAATTGGCCAACAACAGGCACAAATATTGGATGCGTAAAAATTGCGCGATCAGTTTAGTGTCAACCATGATTAAATACAATACATTGTTTATCAAACACTTACAAAAAATACATCTAAAATATGTTAAGTTATGTTAACCCAATTAGATGTATTTACCCTGTTAAAAAAGCCCCCGTTATTACAACGGGAGCTCGGTTATATAGAGAAATTGGGGAAAGTTCCTTGTTATAATCTTCCGGTGTCTCCGCTTTCCACGCGTTTACGGTAAGTCCAGTAAAACACGATGGGGAATACAAACAGGTTAAAAATGGTATTGGTAATTAAGCCGCCAATTACTACGATGGCTAATGGTTTTGAAGCCTCGGAACCGATGCCTGCGGACAATGCAGCCGGCAGCAAACCAATGGCGGCCATCATAGCTGTCATGATAACCGGGCGCATCCTATCGGCAACGCCGTTTTTTAAAGCCTCGGTAAAATCAGTAAATTGATGATGGCGAAGCTCCTTAATGTTCGATTTAAATTTCGAGATCAGGATAACGCCGTTCTGCACACAGATACCAAACAATGCTATAAACCCTATCCCTGCCGATATATTAAAGTTAACCCCGGTAATCAACAAAGCCAGGATGCCACCCATGATGGCAAAAGGCACGTTGTTTAATACCAGCAACGAATCCCTGAAGTTACCGAACAGGATAAACAGGATAAAGAAAATGATAAGCAAGCTTACCGGCACTGCCTGCGACAGCCTTTGCGTGGCACGCTGCTGGTTTTCAAAATCGCCGGCCCATTCTAAGCGGTAATCTTTAGGCAGCTTAATTTGTGCATTTACTTTGGCCTGTGCTTCGGCAATGGTGCTCCCCATATCCCTGCCGCGGATAGAGAACTTGATAGCGCCATAACGACTGTTTTTATCGCGGTAGATCATACTGATCCCCGTTATCTTGCCAATATCAGCTATCTCTCTTAGCGGAACTTTACCGCCATTTAAAGTAGGTACACGCAAATCGCCTATGGCGGTTGCATTGTTCCTGAAATCTTCCGGGTAACGGATCCTTAAATCAAACTTCTTCTCACCCTCGTAAATCTGTGTAGCAGCGCGGCCGCCAATCGCGGTTTCTATCACCGCGTTGGCATCGGCAGCTGTAACACCATATTGGGCCATTTTATCCTGGTTAAGGTTTATCTGCAATTCGGGCTGGCCCATGTTGCGTAAAATTCCCAGGTCTTCAATACCGCGTACACCTTTCAGGATCTTGTAAATCTGCTCTTCCCTGCTTTCGATATAAGGATAGTTATCTCCAAACATCTTCACTACTATCGAACCCTTTACCCCCGATACCGCTTCTTCTACATTATCTGATATAGGCTGCGAGAAGTTGAGATCGACACCCGGATAAAACTTCAGTTTATCCTGCATCCGGGCAATGAGCTCTTCCTTGGTTTCTTTACGTTTCCATTCATCCTGCGGATAAATATCAACATGGAATTCGATGTTGTAAAAGCCCGTAGCATCGGTACCATCATTTGGCCGGCCGGTTTGCGATATCACCTGCTTAACCTCGTCAAAACTCAGGAAAATCCGGCGCATCTCGTTGGATAGCTTAACCGATTCTTCCAGCGAGGTGCTTAACGGGCCCGTTGCCCGCACATATATCGAACCTTCATTTAATTCCGGTAAAAACTCGGTACCTAACAACGTAAAACAACCTAAACTAATAACCAATGCAGTAACTGCTATCGGGAACACAATTTTGCGACGTTTAAAACACAGGGTATAAAAGCGAAGTGCATTTTTGGTGATAAACTCTACAAATATGTTATGACGTTCCTTTACATTTTTACGTAACAGGATGCTGCACAGCGCAGGCACCAGCGTAAAAGTTAGCAACAAGGCTCCCAAAAGCGCGAAACTCAATGTCCAGGCCAGGGGCGAAAACATTTTTCCTTCTACCTTTTGAAAGCTGAAGATGGGCAGCAAACCGGTAATAATAATAGCTTTGGCAAAAAAGATGCCCTTACCGTTCACCAAACTGGCCTGGCGGATTAACCCAAGCTTGCTCAGCTTGTTAAAATTCTCCATCCCCATTTCCTTGGCCTTGTGGTCAAGCAGTACAAATATCCCTTCCACCATTACCACGGCCCCATCTATAATGATGCCAAAGTCGATAGCGCCCATCGAGAGCAAATTGGCCGACATACCTTTTAACTTCAGGCACATAAAGGCAAACAACAGCGCCAGCGGGATGATAATGGCTACAATTACCGTGGTGCGCCAATCGGCCATAAACAGCAATACAATCACCGTTACAAATATGATCCCCTCGGCCATGTTGTGCAGCACGGTATGCGTTGCAAAATCAACCAGGTTTTCGCGGTCGTAAAAAGTATTGATCTTAACATCCTCAGGCAGTATAGTACTGTTTAGTTCTTTGATCTTATCTTTAAGGCCGGCAATAACAACGCTGGGGTTCTCGCCTTTGCGCATCACCACTATACCTTCTACCACATCCGGGTCAACATCGCGACCTACCTGGCCCAATCTTGGTAACGATGACTCGGTTACCTCGGCAATTGTCTTTACGTAAATAGGCGTGCCTTTTACGTTATTAACAACAATGTTCTTTATCTCACTTATGTTATTGAGCAACCCAATGCCGCGCACCACGTAAGCCTGCCCGCTTTGCTGTATCACATCGCCGCCAACGTTTACGTTACTTTTGGATACTGCATCAAATAACTGCAAGGGGGTAATATCGTACTGAACCGCCTTTTCGGGGTTTATGGTTATCTGGTAAGTTTTTACCTCGCCGCCAAAACTGTTTACATCGGCTACGCCAGGCACCGCCCTTATCTCGCGGCTTACCACCCAGTCCTGTATAGTTTTTAGTTCGCGCACCGAACGTTTATTACTAGTTAAGGTATAACGGTAAATTTCGCCTGTCGGTCCGTAAGGGGGCTCAATTTCGGGAGTAATACCATCCGGTAAATTGGCCTCATCAAGGTGGTTGTTGATCTGTAAACGGGCAAACGCATAGTCTACATCGTCATCAAATGTAATTTTTACTACCGACAGGCCAAACAACGACGACGAGCGCACACTGGTCTTTTTCTCGGCCGGGTTCATGGCCAGTTCTATGGGGCGGGTTACAAACTTCTCCACTTCCTCGGCGCTGCGACCGGGCCACTGGGTTATAATAGTTACCGATGTATTGGTTACATCCGGAAAGGCATCTATGGCTATGGTTTTAAAGCTGATATAGCCCGCCACCGCCATAAGCAGGGTAACAAAAAATATGAAGATCTTATTTTTAAGTGCAAAAGAAAGCACTCCTTTTATGAACTTGTTCATCTGTTCGTTTTATAAAGCCTCACCTAAGTCCTCTCCTTTGGAGAGGAATTTTGATTTGCGTGTTTTTTTATTTTCCAGACTCTATTATTAGAATGGTGGCTAAGGTTACCCCATGCTAGTCAGAACCCTCTCCTTTGGAGAGGGCAGGGTGAGGCTTTACTCCTTTAATGATTCATACAGGTAAACCTGCCTTGAAGCAACCACACGCTGCCCCGGCTTTAACCCTTTGCTGATATAGGCCACATCTTCTACCCGTTTGGCTATTTCAACAGGCTGGATATGCACTTTAGCCGGCCCATCTACAACAACCACGTAGTTTTTATTATTATCAAACACAATAGCATCTGTTTTAATGGCCGGCAGGTTCATTCCCGATTTGGCTTGGATCTTTACATTGGTAAACATGCCCGGCTTCAGCATATTATCCGGATTGCTAATCATCACCCTGGCACGCATTACTTTATTATCCGGATCGAGCACGTCAAAAAGTTTGTCAATTTTGCCGGTAAATACTTTATCCGGATAGGCCAGTGTGGTTATTTGTACAGCATCGCCAAGTTTTACACTGGCAATGTCTGATTCATACATATTGATGAGCACAAACACCGACGACAGATCGGCAATGGTAAACAGGTTCTGGTTATTATCCGCGCGTACCTGCATGTCATCCGTCACATTCTTTTCGATAATGTAACCGCTTAGCGGTGCCTGGATTTCATACCCTTTGCCGTTGCTTTTATTGATAGACATGATAGAACCGGCCCTATTGTTTTCGGCGGTAGCTTTTTGATAATCAGATTTTGCCTGCTCCAGGTCTTTTTCAGATGACAGGCCGCTTTTATAAAGATCCTTCGTAGTTTCCAGCTGGCGTTTGGCGTTTCGCAGATCGGCCTGTGCCGAAATCAAATCTCGGCTGAAGCCGGCAATCTCGGCACTTTTCATGGTGGTAAGCACCTGGCCTTTTTTAACCACATCGCCCAACTGCACATGTACCGACTGTGCTATACCGCTCACCATCGGAAAAATTTTTACCATTTTGCTTTCATCCGGCGCTATGCTACCGGTAAGCGTAATTTCCGACAGTGCGTTTTCGGCCTTCACGGTGTCAATAACCAGGCTGCGCAATAAGGTATCAGTTACCTCAAAACGGGTATCCTTTGCCGCTTCGTCCGGGTGATGCGAACAGGCAGACATGGACAAGATAAGGGCCGGAACAATACTAAAAATAACTATTTTATATGGGCGATACATGATCTGTGTGTTATTATTGATTAAAGAATGGTGTGCCGGTTGCAAAATTCAATTGCTCTAACGAGCTGATGCGGTTGAGTTGCAGGTTATTTAACTGCAGCGTATTGGTTTTATACGAATCATAAAAATCAAGAAACTCCAACAGGCCGATGTTATGTTTCTGGTAGTTTTTAAACACTTCCTGTATCAAGTGGTTAAAATCCTGTTTAAACTTAGGATCGAAGCTATTGTACAGGTTTTCAAGGCGTAAAGCGCCCTTATAATCATTAGCCAGTTCGCTTTCCAACTGGTCCTGCTGGCTTTGTAATTGCACCTTACTGGCATCCACCGCTATACGGGACTGCTTTATGCCACCCTGGTTGCGGTTAAAAAACGGCAGCGAAAACGCGATGCCCGCGCTTGAATAATCGCGGATATAACTACCCTGCTTGTCATAAGCCAATGAAAGGGTAACATCGGGTATAGCTGTTGCCTTTTGCAACTTCAGGTTAATGTTGTTATAATCAACAACCGAGCGGGCAACTTTAAGATCGTTGCGATTGGCATAAGCCGAATCTATCAAACGCTGATAAGGTACATCTGACACCATATTTTTTCCTTCCAAATTGATATCAACCTGCGGCAGTACATAACTTGATGGTTTGGCGCGGATCATCAGTTTCAACTCACTTTGGGTATCGTCAATACCATTCATCAGGTCGTTAAGCTCCGATTGCAGCGAGTATAGCTGCGACTGGATACGCAGTACTTCTTTTTGGGCGATATTGCCTTTGGCATACTGTTCATGGAAAGCCTTAAGCGTTTTAGCCAGCGAATTAATCTCTTCCTGGTAAACCTGTGCCGATTGCTCCTGGAAATAAACCTTATAAAAATCGTTCCTGAGGGTATAACGTAGCGTACGTAACAGGTCAAATAGCTGGTACCGTGCCTGCTGTACACTTATCTGCGCCAGCTGGATATTTTTATTGCGCTTGCCCGCAGTTTGGATAAGCTGCGATAGCTGGGCCGAATATTCGCCGCCATCATGGCTGGTATCAAAAAAGCGTTTGGTTTGCGGGTTGTATAAAACGTTGGCAAAACTAAAGTCGGGATTGTTGAACAACCGGGCAGTAATTATTTGCGCCTGCGCCTGGTCAACACTATAGTGCTGAATAATGAGGTCGAGATTATTTTTTAAGAATTGGGCTTCTGTCTCTTTCAATGACATCCTGAGAGTATCGCCGCCGGAGGGTTGCCCGTAAACCGGGCCCCCGACAGCTATACACCATAGTAATAGTTGAATTGAAAAAAGAACGATAACAAATTTTCGGTGCATAGTTTATTTGTTTGGCGCAAAACTATACCACCCAAATTAGACCAGCATTAAAGCGGGATTAGAAAGAGATTAGAAAATTGGCACAAAACTAATGGTAAAAGTAGTGCCCTGCCCAACTGCCGATTGTATGTTAATGGTGCCATTAAATAGCTGGATAATTTTAAAAGCTACATACAGCCCTACCCCATTGCCATCAAATACGCGGCCGTTTGCACTGCGATAAAACGGGGTAAATATTTTTTCCTGATCATCGGCAGGGATACCAACGCCCTTATCAATAATTGTAATTACTATGGATTGGTCATCGGCATTTAAACGGCAAATAACGGGTTGATTGTGCGAGAATTTGAATGCATTACCAATAATATTATTGAAGGCTATTTTAAGCAAAGTGAGGTTGGCATTGATAAAAAGTGCCTGTTGATCATCGGGCAAATGATCAATTTGCACCTGCAATTGCGGGTGCCCGGCCGACATAGCCCAATGATGCTGCAACTCCCATATTTGTTCATCAATCTGGATGGGTTCCAGCTTTGCGCGGGTATATTCCATATCCGTTTGCGCCAGTTCCATCAGGCTGCTGATGGTATCACTAAGCCGCCCGGCATCGTTTAAAACCGAATTTAACAGTTGCTCATAATCTACAATACTGCGCTGCTTGTTCAGGGCAACCTCAACTTCGCCAATGATACTCGTAACCGGCGTGCGTAACTCATGCGATGCATTGGCAACAAAGGTTTGCTGTAATTCAAACGAATTTTGAAGATGGCTAAGCAAGCGGTTAAAATTAAGGGCAAGGGCACTTATTTCGTCCTTGCCTTTTCCTTCATCAACCCTTACATGTAAGCTGCTGGCATTAATTTGCTTCATTTGTTTGATAAGCCCATCAATGGGCATTAGCGACCGCTTTGCAAACCACCTGCCTATAAAAAATAAAACGCTGTTCACTACTATCAGAATTATGATCATGATGCGAATAATACCCGACAGGCGCACCTTTGCTTGCTGGTCATAAGCGGAGGCCAGGATCACAAAATTACCCTGGTTGTCATGATAGTAAATACCTATTGTTTGCCGCTCTCCCTCCCTAAAGCTGATGTACTTTTTTGCGCGGACTTCTTCAATCGTGTTAAAACTCCAGTATTGCTCTTTATCTTTTATAAACGAGGCTATGTTGTTGGCATTGTAAACCCTGATTACCTCGTTGGGCAACTGCTCCAGCATACGTTCGCGAACGTGGTTTAATGAATCGGATGATATTTCGTCGGCTTCGAGGTATAGCTGAGCGGCTACTTTTGCCCTGTCTTTTAAATGGCCGTAAAAATCTGTCCTGAAAAAATCGGCAAAAGCCAGGTACATGCTCGCCATAATAACCAGCAGCATGGCCGAGCTGAGGAGTGTAAAATTTAAGGCAAGCCTGTTTTTTATTTTCATACAGCCTTATTTCTCCTTTAAAATATACCCCATCCCTATCACTGTATGAATGAGTTTTGACTGCGCACTTTTTTCTATTTTTTTACGCAGATAGTTTACATACACGTCAATAAAATTGGTGCCCGTGTCAAACTGAATATCCCAAACCTTTTCGGCAATATAATCTCTTGATAATGTTTTGTTGGGGTTGCGCAAAAACAATTCCAGCAAATGGTACTCCTTGGTGGTCAGGGTAATTTCGGTACCTGCGCGCTCGGCAGTTTTAGTAAAGGTGTTTAGCTTCAGGTCGCTAAAGGTTAATAAACCTTCTTCCCGGGGCATTTCCTGCCGTGAACGCCTTAGCAGGGCGCTTATCCGCGCCAAAAGCTCGTTAAAATGAAAAGGTTTTACCAGGTAATCATCAGCGCCCGCCTGCAGGCCATTTACCTTATCGTCTACCCTATCCAGCGCGGTGAGCATTAATATCGGTAGCTGCTTATTATCCCTGCGGATGCGGCGGCAAAGGTCGATGCCGTTAATATCAGGCAGCATCAGATCAAGGATTATCAGGTCAAAAGAATGGCCAGCTAACAGGTCAATCGCTGTAAAGCCGTCAATGGCATGCGTTACCTCATAGTCATGTTCCTGCAATCCCTTTGAAATAAAGGCGGCTACTTTTTCTTCATCTTCAACAAGGCAAATACGGTTCATCATGTACCCCAAATTTGGTAGTTGCAAATTAAAGCAATATTATAGCATATTTAATCGGTCGGGTTTAAACCTCACAAGCTTTACATCAATTTTCGGTTTTACCGGGAAATTTATCAAACAAAGCCTTCATCTCCCTGGCAATATCCGGGTATTCGGTTATTACATTGGTACGCTCGCTGGGATCATACGAAATATTGAACAGCTCTGTTTGCGTTTGCTGAGCATCCTTCAAAATACCTTTGCTGCTGTTTTCGGCTTTAACTTCGCGGTATTTCCAATCGCCCTGTCTTACAGCTTCGCAAACGCCATTGTTTACATAATAAATTTCGCGGTGTTTGGGGTGCCTGGGCGCTTTGCCCAGCAACACGTCGGCTATGGATTGCCCATCCAGTGTGCGACCCTTTGGTAAGGGAGCGTTTGTCCAGTTGGCCAGCGTGGGTAGCACATCCAGGTTGCTTACCATACTGGTGATGGTGGCATTTACAGGGGTATGATTTTTCCAGTATACAATAAATGGTTCACGCACGCCGCCTTCATAACTTTGGCCCTTACTACCGCGAAACACACCAGCGGTACCGGCATCCCAGTGCTTGGTTGCGCCATCGCCCGACATACGGTCCGGAAATTCAATCCACGGACCATTGTCACTCGAAAACATGAAGATCGTATTGTCTGCAAAACCTTGCTTTTCAAGCACCTTCCATATCTGGCCCAGGCTTTCGTCAAGCTGCTCTACCACGTCGCCCAGGTGGCCGCCATCCGAACGGCCCTTATTCTTTTTTGATGATGCAAAGGCCACTGGCAAATGGGGCATATTATGTGCCAGGTACAGGAAAAACGGGTGTCCTTTTTTTTGCGATTTAATGTATTTAATTGCCTCGTTGGTATATAGATCAACTATTGACGAATCAGCAGGCTTAATAACCTCCGGCTTGTGGTTCCTGAAAATCTTTAACGTGGTATCGCTTTTCACATAAGGCGAGCGGTAATCGTGGCTATACAGCAACCCGTAATAGGAATCAAACCCCTGCGCCATGGGATGATTGCAGGGCTTATGATCGCCAAGGTGCCATTTGCCTATCATGGCTGTTTTATAGCCCACATTTTTAAGCATTTCGGCAATAGTAACCTCCTGGTCGGGCAGGCCCAGGGTTGATCCTGGCGGGATAGGATAAGGCAGGTTCATCCTTGATGCATAACGCCCGGTTAATAACGATGCCCGCGATGGCGTGCACGAAGGACTTGATACTACATAATTGGTTTCCCTTACCCCTTTTTGAGCCATTTTATCTAAAAAAGGGGTTTTAATTACGGGGTTGCCGTAACAGCCTAAATCGGAATATCCCATATCATCGGCCAAAACAAAAATAACATTGGGCCGCTGCTGGGCTGATGAACTTGCCACGCAAAGCAAGGCAACAAAAAAGAACAGGTAGGTTTTTATATATGTCATGGTTATACCGGCTGTATTTTTATTTATGGCGAGGTTTGGGGTACACATTATTGGCCATGGCCCATTGGTGCCACATGGCGCTCAATTGGCTCACCTTTTCGGGGTATTTAGCTGCCTGGTCATTGATCTCGGTTTCGTCATCCTTTATGTGGTACAAGTTCCAGGTGGTATCGTTGGATAAGGAAAACATTTTCCAGCCATTGTACCTAACATAACGCGCGCCATAGTGCTCATTAAACAAAGCCTCATCGGCATTTGTTATTCCCTTAAATGAGGCTGCAAAGCTTTTGCCCTGCTTGGGCATTACCGGGTGACCTTTATAGGTAAGCGGGTATATTGTTTTTGCCAGCTCGACAAACGTGGCCATAAAATCTTTTACATGGCCCAACTGGTTTGATAAGCTGCCATTTGCCACAGTTACCCCCTTTGGCCAAAACGCGATCATCGGGGTATGAACGCCGCCTTCATATGATTCGGCTTTCCAATACCGGTACGGTGTGTTGGCCACGTTTGCCCAGCGTTCGCCAATGGATGCATAAGATGTTTCGAGGCCCGGAAGGATTGTTTTTTTCATATCGTAAGCAATCTTTTCGCCGGCGCGGGTTTGGTTGGGCCTGTCAAATCCGGGACCGTAAGCGGTACAGTTTTCGCTGCTGGCGCCATTATCGCTTAAAAAAACAATGAGTGTATTATCCAGTTTGCCACTTTCTTTTAATGCCTTTATAATACGGCCTACCCCCTGGTCCATCCTGTCAATCATGGCGGCATGCACGGCCATGGCGGCGGCGTCCCAGTCTTTGTTGGGATTATCCTCCCACTTCAAGCTTGCCTTATCCCTAAGCGATAAGGGTGCCTTTGCAGCGTCAATAATACCTGCTTTTACCAGCTTATTGTACCTGCGTGCGCGGATGGTATCCCAGCCAACCTTATAGGTATCTTTATACCTTGCAATATCTTCCGGCGGTGCCATCAGCGGCCAGTGCGGCGCGTTTTCGGCAACGTATAAAAAGAAGGGCTTGTTATCCCTGCTAAACTCCTTAATATAGCTTGCGGCTGTGTCGTTAATAGCATCTGTATGGTAATAGTTTTTAGGGACAGTTTTAACGGGCGTTGTGCCGCTTACCAGGCTAAACGGGTCATAATAATCAACCACTCCCCAAATGGTGCCGAAAAATTTTTCAAACCCGCGGCTGGTTGGGTATTGCGCCAATGGCGAAAAAGTTGGATAATAAACCTGGTGATTAAGCCACTTCTGTTGCTCTTCAGGATCTTTTTGCCCTACTGTATTGCTTACAYGCCACTTGCCCGACATGGCAGTATGGTACCCCGCCCCTTTTAACGCCTCTGCAAGGGTAACCGAATTTTCGGCCAGGTGCCCAAGGTAGCCGGGCTCATCCTCAGTATCGGTCATGTTGCCAATACCCGCACGCTGGTTGTACAAACCCGTTAGTAACGATGCCCTTGTGGGGCAGCAACGGGATGTATTGTAAAAGCGGGTATACCTGATGCCATGCGCAGCCAGGTAATCAATATTAGGTGTATGAATTTCGGACCCGTAACAGCCTATATCAGAAAAGCCAAGGTCGTCGGCAAGTATCACCACTATATTGGGGCGGGTATCTTTAACCGGTTGCTTTGCAGGTTGTTTAAAAAACACAAAGGAAAACGCAAGCAAAATACCCACGATTGCTAAAGCTATTTTTTTCATGATGTAGAACTACCCTGGATTGATGTATGAATACTGTTAAAAGTAATAATAAAACCCTAACAGCCCCGGTGCAAAAGGTATGGTAATACTTTTTTTACCAAAATACCTCAAATGATGTTTGCGTGCAGCACCTCAATATAAAAATGACAGCTTATATTTGACCAAGATGAAATTACCCAAAAGCCTTTTTAAACAGCTATTCCTAACCTTCCTGCTGGTAACTATTTCCCAATTTGCCGCCATTGCTCAAAAAACGGACACCGTAATAACCTTGCAGGTAAATTTGAACAATACCGCGCAGACAATTGAAAACATAGGAGCATCGGGCTGCTGGTTTTCTGAGGGGATAGGCAAATACTGGCCTGCCGAAAAAAGGGAAGCTATCGCACGTTTATTATTCAGCAAGGAAAAAGATAAGCAAGGTACCCCCGTAGGGATAGGGCTATCCGCGTGGCGCTTTAACATAGGTGCCGGCACAACTGAACAGGGCGACAGCAGCGGCATTAAGGATTTCAGAAAAAGAACGGAGTGCTTTTTAAGTCCTAATGGCAGCTATGACTGGAGCAAGCAGGCGGGATATCAATTCTTTTTAAAAAAAGCACATGATTATGGGGTAGAAACGTTGATAGCTTTTTCAAACAGCCCACCGGTACAATTTACCAGGAACGGGCTGGGTTACAAAACAGAAAAGGATTATACCAGTAATTTAAAAGCTGATGCGTACGACTCCTATGCTGATTTTTTAGCCAAAGTGATCCGTCATTTTGATCAGGAAGGCCTTCATTTTAGCTACATAAGCCCGGTTAATGAGCCGCAATGGGATTGGTCGCACCCCTACAAGCAAGCCGACCAGGAAGGTTCGGCATGGAAAAACGACGAAATTTACCATGTAGTTAAAGAACTCAACGGCGCGCTTACCAAGGAAAATCTTGATACCAAAATTTTGATAGGTGAGGCCGGGATGCTCAATTACCTGTATTCGGGCAAAGGCAATTCATCAAGCCAGATCCAGCATTTCTTCGGCCCCGGCAGTTCATTATCTGTTAAAGCACTGAACCATGTGCCGCCAGTAATTGCAGGTCACAGCTACTTTACCGAAAGTAACGACAGCACACTCGTTGCAATCAGGACCAGGCTGGCCGATACTGCCAAAAAGTATAACATCAGCTACTGGGAATCTGAGTATAGCATGCTGGCAGATGGTTTTAAAGAAGGTGTAAAAGGCGACAGAAGCGCGATGGATTGCGCACTGTTCCTGGCTAAAGTTATTCATGCCGACCTTACCGCGGGCAACGCCACTGCCTGGCAATTTTGGAATTCCTACGAGCCGGGCAGTGCCGAATTTAATACCCGCTACTACCTTATTGCGCTAAAACCCCAGCCCGATTATAAAGATGGCGAATTTACAGTAACCAAAAACCTTTGGGCTTTGGGACATTACAGCTTATTCGTTCGCCCGGGAATGGTTCGTGTGTATACCGGCGTTGAACATTCAGCTGACAATAAGGTGCTGATCTCGGCCTGGAAGGATAAAAACAATAAATTGGTAATAGTAGCCATTAACCGCGGCACAACGGATACATCTGTAAAACTTGGCTTAAGTAATAACAAAAGGGCATACAAAACACTGGATACCTATTTAACCACGGGCGACAAGGACAAGAACATGCAATTTTCCAGTGGAAGCTATAAATCCCAGATTACGCTTCCGGCCCGTTCAATTTCCACTTTAATATTGAATTGATATTACTTATACGCGGCTGCTTACATCGCTATTACTTCCCGCCTCCGACCGGCAATTCCACATAAAAAGTGGTGCCGCTTCCGGGGATCCTGCGCTTAAATAATCCATTACCAAACTTAAATTAATACAGTATTATCAATTTGTTAAAACTTTTAAGTGTATTTATTGTCACTTTATCTGAACCCAATTCAATAAGTACCATATGCCCCCTATTGATGATAAATACACCAATAAAATAATCCAGAAGGAACTCACCTATATTCAAAAAGTATGGCATACTGTGGCTATCGTAGCTTTATTGGTAGTAACCATATTGATTGCCCGCGTTGCATTTAACGTGTTACTAATGGTGCTGGCTGGTGTATTGATATCCGTTTACTTTCATGGCCTGGGCGACATGATACAACGCAAAACTCAATGGCGACGCCGGATTTGCATGATTATTTCTATTGGCGGTACGTTTGTGTTGCTTGGGGTTTTATTTTGGTTTATGGGATCTAAAATATCTAACCAGGTAGCTGTGTTGAGTGACACCTTGCCACATACCATCAGCAACGCAAAAGTAAAGATGAACGAAACCCCTATCGGCAGGAAGATATTGGAGTACCTGGCAGACGACAACTCGGATGCTTTGATGACAACTGCCAAATCATTCTTTAGCACCAGCTTTGGTGTGCTGGGTAATATTTATATCATCCTTTTCCTGGCCATATTCTTCACCAGTAATCCAAATCTGTATAAGGATGGCATGATAAAATTGGTGCCCGAGACCCGGAAACCACTCGCGCACCAGGTAATTGACAGGATTAGCTTTGCGCTCAAGGGATGGTTGAAAGGAATGATGCTATCCATGGTGCTGGTGTTTATTTTACTATCTATTGGCTTGGGCATTATGAGCATCCCGGTGGCTTTGGTGCTTGCCTTGCTTACGGGCCTGCTGAAACTAATCCCCAACTTTGGATCATTAGCAGCCATGATTCCCGGTGTTTTGCTGGCTTTAACCATAAGCACAAATACCGCTATCATAGTAGCATTAATGTACATAGTTATCCAAACCATAGTAAGCAATATTGTGACCCCCATTATTCAAAACAAGATGATTAACATACCACCGGCTTTAACCATATTGGCGCAGGTATTAATGGGTACATTATCGGGCGTTTTAGGTATTATACTGGCCGTGCCTTTACTGGCTATTGTGATGATTTTGGTTGATGAGTTGTACGTGAAAAAGATAACAGATCTTGATATTGTTATCGTGCCCGAAAGAAGTCAGCCCTAAAACAAAATGCGTACCGGATCTCATCCCGGAACGCATATTACTAATCAACTAAATCCAAATTTCTCAGGTTTGGAAGATTTTTATTAAAGTCTTAAGTTCTGATCCTGTAGTATAAAGCGCAAGCTTCATTTTATTTTTCGAACCGAAGACTTAAAACTAACGACTTCCGGCTTAAGACTAAATTATTCGGCCTGGATACTTTTTACCGGATTGGCTATTGCAGCTTTAACCGATTGAAAGCTTACTGTTAACACCGCTATGATAATAGCAACTAAGCCAGCCATTACAAATGTTAACCAGCCAATATCTATACGGTAACTAAAATCCTGCAGCCACTTATTCATGGCGTAGTAGGCAAACGGCGTAGCTATAATTATGGCTACCAATACCAAAGCAACAAATTCCCTTGTTAGCATTTGGGTAATGCTGGCTACACTTGCCCCTAACACTTTCCGGATACCTATCTCCTTTGCGCGATTTTCGGCCATATAGGCTGCCAGTCCGAATAAGCCAAGGCATGATATGAAAATGGTAAGCCCGGCAAATACAAATGCCAATGAGCCTGTTTGCTGCTGATCGTTAAATTTCTTTCCAAACTCGTGGTCAACAAATTCATAGGTGAACGGATAGGCAGGGTTATATTTTTTAAAGATCTTTTCTGCTAACTCAAGGTTTTTGGCCATGTTGTTTTTTTCATTCAACCGAATGACGGTATTGTATGTCCAATATTTGGATGCAAAAACAATCATTGGGTCTACATTAGCATAGGGCGATCTGATAATAAAATCCTTAAACACACCAATGATCTGCAATTTCTCATTGCCCCTGGTGATAAATTTGCCAATAGGACTTTTTAAATGCATCGATTTAACCGCAGTTTCATTTAGCATAACAGATGCGCTATCGCCGGGGAAAGCATTAAAATCAACATCCCTGCCTGCTACCAGTTTAAGCCCCATTGTTTTCACAAAATCGCCCGCAGTCCCCAGCCTCGAAAATCCCATTTTGTCCTGGTTGGCATCGTTGCCCTCCCACTTAAAGCCATCAGTACGACTGCCCTCTATCGTTACGGTGTACCCTGTTTTACTCATGGCGGTAACAGCTCCACTGTTGATCAGGTCGTTTTTAATCAGGTCGTAGTTTTTATTGATGTCGCCTTCCATAGGAACCTCTACCAGGTTATTTTGCTTGTAACCAATATCGCGGTTTTGGGCAAACTTAATTTGCCTGTAAACCACAATGGTAGCTACAACTAATACAATAGCTACCGTAAACTGTAGTACAACCAGCACCTTACGCGGACTAATGAGTTTCTGTGTATCCTTAAAAGTCCCCTTCAAAACTTTAACCGGCCTAAAACCTGACAGGAAGAATGCAGGATAGCTGCCCGCAAGCAATCCTGTTACGATGATAAAGCCAAAGAAAGCTAATAAAAATGCCGGATCGATATAATTAATAACCAACGCTTTGCCGGTTAGCTGGTTAAATGCCGGCAAACAAAGCAGCACCAATAACAAGGATACCAGCCCGGCTATAAAAGTTATCAATATGGATTCGCTTAAAAACTGGCCTATGAGGCTTAGCCTGCCCGCGCCAATTACCTTACGAACCCCCACTTCCCTCGCCCGTTTCTGGCTTCTGGCGGTACTCAGGTTCATAAAATTAATACAGGCGATAAGCAGTAATATACCGGCAATACCAAGCAGCAGGTGCACTATCTCGATGCGCCCGCCTACAATTTTTCCGTTTTCGAAAGTTGAATACAAGCGCCATTTGGTCATGGGATGTAAAAACACCTCGAGTGATGCCTTCGGGTCATGTGCTTTTACAACATTTTTTATCTTATCAGCAAACTTGTTGATATCAACATTAGGCTGTAGCTGTACATATGTATTGTAGCTGTTATCGCCCCAGGATCCATTGGTGTAGGTATTTTCGTTTGCGGCCAGCGAAACCAGGTATTCAAAATCGAAGGTAGTGTTGTTTGGTAAATCGTTTAAAACACCGGTTACTTTGTAGCTTGTTTTATTCTCCAGCTTAATCAGCTTATTCATCGGGTCGGCATCGCCAAATATCTTCTTAGCCAGGTGTTTGGTTATCACAATATCGGTAACACCATCCAAAGCATGCTCCGGGTTGCCTTGCAGAAACGGGAAGCTGAACATGGTTAAAAAGCCCTTGTCCACATCGTTCCCCTTGGCTTTAACAGAGTTATCTCCAAAATTAAAAAGACGGTCGATACTCCAATATTGCCGCGCGTAGTTTTTAACCTCAGGAAACTCCTGTTTTAAGGTTTTGCCTATGGGCGACGAGGTAACATCAAATGTATAAACGTTGGTACCATCGGTTCCCCGGTTCCAAACTTTGTAAAGGGTATTTTTATTTTGTTGGAAATCTTCAAAACTGTATTCGTTTTGTACCCAGGCCCAAATGAGTATGGCGCCTGCCATACCTACAGCAAGCCCGGTTATATTGATAAACGAAAACCCTTTTTTGTTGATAAGGTTACGCCAGGCTATTTTAAAATAATTTTTTATCATGGTGATGTTCAATATTTCTACTACACCCAAAAAGCACGTGCCAAATATATAATATTTTGACAATCAGAAATTTGCAAAAAATGCAGTTATTTTAACCGTACGGAAACGTTACAGGGAGTGTGCGTTTTTATCGCTTAAATTTTCGAGCCTGAAAAACACAACCAAAATGCAAAAAGATGGAGAAATTGGGTTTGATATTAAAATGGGGACGATCTGGTGGTACAAGGTGACGGGCGGGGCAAATAATCATATATTTATCGCCTTATAACTAATTAATCATACAATCCATCTTTTACCATTCTTATAAGTTTTGCAATGAAAATAAAGTTTTTTTGTCCGCGCTGGGGCTCAGAGCAATTGTCGTGGGATGATTTTTGTTTAAAAGTAAAAGAAGCAGGCTACCAGGGTATTGAAGCACCATTACCTTTTGATGAACAGGAAAAGGCCATCATTTTAAATGCCATAAAAAAACATGACCTGCTTTTTATTGGTCAATATTATCAATCGTTCGAAGAGGATTTTGAGCTCCATAAAATCAACTTCCGCAAGCACCTTGAAAACGTGGCGGAAGCGGGTTCCTTGCTCATTGATTCGCAAACGGGAAAAGATTATTTTACAAGCGACCAAAACCGCCAGCTTTTTATAATTGCTAACGAAATTGCTGTAAAAAGCGGTGTTATCATAGCGCACGAAACCCATCGAAATAAAGCTTTATTCGCTGCTCATGTAGCTAAGCAATTACTTACAGATAACCCCGACGTTTTGATAACAGCAGATTTTTCGCATTGGTGTAACGTATCTGAAAGCCTGCTGGAACAACAAACAGAGGCGGTTGAAACAGCCATTAGTCGCACTATCCACATTCACGCGCGTGTAGGTCACGCCGAGTCGGCTCAGGTTTCGGACCCTGCCGCTCCGGAATGGCATGCAGAGCTCGAAGCCCATTTGCAATGGTGGGATGCAATAGTAAATTCACGTGTGCAAAGCGGCGCCGGCTTGCTAACCATTACCCCCGAGTTTGGGCCGCACCCCTACATGCCGGCGCTACCGTATACAAAAATGCCTGTGGCTAATCAATGGGACATCAATGTAGGGATGATGAACCTACTCAAGAAGCGTTACCGGGAGTATTTAGCCTAAAGTCTGAAGTCTTAAGTCCGAAGCCCTAAGTCATTTCAGATTTAGAAACTTAAGACTTGTGGCTCGGGACTTATGACTTAACACACAAACGGCCTGTCGCGTTAAACAACAGGCCCTTGTGCGTACTTGGTTACTTTATATAGATCTTAGTTAAGATTAAGATTGATACGGCTGTTGCCTCTTACTTCGAAGGATGAACCGCCACCATTCAATTTGCCTTCTATCCTTTCTTTCTCTTTAGTGCCACTAAAGTTTGATGTAAAGTTGGCTTCTACCTTATCGGCACGCAGATCAAGATCAAGGGCCGATTTTGATGGCACCGAGATATCAATGTGGCCCGAGCTTACATCAATTTTAACATATTTGCCCACGCTGGCAAATTGCGCATGAAAGCTGCCGCCACTGGTTGAAGCATCCAACGCGCAAGCCAAGCCGTTAAGGTTGATGCTGCCACCTGATGTACCTGTTTTTAGCTCGCCTGCAATATTGTTGGCGCTGATGCTACCACCACTGGTATTGGCATCAATAGTTCCCTTTAAATCGGTAAGACGTAATGAGCCGCCCGAAGTTTCCAGGTGAATTTTACCATTACAGTTACTTGCTTCGATACTGCCGCCGCTTGTTTCCAAATCAATGCTCGATCCCGAATTGCTTACATGAATGCTGCCGCCTGATGTTTGGCCTTTGATCATCCCGGTTAATTTATCAACATGCAAACTGCCGCCGCTTGTTTCAAACTTTTCGGTACCATCTAAATTATCCAGGTGTATGCTGCCACCACTGGTATTCAGGCTGGTGTTAACATTTTTGGGTACAAATACCTTAAAGCCGATACTTAACGAATTTCGCCAGTTAGAAAAATTGTGCTTGTTTTTGGCCGTCGCATGAACTTCGCCACCACTAACGGTAACGCTTAGCTCGTAGTTTTCCAAACGCTTTTGGATTTCTTCTTTTGATATATTGCCGATGCTATTGTTTCCCTGGATATAAACCTCGACGCGCGGCGATTCGCCGGCAGCACCGCTCACGGTAATACTTCCGCCCGATGTATTTACAAATACATCTTTAACAGCTCCGGAAATGGGTTTGGTCATGTATGGAGTTTTGGAGTCTTGCGCAAAAACAACACAGCTTTGGCAGGCAACAAAAAATAGCAGTAAGTGCTTTTTCATAATGTTTTAGTTTGGTTTATTGATAAGACAACGGCAGGAAGAAATAAGTTGCATCCGGGGGGAAATAAATTCCAAATCCTAAACTCTAAATCCTAAAGAGTAAATTCCAAAACCTAAATCTCAAAATGGAAAGACTAAATCATCATAACCGTAATATCGAACTCTTCACAAATAAACCATTGAACCAGTGAACTACTCACTCCTCAAACTATCCACCGGGTTCGCTAACCCGGCCTTTATCGCATGATAACTGATGGTTATAACCGCAGTTAGCATAGCAATTACCCCGGCTGCGGTGAATACCCACCAGGGGATAGATATGCGGTAGGCAAAATTTTGCAGCCAATTATGCATAGCCCACCAGGCTACCGGCGACGCTATGATGATAGATAACAACACCAGCTTCAGAAAATCGACAGATAACAGGGTGCCAATACTTGACAAACTTGCACCTAATATTTTGCGGATGCCTATCTCTTTGGTGCGCTGTTCAATAGTGAAAGCTGCCAACCCAAACAAACCCATAGTGGCCAGGATAACGGTGATGTAAGTAAACAGGCTAAAAATCGCCGCCAATCTATCTTCGGCTTTGTATTGCAGGTTAAAGGCATCGTCCATGAAAGTGTATTCAAACGGGGTATCCTGATCATACTTTTTATAGATGCTCTGCATTTTGGCCAGCAAGGTTGGCAAATTGGTATGCGGTTTTATTTTGGCAAAAAGGGTGCAGCCCCTTTTGCTCCAAAGCGTTGTAGTGTCTGCAAGCGTAAACAATACCACAGGCTTTAATTCATCGGCTAGCGAGGTGAAGTTAAAGTTTTTGATAACACCTACTACTTCCAGTTTCTCTCCTTTATTATCAACATAACTACCTATCGGGTTTGAAGGCAAATGAAGCTTTGCGATAGCCAGCTCATTGATTACTATTTTGTTTTGGCCCAATACATCTGTGCTGTTTAAAGGCGGATGTTTCCATTTTAAATCCAACAGCGAGGTAAACTTACTATCAACCATCATGGGTACCAGGCCTACGGTTTCGCCTTTTTGTTTTCCATCAACAAAAAACATATCGTAACCTTTAAACATCGGGTGATTTGATGTAGCCACACTGCTTACGCCGGCCAGGTCGCCTATATCCTTTTTAAATGCGGCGTACGATTTGGATAAGTTTGTACCTGCCGGAACCATAATGGTGTTATCGCGACTAATACCCGTATCGGCATGTCTGAAATAATAAAGTTGCCTGTCTATAATAATGCCGCAAATGATGAGCCCTACCGAGATAGCAAATTGCAGGGTAGTAAAAACCTTGCGCACTGTTGCGCCGCCTGCCTGCGTACTCATTTTACCTTTTAGGGTGATTACCGGTTTAAAGGCTGATAACACCAGTGAGGGATAGCTACCGGCAATTAGCACGGTGATTACCAGCAAGGCAAACATCAGCCCTATAACTATCGGGCTATATAAAAAAGAATTGTCGATCTTCAATTGCAAAACGTTTAAAAACCAGGGCTTGCACAGGTAACACAGGCAATATCCTAACACGAACGAGATTCCCGTAAACAATGCAGATTCTACATAAAACTGTATGGCGATACTTTTACGGCTTGCGCCGGATACCTTGCGTACGCCAACCTCTTTAGCCCTTAATGTTGCCCTGGCTGTAGAGAGGCTCATGTAATTAACCAATGCCAATAACAATATTAGTACGGCAACCAAAGGAAATACTTTAAGGTATTTAATGTTGGATGAATCGCCAAAGTTGTTTTGCAGATGCGTGTCGGCTATCGGGGTATATGAAAAACTGATGTCGTCATAGTTTTTATCCAACCTGGCTTTTGCCTGCATGTTACGCTTTAAACTTGCCGTGTCGGCAACGTTTTTTAACAGCAAATGCAGATCGAACGAACCTGGCCCTACTTCCTTAACCCCGGTGTAAAACGAAGCCTCCTTCATAGAAAGCAGGCTTAAGTTGGAGGCAATAAAATTATATTCGATAGATGAATTTGAAGGCGCGTTTTCGGCAACGCCGGTAATGTGATAAGTGTAAGTGCTATCTGTTTTAAGCACCAACGTTTGGCCAACGGGATTTGCATCGCCAAAATACTTTTTAGCCATGTCCCGCGATATCACCACAGAAAATGGATCCTTTAATGCAGATGATGAATCTCCGGACAGCAACTTAAATGAAAAGAACTTAAAGAAACCCTGGTCGGCAAACAACAGTTTACTTTCCGAAAATTTGGTTTGCGGAGAAGCAGGGGTATACACTATCACCGGCCTGAAATAGGCCATAGTGCGCATATAGTTCTCAACCACAGGATAGTTTTGCTTTACAATAGGGCCGGTTTCGTAACCCATATGCCCCACGTTGAGCATTGTGCCGCCAATTTTTACAGAAGCATGTAAAACAAATATCCGCTCTCCATTTTTATGGAACCTATCATAACTCATTTCATGGGTTACGTAAAGCATAATCATAATACAAACGGCCAGGCCAACAGCTAAACCTGTTATGTTAATAAAGGTAAAGCCCTTATTCCTGCTTAAACTCCTGAAGGCAATCTTGATGTTGTTCATTGGTTCACTGGTTCATTAGTTCATTGGTACTTATCGCTTCAATCTTGGCTGCAACAGCTAATAACTGCTAATACTGTTAACTGAAAACTGCTAACAGCCAACTGAAAACTGCCTACTCACTCTTCAGGCTTTTCACCGGGTTGGCCAGGGCTGCTTTGGTTGATTGGATGCTAACCGTAACGGCCGCTACCAATAACGCTGCTATACCTGTTATTACAAACACCCACCATTGGATATCTATACGATAAGCAAAATCCTGCAGCCATTTGCTGGATATGTACCAGGCTATTGGCGATGCAATTATTGTTGCTACAACTACCAGTGCTAAAAAGTCTTTTGCTATCAGCAGGATGATATTGGCAATACTTGCACCTAACACTTTACGGATGCCTATTTCTTTGGTGCGCTGCACTACTGCGAAGGCGGTGATAGCAAATAGGCCTAAGCATGCCAGCAAAATAGCCAATACCGAAAATGTTGTGAATACACCGGCAGTACGTTGTTCGGTGCGGTAAAGCGCGTCGTAATCATCATCCAAAAAGCGGTAATCAAAGGGGCGGTGGCTGATACGGCTTTTCCAAACCTTGCCCAGTTCGGCAATGGTTTGGGATGTGTTGTTACCATCTATCCGCACAAAAACGTTATACAACTGATCATCGTTCAGGAACAATACCAGCGGGGTGATAGGGTCATGGAAAGTTTTAAAGTTAAAATCCTTTACCACGCCTTTAATTACACCTGGCGTGTTTTTGTCAATAGTTTTACCTATGGCCTGCTCAGGTGTCCAGCCAAGGGCTTTTACGGCCGATTCATTCAGGATGAAGGAGTAGCGGTAGTTTTTATAATTATTAGATGTATCCAGTGTCATCAAATCGGCATGGGTGTAATCGCTGCCGGCAATTAGTTTCAGTTGGATGGTTTTTATAAAGTTTTCGTCAACTGGGATGGCATTTACCGAGATCTTTTTACCGTCGTTAGTTTTAATAACATCGCCCCAGCCTACGTTAATAGGCTCGTTATTGGCTGCGGCTACCTGCCGAACGCCTGGCACAAGGCTCAGGCCTTTTTCAAGGGCATCCAGTTGTGGAAGGATTTTAGAATCAATAGGCAATACTACCACGTTGCTTTTGTTGTAGCCTACGTCCTTGTTGCGGATGTACGACAATTGCTGTAAGATGATAACCGTAGATATGATCAGGAAAATAGAGATCACAAACTGGAACACGATTAATGATTTACGCACATTTTGCCCGGAGGTAAACGAAAAACCCGATTTCAGGATTTTCGCCAGGTTTGCACCAGATAACAATATAGCCGGGTATGCACCTGCTGCAAAGCCGATAAACAAGCTTAAAACACCCAGGCCAACCAATATTAACGGATTACCAAATGCCGATAACTGCAACTGTTTACCGGAAATGTTATTAAATAAAGGCAATACAAAAGCGGCCAATGCTATGGCTAACACGGCGGCAATAACAGCCGTGAATACAGATTCGGTTATAAACTGCCAAAACAACTCGCCTGTACCTGCACCCATTACTTTGCGCACCCCAATTTCGCCTCCCCTGCCTGCCGATTGGGCTATAGCCAGGTTTACATAGTTTACACAAGCTATCAGCAATATCAGCACAGCCACAGCCAGCATAATGTATATATAAGTTATGCTGCCACCCGGTTCAAATTCATCGGGCATATTGCCATGCAAATGAACATCTTTTAAAGGTTGGATATTGAAACTGAGGTACTCATGGCCGGTCATCTTTAGTTCGTTTTTGCTCACATCGGCCATGTAGCTTTTTATCTCTTTCTGTAGTGGTATAATATCATCTTTACTGTTCAGCAACAGGTAGGTCATGTTATTAGCCGACCACCATTGTTCAGGCCCGTTCCTATCCATATACAAACTAAAGGGCAGTACAAAATCGTACTGGATCTGCGAGTTTGAGGGCACATCCTGGGCAATTGCCGAAACTGTGAATGTTTTTGATCCAACCTTTAACACCTTGCCTATAGCCTGCTGCCCGCCAAAATACTTTTGGGCCGCTTTTTGGGTGATGACAATTTTGTCAGGCGCGTTCAAAACGGAAGTGATATCGCCATCTGTCAGCTTAAATGAAAACACTTTAAAAAAATTAGCATCGGCATATAAAAGGCTATTCTCTTCAAAAACCTTATCAGCATAACTTACTATTGCCGAACTTTTGAGGGTGCGCACATACGCTTCAACCCTTGGCATCATCCGTTTAAATTGAGGTCCGGCTTTGGTTCCGGTAACTGCAATATGCTGCGCTCCGCCAGAGTGTTCATACTCCATCGTAGCCCGCACTATCCTATCGCCATTGGCCTGAAAGTTATCGTAACTCAGTTCATGCTTAATATAGATGCCAATAAGCAGGCAACTGGCAATACCTATGGTTAAACCCAGGATGTTAATGAACGCATACAGCTTGTTCTTTTTTAAATTACGCCACGCTAATTTGGTATTCATATCTTTCTTAAATTCTAATTTCTAAATCCTAAACTCTAATTGTAAAACCCTAAACGCTAAAGTGCCAAATCCCAAAAGCGAAACCTTTTTTTTGTCTTGATACTTGATACTTACTACTTGATACTAAAAATTCACTCGCTCCTTAAACTCTTTATTGGGTTCATCAGCGCTGCTTTTAACGATTGGAAACTGATGGTAACCAATGCTATCACAAAAGTTAAAAATGCAGCCAACACAAAAATCCACCAGTGCAGCGGCGTTTTGTAGGCGAAACTCTGCAGCCATTTATTCATACAGTAATAGCCTATCGGCATAGCAATTATAGTTGCCAGCAATACCGGTTTAAGCAGGTCTTTCGAGATCAGGATAAGGATGTTTTGCACCGATGATCCTAATACTTTGCGTACGCCAATTTCTTTGGTGCGTTTTGTGGCTGTAAACGAAGCCAGGCCAAATAAACCAAGGCAGGCAATAAAAATAGCCAGGCCCGAAAAGATAGTGAGCATGGTTTGTTGCCTGATGTCTGTTTTATACGTGGTATCAAACTTCTGATCTAAAAAAGTATATTCAAAAGGGTAAACCGGCGCTACTTTGGTATAAATATTTTTCACCGCAGCTACCGATGCGGGGATATTGCCTGGTTTTAGTTTGATAACAATTACCCTCCTGTCGTCATTTGGCGCAATCACCAGTGCATCCATGTTTTCTTTAAGGGAAAGGAAATTAAAATCCTCCACGACGCCTACCACATTACGCTTTTTATCATCCCTGCCCCTGTTTTTTATCCACTTGCCTATAGCCTGCTGTGGCGAGAAGCCCAGCTCCTTGGCGCAGGTGCGGTTAATGAGCACTGAGTTAGTAGTATCTGTAGCAAACTCCGGCGAGAAATCGCGGCCGGCAATTACCTTTAAACCTAAAGTTTTTACGTATTCAAAATCAGCAAATTCGGTGCGCGATTTGAAAACGGCCTGTTGCCCTTCAGCATCAAACGCGTGCATATCGTAAAATCCACCCGGCTCGCCCGACATCAGGGAGACTGATGATACAGCACCTGAGTTTTGCAATTCATCCTTAAACGCTTTGCGGTGATCATAAATATCATTGTTATCTATCTTGATAACCAGCGTTTGTTCTTTATCATAACCCAACGATTTACTTTTGATGTAATGCATCTGGTTTACAATAACAATAGTGCCGATGATAAGCATCACCGAAATACTGAATTGTAATACCACCAGGCCCTGCCTAAAAATGCTGCCGCCTTTACCCAGCTTCAATTTACCCTTTAAAGCCTGTATTGGCGAAAACGCCGACATAAATATGGCCGGATAACTTCCGGCTAAAACGCCTACTATCAAAATAACGCCAGTAAGGAACACCCAGATAGGCGCACTATTCCATGATACGGTTAAGGAATAGCCCAGCAACTGGTTGTAGAATGGCATCAGCAGCAACAGTAAACCAATTGACAACGCGCACGATATGAGCGCCAGCATCAACGACTCGCCAATAAACTGCCAGATTAAATGGTTACGCAACGCTCCCATTACCTTGCGCATTCCCACCTCTTTTGAACGCTCAACCGCCCTTATGGTGGCCAGGTTCATGAAGTTGATACAGGCAATAAGCATAATAAGCGCCGCTATGGATATAAAGATGAATACTACCGTTTTATCGCCATGCTTCACATTATCAAAGGCCGAATATTGCTCAAAATAAATGTCATTCAGCGGGGTTAAAGCCAGATCAAACTTGGCACCGAATTTTTGCATATCCTTGCCCATGTATTTATCCATGAACTGCTTAAACCGGCTCTCGAGCGCTGTTTTGCTGGTATGCTCGTTCAAAAGCACGTAAACAAACAGGCCGTTGTTTATCCAAACATTAAAACCCTGGTTTTTAGTATAGTTGGCTATCGGCATCACCATATCAAAATCAAGGTGCGAGTTTGATGGCACGTCTTTGGCAACGCCCGTAACTTTCAGGTTCAGCTGCTTATCAAACTGCACTACCTTACCCATGGCATTATCGGCCGAGCCGAAGTATTTTTTGGCAGTAGTCTCGGTAAGTACCACGCTATTGGGATTATCCAGCGCAGTTGCACCATCGCCTTTCAAAAGCGGGAAAGTAAACAGCTTAAAAAAGCCGGCATCTACAGCGTAAACTTTCTTTTCGTTAAAGGCCTTTTCGCCAAATGATACCAGGTTATTTTGCGGCGATACGCGCACCGCCATTTTGATTTCCTGCGGAAAGTCGTTCAGCAAAGCCGGCGCATACGGCCCCGACAGGTATGGAACCTTCGGCTGCGCCGGATCAAAACCGCGCATTACGCGGTAAATATTTTTGCCTTGCTTATGAAATTTGTCAACACTAAACTCATTCATAATATACAGGAAAATCATGAGGCACACAGTAATGCCCATGGTTAATCCCAGGATATGGATCAGCGAAAATGCCTTCTGCTTGTAAAGGTTCCGCCAGGCTATTTTTAAATAATTCTTAATCATATTCTTAAACTCTAAATACCAAATCCTAAACTCTAAAATTTAAACCCTTAAACTCTAAATAGCAAAACTCCATTTATGTTATTCAAAGCACTCTCCTTTGGAGAGGGTTGGGTGAGGCTCTACTCGCTTCTCAGACTCTTCACCGGGTTGCTCAACGCAGCTTTGATTGACTGAAAACTGATAGTAGCGAAAGCTATAAAAACAGCAAGAAAAGCCGATACCGCTATTACCCACCACTGAATGTTTTGACGGTAGGCAAAGCTTTGCAGCCATTGGTGCATAGCCAGCCAGGCTAAGGGCGTTGCTACCAAAATGGCTATCAGTACCAGTTTAATAAAATCCTTACTCAGCATGGCCACAATGGTGCTTACTTCGGCACCCAATACTTTGCGTATGCCTATTTCTTTACTGCGTTGTTCGGCAGCATAAGCGGCAAGGCCAAACAGGCCAAGGCAAGCGATAATAATGGCCAGCGTGGTAAACACAATGGCTAAAGTACCCATACGTTGCTCGGCACGGTAAGTGGCATCAAAATCATCATCCATAAACGAGTAGTTAAACTCCCGGTTGGGCGCCATTGATTTCCACTTACTTTTGATAAGGCCCATTAGCGTAGTAATGTTGGCAGTGTTAACTTTTAAACTTAGCGCCCCCTTGTCGTCCCCGAACGCCAATGCTACCGGGGTTATATTTGCTTTCAACGAATTGAAGTTAAAATCCTTCACAACACCAACTATCCGGTAGCCCTTCCAGATTTTGGCCATATTATCCTGCGGAACGTACAACATTTTGTTAATTGGATCGGCTACGTTCATCAGCTTTGCCGCTGTTTCATTAATGATCATAGCGGAGGTATCGGTACCCATTTGTTTACTAAAATTGCGGCCTTTTATCAGTTTTAAGCCAAGCGTACCTATATAATCTTCATCAACTGTCCAGCTTTGCGCCAATACTGCCTTCTTTTGGTCAAGGTTACGGTCGGGGAACATGCTGCTGCTGTTGCGGTAGTCCATAGTGGGCAAAAAGCCTGTCATGGTGGCGTTCAATACCCCGGGCAATTGCTTTACCTCGTTTTTGAATGCGGTAGCCTGGTTACCCAAATCCCATGTGCCATGCACTATCATCACCTGGTCGCGCTTATAGCCAAGATCTTTATGCTGAATAAACTGTAGCTGGTTATAAATAACCAGGGTGCCAATAATCAGGAAAATTGATATCGAAAACTGGAACACCACCAGGAAACTCCTGAGCCAACCACCTTTAAAACCATTGGCAAGCTTGCCTTTTAATACTTCGATAGGCTGAAACGCCGACAGGAAAAAAGCCGGGTAAAAACCAGCCAAACATCCAATAACAAGCACTGCTATCAGCATACCGGGTAATAGCCAGCTTAACGAACTGACGTTGAAGCTAAATGATTTATCGGCCATGTTATTAAACACCGGCAAAAACAAATAAGCAGTAATAATAGCCAGTAGGGCCGCTATAAACGTAACCATCACCGACTCGGACAAAAACTGGAAAATAAGGTATTTACGCGGCGAGCCCAGCACTTTACGTACCCCCACCTCGCGCGCCCGGTTTGATGAGCGGGCGGTAGATAGGTTCATGAAATTTACACAAGCTATCAGCAATATAAAAATAGCCACCGCTGTAAAAATGTATACATACTGGATATTGCCATTTGGCGCCAGTTCCGATACGGCGTTCGATTTTAGGTGAATATCTTTAATCGCTATTAAGTTAAGCTGGTATTTATTACCTGCTTTTTCAAACTGATCGAATGTGATATGCAGTATACTTTGTAACTGAGGGCCGGCGTGTTTACGCATCAGCAACGGCAATTTGGCTTTAAATTTCTGCGGATCGGTTCCTTCACGTAATAAAACGTAGGTGTTAAAATTATTGCTGAACCAGGCATCTTGCTTGCTTTCGGCCAGGGTACTCATGGATAAAAAGAAACCGAAATTAAAGTGCGACTGCTTAGGGATATCTTTTATAACGCCCGTTACTTTATAAAGCGTGCTATCATTAAAGGTTAGGGTTTTGCCTACAGCTTGTAGCGGATTGTTAAAATAACGCCTGGCAACGGTTTCATTAATAACCACACAATGTGGCTCAACCAAAGCTTTTTGCGGGTCGCCTGCAATCATCGGGAATGTAAAAACATCAAAAAGTGTGGCATCGGCAAACAACATGTGATCTTCCTTAATATTCTGGTTGCCTTTTTTTACGTTGTTGCCTCCCCTGTTTATCAGGCGTACGGTTTTCTCCACCTCCGGCAAATCGGCCACTAAAGCGGCGGCCAATGGTGCCGGCGAACTGGCGTACGACTGATCGTTGCCGCCAAATTTGATATCGTTGTTGATGCGATAAATTCTATCGGCCTTTGTATTAAACTTGTCGTAACTCAGCTCATCTACCACATAAAAAACAATCAGCAAACAAGTAGCCAGCCCAAGGGCCAGCCCCAACACATTAATAGCCGTAAAACCTAAGTTTTTCTTCAGCGTACGAAACGCAGTTTTAATATAGTTTTTTATCATCTCAATTGGTTCATTAGTTCATTGGTGGCACAGTTCATTAATTATTTGTTTATTTCTTCGGTGGTTCACTGGTGCAATGTTTATTAGTAACTGGGGCAAACGCCGGCAGATTAATCCGCCAAGCACCAATGAACTAATGAACCAGTGAACCAATGAACAAGTTACTCACTCCTTAAACTTTTAACCGGGTTGCTTAACGCGGCTTTGATGGATTGGAAGCTGATGGTTACAAAAGCTATTAAAAGGGCTACCCCGTCTGCTATCGCTAATATCCACCATTGGAAGTTGGCGCGGTAGGCAAAGTCCTGCAGCCATTTGTTCATAGTCAGCCAGGCCAATGGCGAGGCTATTACTATCGCCACAAATACCAGCTTTATAAAATCTTTTGACAACATGCCAACTATTGAGGTTACACTGGCACCCAAAACTTTACGTATACCAATTTCTTTATTGCGCTGCTCGGCGGCGTAAGCCGCAAGGCCAAACAAACCAAGGCAGGCAATAAGGATGGCCAAGGTACTAAATGAGATAAAGATCTGGCCTATCCGCCTTTCTGAACTGTAAGTGGCATCAAAATCTTCGTCCATAAAAGAATAGGAGAACCGCTGGTTTGGCGAAAGCTCTTTCCATTTGCTTTCTATCTGGTTCATGAGGCCCATGATGTTTGCCGTTTTAACCCTCAGGCTGATAGCACCCCTGTCTTCACTATAATACAACACCACCGGGTTAATTTTATCATGCAGCGAATTGAAATTAAAATCTTTCATTACGCCCACAATATGATAGGGTTGTACACCATAAGTATCGCGGTAGATGGTTTTATCAAGCGGTTGTTTTTGGCCATACATCTTCACAAATGCCTGGTTAACTATAATGGCGGCCGTATCGGTGGCCATTTGCTTGTTAAAGTTGCGGCCATCAATCATTTTAATGCCCATGGTGCTAATGTAATCTTCATCAACAGGCCAAAACTCTGATAGCATGTCTTTTTTAATATCGATAACGCGATCAGGAAACAAACCTGTAACATTCCTGTCGTCACCAACCGGCAAAAATGCCGTCATGGTTGCGTTTACCACACCGGGCAGTTGTTTCAGTTGTTGTTTCAATATGGCTGCCTGTTTGCCCAGTACACCGGTATTTTTAATCACCAGCACCTCGCTCCTGTCAAAACCAAGATTTTTATTGTGGATGTAATTAAGCTGGTTATAGATAACTATAGTACCTATGATCAGGAATATCGAAATTGAAAACTGGAATACTACCAGAAAACTACGAAGCAACCCTCCCTTAAAGCCGTTGGCAATTTTACCCTTCAATACTTCAATTGGGCGGAAAGCGGACAGGAACAATGCCGGATACGAGCCTGCCAAAGATCCAATTACCAAAACAATCATCAGCAAGGCCGGCAAAAGCCAGGTTAACGTTTGTGACGTTACTGCCAGTTGCTTGCCCGCCATCTGGTTAAAAACAGGCATCAGCACAATGGCTAAAATAACAGCTGCTATAGTTGATACCAGCGTAACCATAACAGACTCGGTTAAAAACTGGGCGATAAGGTATTTGCGCGCCGAGCCTAATACCTTGCGTACCCCAACCTCTTTGGCACGGTTTGATGAACGGGCAGTTGAAAGGTTCATGAAATTAACACAAGCTATAAGCAGTATAAACAGGGCTACAACCGAAAATATATATACGTACTGAATGTCGCCGTTTTTTTCCAGTTCGTACTGGCTCACAGAGCGCAGGTGGATATCAAGCAAGGGCTTCAGTTCGATGTCCAGGTAATTGCCGTTTGACGTCCAGGTTGATGGTGGCGCATTTGAATTCTTCAGTTCGATACTCCTGATCTGGGCTTCCAGGTTTTTAATATTGGTGCCAGGCTTTAACAATAGGTAATTGCGCATGCCGCCATATCCCCAGGAATTAACCTTGCTTTCGGGCATGGATGAAAACGACAAAAAGAAATCGTAATGAAAATGCGATTGTACAGGTATATCTTTAATAACCGCCGTGATCTTGTAGGTACTTGTATCGTTAATGGTGAGGGTTTTCCCTACCACGTTAGTTTTATTGAAATATTTTTTGGCGGTACTTTCGGTAATCACCGCGGTATGCGGCTCGGTTAAAACATTGGCGGCGCTGCCATCAATGATGGGCAGCGTAAACATATCAAACAGGTTCGACTCGGCAAAAACTATCTTTTTCTCCTGCAGGTTTTCGTTCCCCTTACGTACCGAAAATTTTTGCGCCGACATAAACAGCGCCGTATTAGGGACTAATCGCGCTATCTTCTCGATACCAGGTAAATCTTTAATGGCATTCGCCAATGGCGCTTCGGTTGATCCGTATGAGCCTTCCCTGCCGTTAAGCCGTACATTTTCCGTAATACGGTAAATCCGGTTGGCGTTGGTATTATACCTGTCGTAACTAAGCTCATCTACCACATACAACACAATCAACAAACAGGCAGCCAGGCCAACAGAAAGCCCCAGCACATTTATAGCCGTAAAGCCTTTGTTTTTCCAAAGGCTGCGGTAAGCGGTTTTAATGTAATTTTTTATCATGAATTTGGTTCATTAGTTCATTGGTTCATTAGTGCAATGTTTATTAATTCACCGGTCTGTGGTTCATTGGTTCAATGTTTATTAGCAACCGGGGCAAACGCCGGCAAATTAATCCGCCAGGCACCAATGAACTAATGAACCAGTGAACCAATGAACTACTCACTTTTAAGACTTTTGGCAGGATTAACTGTGGCTGCCCTTATTGATCGTACACTTACGGTTAAAAAAGCGATTACAGCGGCTATAACGCCTGCCAGCAGGAACACCCACCAATGGATCTCGACACGATATGCAAAGCTTTGCAGCCATTTACTCATACTGTACCAGGCTAATGGTGATGCTACCAGTGCCGCTAATAATACAAGCTTCATTAAATCTTTCGACAACAGGTTTACGATACTGGTTACACTGGCACCTAATACTTTGCGGATACCTATTTCCTTAACCCTTTGCTCGGCAGTAAAAGTGATCAGGCCGAACAGACCTAAACAGGCTATGCCGATGGCCAGTATGGTGAACACAAACAGTAGTTTGCCTTGCTTTTGCTCGGTTTGGTATTGTGCTGCAAAGTTTTGGTCAAGAAAATTATAGTCTGCTTTATTTTCGGGATCAAAGCGGGCATATACTTTTTGCAGGTAGCTGATAGCGGCCTGTACATTACCCTGGCCCAGCCGCACGTATAAATTATCTTTATCTTTTGTTTCGGATGGAAGGCTTAACACCATGGGCAAGATTTTGTGCTGCAGCGAGTAGGTATTAAAATCTTTTATTACACCTATTACGGTAGCGTAGGTAACCACCCCGTGATTTACTCCGCTGCGAACGCGTGCGCCGACCGGGTTTTTCCAGCCCATTTCTTTCACCAGCGTTTCGTTAACCAGTATGGAATGGTTGGCAGTATCGGCAGGGCCTTTCATGAAATTACGGCCGGCAGCCATTTTTATCTGCATGGCAGGCAAAAAGTCCTCATCGATGATCAGCGATTCTACCAGTTTGCTATCCGGACCTTTTTTACCGTCGGCCCCTATGCTAAAGTAGGTAGATCCTATATCGTTATTGCCGATGGGATTGCCGGCAACCGCCACGCTTTGGATCAAAGGGCTTTGCAGTAACTGCGTTTTAATTTCGTCGGTTTTAGCCCTCACGTCGCGGTTGCCGATGTGGAACGTAAGCATTTGCGATTTGTTGAAGCCAAGGTCTTTAGTGAGCACGAAGTTGAGTTGCTGGTAAATTACACAGGACCCAACGATCATCAATATGGTAATCACAAACTGGAATACCACCAGCCCCTTGCGGAAAAGAATAGTTGAAGATTGGTTACCCAACTGCCCCTTCATGGCGCTAATGGTTTTAAAACCCGAAAGGAACAAAGCCGGGTATACACCGCTTACCACGCCGGTAACTACAGCGAATAATGCAAATACCACCAACGATTTGGTTACCCCGAAATACCAAAGCTGTAACGATTTACCGGATAGGATATTTACGTAGGGTAAGGTAGCCTGTATCAGTACCATACCTGCAATGGTAGCCAGCACCGCCAGCAGGATTGATTCGGTAAAAAACATGTACAGCAATTGCATCCGGCCCGAGCCGATTACTTTCCGGGTGCCAATCTCTTTGATCCTGACAGATGAACGCGCCGTGGTAAGGTTAACGTAATTGATAACCGCAATGGCCAAAATGAGCAAGCCAACGATGCCAAAAACATACAGATAGGCTACGTTGCCATTATTGCCCATCTGGTAGTCAAGGTTGGAGTGCAGGTGAATTGCTGTAAGCGGCAATAGTTCCAGTTTATAGGTTACCCCTGCCAGGTTTTGCTTCAGGTATTTGTTATAAAAGTCGCCGGAGCGTGCTTCAATTTTTTGATAGTCGTCATGATCTTTTAGCAGCACGAAGGTGTAAATACCTGCGTTGCCCCAGTTGCCATTATAATCGGCATTGAATGAACGCAGCGCGCTAAACTTAAATGTAGAATTTTGCGGCACATCATCAATTACCGCGGTAACGGTATTTTGAACGTCACCTTCAAAAGTGATCACCTTATCGATAGCGGATGAGATATCACTGCCAAAGATCTTTTCGGCCAATGTTTTAGTCAAAACGATGGATTGTGGCTTTACAAGTGCCGTGTTGGGATCGCCGGCTAAAAAGCGATAGCTAAATACATTAAAGATGTTTTTATCGGTAAATGAAATATCACCGGCCTCAACCTGCTTTTCGTTGTAAACAATTTTGCCGCCGCCCTCCAAATCCACGCGTACAGCCTCTTCAACTTCGGGGTAGTCTGCCTTTAGTGCCGGTGAATAGGGTGGCGATGTCACCGCCAGGTTAAAACTGCCGCCGTTCCATTTGCCATGCTGGGCTACCTGGAAAATCCTGTCCGATTTTTCATTATATCGGTCGTAACTCCACTCATCGGCAACGTATAAACTGATAAGCCAAAACGCTGCCACCCCAATGGCCAGGCCGCTTACGTTGATAATAGAGAAAACCTTATGTTTGATTAGGTTTCGCCAGGCTATTTTTATATAATTTTTCAACATAAGGCAAATGTTTAACGTTTATACAACTTAAATACTAAAACGCGTACCAATTACACAATATACTAATAATCAATTATTTATATAAAAATCAAAAATTAAAAACCGTACGAAAGCGGACGGTGGCCGTACACAGGCGAACAGATGGAGATTTTTCAGACGCATGATAACGCAAAAATCCCGGCGCAAGGGCCGGGATTTTCAGGATATATACTTTTAAAAGAAGGGTTACACGCCCAAATCCTGCATAATGGCATCAATTTTAGCATCCAATTGTTTGTCGGTATCGGCATAAGCTTCTTTGCTGGCTAACTTGCCATTAACGCTGCAATAAAATTTAATCTTCGGCTCGGTACCTGATGGACGGGCAGATATTATGCTGCCATCTTCGGTAATAAACTGCAACACATCTGAGGTAGGCAACTCAATTACTTTGGTAGTGTTGGTAATCAGGTCGGTTTCTACCTGGAATTCGTAATCCTTTAAGGTAACAACCTTTGATCCACCTAAAGTAGCAGGCGGGTTTTTCCTGAAGGTTTCCATCATGGCTTTAATTTCTTCAGCACCGGTTTTACCTTTCTTGGTTATCGATATCAGCTTCTCTTTGTAGAAACCATATTGAACGTAAGTATCAATTAATGCTTCAAACAAACTACTGCCTTTATCTTTGTAATAAGCCGTCATTTCGGCAATAAAGGCGCTTGATACCACAGCATCCTTATCGCGCACCAGCTCGCCTATCAAATAACCGTAACTTTCCTCGCCACCGCCAATGAAGGTTTGTTTGCCTTCAAAGTGAGTCATCAGTTCGCCTATATATTTAAAGCCGGTTAATGTGTTGTAGCAGGTTACATTTTTGGCTTTAGCTATGGCATCAATCAGGTTTGATGTTACAATAGTTTTAACAATGTACTCCTTGCCGGTAAGTTTACCTTTATCTTCCCATGCGCTAAGCAGGTAGTTGATAAGCATGCAGCCGGTTTGGTTGCCGTTGAGCAATATAAATTCGTTATCGGTGTTCTTTACAGCTATCCCTACACGGTCGGCATCAGGGTCGGTAGCCAAAACTAAATCGGCATCAGTTTCCTGCGCTTTTTTTAGTGCCAGGGTTAAAGCTTCTTTTTCTTCGGGGTTTGGATACACTACCGTAGGGAAATTTCCATCGGGTGTGGTTTGTTCATCCACAAGTATCACATTCTCAAAACCAAAACGTTTTAAAGCTTGCGGCACCAGGGTAATACCTGTACCATGAATTGGCGAATAAACAATTTTTAAATCTTTTTGGCGATGGATGGCCTCGGACGAGATAGATAATTTGGTGATCCCTTCTAAATAAAGTTCATCAACTTCCTCGCCTATCTCCTCAATGTTGGCATCAACACGGTTGAATTTAATATCATCAACGCTGGCAATTTTTGCCACTTCGTCCATCACCGCTTTATCATGCGGCGATACAAACTGGCCGCCATCGGCACCATATGCTTTGTAGCCGTTGTACTCTTTAGGATTATGCGATGCAGTAAGCATTACCCCGCTTTTGCAACCAAAATGGCGCACGGCAAATGAAAGTTCGGGCGTTGGGCGCAAGGCCTTAAAAAAATACACATGGATATCATTGGCCGAAAACACTTCAGCCGTAATATTTGAAAACAAGTCGGCGTTATTGCGGCTATCGTGTGCTATGGCAACTTTAACTTTTTCGCCCGGGTAGGTTTTTTTCAAATAATTGGCCAGGCCCTGGGTTGCAGCGCCAATGGTGTACTTATTAATGCGGTTTGAGCCGGGACCCATGGTACCACGCAAGCCACCTGTACCAAATTCCAGGTCGCGGTAAAACGAATCGGTTAACTCGGTATATGCTTTATTGTCTAATAACGTTTGAATTTCCTGTTTAACATCGGCATCGTAATTTCCTTCGAGCCAGGTGTTTACTTTTTTAAGGATGGATGGGTCTAAGTCCTGCATTGGTATAAGTATTTAAAAGATGATTGGGTTAACCAGTGGTTGTAACAAATATGATAATAAAATGTGTTTTTAAATCAACATCAAAAAAATCTGTTGTTTAAAATCATCCATAATGTTACGCCGATAAATGTAATATTTTCTGCAATTATCTTTCATTATAAAAACATTAATTCGGCCAGCATATCAATTATAGTTTCCCGGGCGTGCCCGAATGGATCCTGGTCGTATCAAAATAAAACAAGGGAACGTGGGCAAATCCTAACCTCAGGCAATAATCAACCTGTCCACCCATCCGGCTCGGCATCCGCACATTGGCAAATGCGATGCGGCCTAATACGCATCCATTTATCAAAAAGTTAAACGGCCACAACCTTGCCTGTCACGGCGCAATTTCAATTAAACGAGGTGAAAACCACTAAAACATAGTGAGCTTTAAAACAAAGTAGTAGTTTATTAAGTATTTTATATTCAAAACATTATACATTCTATATAATATATCACTTCAAAATTTTTTAATTGCAGTTATCAAATCCTCGACCTGCTCCGGCAATAGGCCGCTACTCCACTTTAACTTAAATAGCTGCTTAATATCTCCATTAAAGCCAAACCAATCCATGACTTTAACCGCTCGTGGTTATAAGCCTATTTGATTAAGGAAAAGACCAGGCCCGATTTATTAGGTGGCCGGCAGGAGGGCTTTAAAAACGGGTGTATAATTAACTAATGCCACCGCAAAAACTACTATTTTATCACCTAATGTAAATAATGCATTTACCAGGCTTACAAATCGTTACCTACCAAACAAAACAATCGTTAGTCATAAACACCTGAACACCAGGACAAGTAACACACTCAACTTCAACTACAGGCCACAATGCTTTATTTATGAGAAACTTACATTCGTTTAGATACCTGCTTTGTTTATTGTTTTAAAGAGAAATATCGGGGGTAACTGGCAGGTTTGGCAAACGATAAACAAAAGTGGTAAATCCAACAATCAACTATCCTTGATATGCGCCAATATCACCAAACAACATCAGCCACCCCCCTATTTTGTAATCCGAATGTAATCATCAACAAAACCACTATTTTTATTTTGGAACGATCATTCCAATTGTATTATCTTTGAGTCATCAAACAAAAAACAATTATTAAAAAATAAAACAATGAGCAATTTAACAAACAAAGTAGCCGTAGTTACAGGTGGTAACAGCGGTATAGGATATGCCACCGCAAAAGAATTAGCCGCCAAAGGCGCACAGGTTGTTATTACCGGGCGTAACGCTACGGCAGTAAGCAAAGCAGCCGAAGAACTGGGCGTAACAGGTATAGTATCCGATCAGGCTAAGTTAGACCAGATAGATAGCCTGGTTGCCCAGGTAAAAGCGCAATTTGGCAAGGTTGATATTCTGTTCCTTAATGCAGGTGTAGCCTTGTTCAGCCCGATGGAGGTTGCAACCGAAGAACATTATGATACCATGATGAACCTGAATGTAAAAGGCGTGTATTTCACCGTTCAAAAATTTCTGCCTATTTTAAATGATGGTGGTTCTATCATATTCAACGCATCAGTTAACGCATCATTGGGCGCCCCCGATAGCAGTGTATACGCAGCAAGCAAAGCAGCCCTGTTATCATTCACTAAAGTATTCGCCCGCGAATTAGCTTCCCGTAAAATCCGTGTTAACTCCGTATCTCCCGGCCCGGTTGAAACCCCGCTTTATGGAAAACTTGGCTTAACCGAAGAGCAGGTTAGCGGCTTTGGATCTGTTTTAAGTCAAAGGATTTTGCTTAACCGTTTCGGTCAATCAGAAGAAATTGCAAACGCGGTAAGGTTCCTTGCTTCTGATGATGCCTCATTTATAACCGGCACCGAACTTGTTGTTGATGGTGGCTTAACTGTTAATGCCATTATGTATTAATAAAAAATTTTATACCTATTTGGAATGAATGTTCCAGATAGGTTTTTGTATTATTACAATTTGAATTATGGCCAGGAATAAAGATTTTGACGAGGATGAACTGCTTGGTAAAGCTGTTGATTTGTTCTGGGACAAAGGGTATCATGCAACATCTGCCCAGGACTTGGTAGACGGATTGGGCATTAGCCGCTCAAGCATTTACAATACCTATACCGATAAAAAAACATTATTTTCAAAGGCTTTGCGGCAGTACCAGGGCAAAAATACCAGCGCTGTGCTTACATTACTCGGCAATGCCGATAACCCCGCAGAAGCTATTAAACAGGTACTGTACGGTGTTATCCGCGAAAGCGAAGAAGACAAATTGGCCAAAGGCTGTTTTATGGTAAATACAGCCATCGAATTATCCAGCCACGATAAAGAGATTGCAGAACTGGTTTCCGAAAACAACCAAAGTGTGGAAGATGCGCTAACAAGCGTTATAGAGAAAGGCCAGCACCTGGGACAGTTTAAAACCGCACTGCCAGCCAGGGCACTGGCAAGGTTTATTTTTAGTACAATAAGCGGTTTAAGGGTATCGGCCCGGAGTGGAGCAGGCAGCAGTGTGCTGGAAGATATTGTGCGCGTGGCTTTATCGGCTTTGTAAGGATCGCCCATCGGGGAAGGAGTACTGCGTATTTCTTTTCAGTACAAACGCATCTAAATAGCTAACGAAATAAGCTTATGGCGTAGGGAAGATATAAACGTCAAACGAAACCTTGTTTTTATTGCCTGATCCCGGGTAAAAGATACAGGCCCCTTGGGCTCCTGTGTTAGGCAACAACGGGCACAAATATTTGGATGCTTCTAAATTACACGATCAGGTTTAGTGTTAACCATGTTTAAACACAAACCATTGATTAATAAATATTTATAAAAAATATATCTGAAATGTGTTAAGTTATGTTAACCATGTTAGACGTGTTTGCCCCGATAGCTTTCGGCCTTCCGCCTTAAGCTTTTAGCTTTATTACTACCTTTGCGCCGATGGATTATTTTAAGAAGCTGCTCGATCTGCTGAACAAAGAAAAAGAAGAAGACCGCAGCGCCTACCTCAAACTTACCGAAAACACATCTGCCGCCGATCGTCGTGCTCAGGGCCTTACCTGGTACCCTATCGCCATCAGGAATACCGAGCCCGGCCGGGGCGATTACATTAATGTAGAGGTTGAACGTACCACCCACCAGGATATTTCGCACCAGTTACGCTTTGGAGTGCCGGCCGCGCTATTCAGCAACCACGACCCTCAAAAGGACCGCGTAGAGGGCACCGTAACCTACCAGGGTGGCAACAGGCTCAAAATTACGCTATATACCGATGAACTGCTTGATTGGGCCCGCGACGGCAAGCTGGGCATCGACCTCCTGTTTGATAATAACAGCTACGATGAAATGTTCAAGGCCATAAAACAAGCATCAGCCTTAGGCGAGAAAAAAGAAGGCCGTTTGGTAAATATCCTGAGCGGTAAAACCTCACCAGTATTTACCGACGTTGCCCAACCTTTAAATATTTCCCGTTTAAATACATCCCAACTGGCGGCGGTAAACAAAATAGTAACTGCTCAAGATCTGGCCATAATTCATGGCCCGCCGGGCACAGGCAAGACCACCACACTGGTTCAGGCCATTTGTTTGTTAGCTAAACAAACCGGCAAACAAATTTTAGTAGTGGCTCCAAGCAACACCGCTGTTGACCTCCTGAGCGAAAAACTGGCCGATGAAGGTTTAAACGTTTTAAGAATAGGCAACCCCAACCGGGTATCCGAAAAACTGGTTTCACTAACGCTTGATAGCAAAATGGCCGACCATGCGGATAATAAACTCATCCGCACCCTTAAAAAGCAGGCCAGTGCCTATAAGGATATGGCGCACAAGTACAAGCGTAGCTTCGGCAAATCCGAACGCGACCAGCGCAAGGCCTTGTTTAACGAGGCCCACAAGATCATGAAAGATGTGGCGAATACCGAGCAGCACATTATTGACGACCTGGTTAGCAAAGCTCAGGTAATAACCGCCACCCTTGTCGGCTCCAACCACTATACCATCCGCGAGGTAAAATTTGAAACCGTGGTTATTGACGAAGCAGGCCAGGCACTTGAACCCGCCTGCTGGATCCCTATCCTGAAAGCGCAGAAAGTAATTTTGGCCGGCGATCATTTGCAGCTCCCTCCTACCATTAAATCAAACGATGCCGCCCGTGCAGGTTTAAGCACCACCCTCCTCGAAAAATGCGTTGCCCTGCATCCCGAAGCTGTTGTTTTGTTGGATGAGCAATACCGGATGAACGATGCCATCATGGACTTCTCATCCCGTGAATTCTACGGCAATCAGTTAAAGGCCCATGCTTCCGTAGCAACAAGGTTATTGTTTAATGGCGATACGCCAGTTACTTTTATCGATACCGCCGGGGCCGGGTTTGAAGAACAAGTGGCAGGTACCAGTACCTATAACCCGGATGAAGCCGCACTGCTATTTAAGCATCTGAACCGGCTGGTAACCGGGATTGGTCCGACCGAAAAATTCCCGTCGGTAGCCATTATATCGCCTTATAAAGAGCAGATCAGGGCACTGAACGAGCAATTACAAGCCAACCCGGAGCTGTTGCCTTATATCGATAGTATCTCCGTTAATACCATAGACAGCTTCCAGGGGCAGGAACGGGATGTGGTTTACATCAGCCTGGTGCGCAGCAATGCTAATGGCGAGATAGGCTTCCTTTCGGATATCCGCCGCATGAACGTAGCCATGACCCGCGCCCGTAAAAAACTGGTAGTTATAGGCGATAGCGCTACCCTAACCCGTTTAAAATTTTATGCTGATTTTGTAGAATATGCCGAAAAACTGGGCGGTTACCAAAGCGCCTGGGAATATGCGGGAGATTAGGAGCTTGTCGCATATCGCCCTAAATTGGTCGGTCACACAAGTCATTGAAATCAATTACATGCAGTATCTTTATAGTAAAGAAAAAAGCTATTGATAGAAGATGATAAAAATTGGCCGCCCTTACACGGGAGATGCACCATCCTGGTACCCTTATTTTTTCAATTTAGCCAAAGGTGATAACCTCTTAGAAGCACTGGAGGTTAACAAACAGCAAACAATGGATTTGATTAGGTCCATCCCGGCATCTGCGGAAAATTACAGTTATGCCGAGGGCAAATGGACAGTGAAACAGGTTTTTATCCATTTGAACGATGATGAAAGGTATTACGCCTATAAGGCATTTTGCTGTACAAGACAGGTAAACGCCATACTGGAGTTACCGCAGGGCTCAGATTATAACAAGGATTTTAATGCTCATAACCGTACGCTAAACGACATAGCCGAAGAATTCATAACCATCAGGAAGGCTACCATCAGCCTTTACAAACACATGGCCGATGCCATGCTTGATTTTAAATTAGACAGCGCGCCGGTTTATACAGCAAGGAGTGTGGGATGGATGGTGGTTGGGCATAATGTGCACCATCGTAATCTTTTAAGGGAGAGGTACGGGGTGTGAGCCCCCCTCCCTGTCATCCTGAGGCACGAAGGATCTATGAGCTGTGCTTGACCGATAGAAAAGTTCGCGGATAGATGCTTCGTTCCCACCCCTGACACGTTGTACTTTCGAGGTGCGCTGGACGGTCACCCTGAGCCTGTCGAAGGGTCGCGCGGCGAGGCCTTTGCCCGCTATGCTTCGACAGGCTCAGCATGACAGCCCATTTAATGATATCATCCCTCCTTCAGAATTTCGCGAAATGTTACAACTCAGATGACAATCTTTTATTTATCACCCAATATCACATCCCTGCCGTAACCGCTTTCATCTTCTCCAACGCCGTTTTAGCCACCTTCAACGCATCCTGCGCATAGTAGCTTTTGTTAAATACTTCAAAGGATATCACTAAAGGTTTATCAGGATGTTTGGCCAGTTGTAATATTTGTTTTACGGGCGCTATGCCATCACCTACATAAATCCTGTCGGGCTCGGATATTTGGGCAGGTGTAATTTCGGCCGGGTAGTCGTTTACGTGTATAATATCCAGCGCCTGCTTGTCCACAAAATTCAGGCCACCAACAGGCGATCCGCCTTTAAAAAAGTGGAATACATCCAACAGCATACGGGCATCGGCGTCACCTAAAGATGAAACCACATACAATACATCGCTTACATGCTTCAGGTTTACCGATGCGCCCCACATTTCCAGCTGGGGGATAACCCCGTTTTGTTTGCCCATTTTCAGAATCGTAGCATAACGTTCGGTAATGGTGTCAAGTCTTATAGGCTCTTTGGTTCCTCCTGCCGGCGGCGCTGCTATTCTGGGGCAGGCTAATTTGGCCAGCAGGTCCATATCGGCTTGCAGGTCGGTCAGGGCTTTGGCACGGATGGTGTCATCATCGGCTATCCAGGGCGCAAAGCCTATGGCATCCTCCACTTTAAGGCCAAGCCCGTCGATGATTTTTTTGGCCTCGGTAATAGTACCGCCGCCCTGCAGGTAAGTATGCAGCGTATCCAGCCAGATCTCGACAGATGTGAAGCCCGCCTTCGCCGCAACCTCCAGCTCTTTTACAAAGCCCAGGTTATGGCCGCGAATGGTACTCATATTCAGCGAATATATAAAACCGTTACCGGGCTTCTTATCCACTTTTATAGCCGCCGAAACCGGGCAGCTTAGGGCCGCAGCACCGGCTGCTAAGCCCATTGTTTTGAGCGCCTGCCGCCTATTTAATACCCCGGCCATTGTTAGTATTTTAAACCTTTAATATATTCAATAGTAACAGGAATTTGCGTGGCATACGATGGGCTTTCATCCTCAATAAAATAATGCCTTACACCCGCTTTCCTTGCTGCTTTAAGTACGGCTGGGATATCAATCTGTCCGGTGCCCAGGGCTACGTCGTTTTTGGTATCGGTGCCCCCGGTAAGGTCATTGGCTACGCCTTTACGGATATCCTTTAGGTGCATCAGTTTAATGCGGGTTGGATATTTTTCGATCAGCTTAGCCGGGTCCTGCCCGCCGTGGAACGACCATAGTAGGTCGATCTCGAATGATACATACTTAGGGTCGGTATTTTTAGCGATATAGTCGAACAGGGTTCCGTCTTCGTAGGGGCCAAACTCGTAACCATGATTGTGGTAGCAAAACGTAATCCCAGCTTCTGCAAGGTATTTGCCAACGGTATTAAAATCATTAACGGCTTTTTTGGCATCTTCCAGGGTAAACTCCTTACCATGCGGAATCCAGGCTACCATCACATATTTGGCGCCTAACGCTTTAGCCTGTTTCACCACCTGGGCCGGGCTTTTCACTATATCATCATACCCTGCTCCTATCGATGGGATGCTGATTCCCCTTTCGTTACAAAGCTTACGGAAAGCTTCGGGCGTCATGCCCTTGGGTTCCTGTCCTTCCAATTCGGTTATACCCATTGCTTTAATGGTATCCAGTACGGATATTGTAGCTTTAGGCATACTGCTCCGGAAGGTATAGGCTTGCACGCCTACTTTTCCAACAAAAACCGGCTTGCCGCTTTGTGCAAACGTATTAGAAGCCAATAAGCTTAAGCCCAGGCAGGCATTTATTATTACTTGTGATGTTTTCATATGGTGTATTCTATGTGTTTTAAATTATTGACCGAAGCGAATATCGCTTAATTTAAGGATGCCATCATTTGGTTTGGTACGTTTAATGGCAAAAACAAATACATCGTGTTTGCCGGTAACTGTTTTTTGTACATCGCCACTCAACCAGGCCAGCTTATCCCAACTGCCGGTATCACCATAATTTGCCGAGCAAATAACGGGACCTGCCTGTGAATCCATCCGTACTTCAATCTCGCCATCAACACCCTTTGATGCGTACTGGAAGCTCATTTTTTTAATATCTGTTAAATCTACATCCCTGAACAACACAAACGATTTATGGTTGCCCAGCGACAGATCGTCTTTAAAACGATTGAAACCTTTTAATTCATCAGCATAAACAGCCTTTACATCCGCATTTCGTAAAGTTATCACATCGGTACCGGTAAGCGGCCCAACCACCTTACCGCCTTTATCGGTATAGGATGCGAATAAGGTGTATTGGCCGCGCGGTTCGGCATCGCTAAATTTCAGGTTTAGGCTGCCGGTAAGCGGTAAGGCGGTGGCCTTGCTCTTTTTGTCGGTAAGCGAGAAAATGTATTTCACTATCTCTTTGGTATCAGCTGCCGAAAGCTGCGGGTGAGCACTCATGACATGCTCGGTTCCCCAGCTGCCCGCGCCACCGGCTATGATCTTTTTGGATAGCTTATCAACCGACCCCTTTTGTGTTTTATACCTGTTGGCTATCGCTATAAAGCTTGGCCCTACCGCTGTTTTGTTAGCCAGGTGGCACGATTTACAATCGCTGTTGGCCATCAACGCCTTGCCTGGATAGCTTATTTCATTAGCCGACAAAGCAGCCAAACTTTGCACCGTTTTACCATCTGCCGATGGCTGCGGATTGTAGATGTAAAATAATTTCACCCGTTTAGGGTCTATCTTGCTGTCTTCTTTATCCTTCACCACCACATGGTATTTAAAGGGCTGCCCCTTTTGGATAAATGATTTGTTGCCCGCGCCGGCAATGGTAACCACCGGCCTTGTATTACCAACCCTCACTATAATGGTATCGCGGCCTATAGCACCCCCTTTATCGGTAACTTTTAATATGGCCTTATAAATACCCGGCTTAGTATAGGTATAGCTTGCCGAGGCTGTTGCTGCGCCCACCGTTTTACCATCAAACAACCATTGGTAGGTTATTTTATCGTCATCATCCAAATCCTTACTGTTCTGGCTGTTAAAACCAACGGTTAGCGGTGCCTGGCCCGATATCTCTTTTTTTACGGGCATTTCCTTCAACTCGGCAGTAAGATATTTGGTATGTTGGTAGTAGGCTTGCATAGCAGTATCAGTAATACCGGCTTTGGCAATGGGCGCACGGTTGCCGGTGTTGTATTCAATTTTCACCAGGCGGGCATCTTCATTTTGCGCCCCGTAGACAGATCCGTATTCCAGCATATATAAAGCGCCATCGGGGCCAAACTGCATATCAATAGGTCGCCTGAAATCGCCATTGGCAGGCATAAAAGCTTCGTTGCGCACATAATTTTCGTTTTCATCAAACTTCAGGCTTATTACCCAGTTGCGCATCCAGTCGGCCACAAACAATTTGCCATCGTAATAATCAGGGAACTTATTGGGGTTTTTAACATTGGCATTGTACTTATAAAAATCGCCTCCGATAGCGCAGCGTCCGCCTAATCCCAGTTCGGGAAACTCATCCGAGGCCGCATAAGGGTACCAGATCATGGCGGGTGTGGCGGGTGGCAGCACGTTTAAACCTGTATTGTTCGGCGAGTTATTTACCGGCCGTTTAGGATCAAACATTGGCCCGGGAGTGCCCGTAACAAAATCCCAGTGTGAGTAGGCAAAGTTGTTGCCCACAAAATACGGCCAGCCAAAGTTGCCGGCCTTGCGGGCCTGGTTAAATTCATCATAACCGCGCGGGCCACGTGGCGAATCGTTACCGGCATCGGGCCCAATCTCGCCCCAGTATAAAACCGAGGTGTTGGGGTTAACCGCGATACGGTATGGGTTACGGCAACCCATTACATAAATTTCGGGTTTGGTTTTGGCCATACCTTTGGGGAAAAGGTTTCCTTCGGGAATGGTATAGGTACCATCAGCCTCGGGATGAATCCGCAATATTTTACCTTTAAAGTCATTGGTATTGCCTGCGCTACGCTGGGCATCAAGGCTAAAATGTTCTTTTCCGGGGCGTTCATCCAGCGGTGCGTAACCATCGGCCGGGAACGGGCTCGAGCTGTCACCCGTGGACAGGTATAGGTTTCTGTTTTTATCCCATGCCAATGAACCGCCATGGTGTGCGCCACTTATTATTTGTACAGGTACTTTTAACAGGATTTTTTCTGATTTCAAGTCGAGTACATTTGCCGGGCTTAATTTAAAGCGCGAAAGCTGGAAGTTTAAAGGCTCGATGATTTGCCCCTCGGGCATGTAATAAATATAAACAAACTGGTTGGTTTCAAAATCAGGGTCGCGCGTCAGGCCAATAACCCCGGTGCCACCCTGGTAAGTGATGGGAAATTTATGGATCACTTTAAACTGGTTGGTTTTGGTATTATAAACCGAAAAATTACCCATCAGCTGGGTAAAAAATACGCGACCATCTTTAGCACAGGCCAATTCCATGGGTGATGCCACGTTGCTTATCAACACTGTTTTAATAAAGCGGGTTTGATCGGGCGATACTTTGGCGTAAGCTTTACTATAATCCAGCGGTTTGCCGTTGCCCATGGCGTATTTAATACCACCAAGCATCTGCCCTAAAAACAAAGGATCGCTATAGCTTTCGTCGGTATGGCCGCAACCGGTATAAAATGAGCGGCCGCCGTCAAACTCATGAAACCAGGTTATCGGGTGATTGGCCCCGTTGGTACCCCCATCATAAGTGTTTTCGTCCAGGCTGGCCAAAACATGTATGCCGCTGTAGATAGATTTGTAGTTGTACCACTCGTCGGTACGCTCCCAGCGGGCTGGTAAACCGGCCGTTATTGGGTTGGTATGATCGGTAACATCTACAGTAGCCGTACGGATATTTGAATTATTGGGGTGGCTTGAAAAATACGCACCCACCAGTTTGCCGTACCATGGCCAGTCATACTCGGTATCGGCAGCCGAATGGAAACCTGCATATCCGCCGCCCGCCTGTATATACCGTTCAAACGCTGCCTGCTGCATGGCGTTAAGTACATTGCCCGTAGTACATTGAAATATAACGGCATCATATTTTTTAAGGTTCTCGTCGGTAAAAGTTTCAGAATTGGTTGTGGTATCAACATCGAAATTATTTTCTTTACCCAGCTTCTGGATAGCGGCTATACCAAACGGAATGCAGGAATGGTGCCAGCCCAATGTTTTTGAAAAAACCAGCACGTGCTGCCGCGGCACAGGTTTTTTAAACGAATACAGCCCAAAACTGAGCCCTATCAATAAAATACAGGTGAGTTTTAATTTTAATGACATTATTTGAGAGATTTAGTTGATGTACATTTTGTTGCCAATAAGCCTGCCAGTAGTACCCTTTAAGGGCTGCGAGAATAGGCTGATTAGGCCCGACGATAAAAATGTATTATGTAACGGTAAAAAAGTACCGGCTAACTAATTGGTTAAACAATATTAACGATTTAGCAGTTCACAGTGTAATAAATACACGCTTATTTTTAGGCCCTTGTGCATTGTAAGTGAATTGTTACCCTTGGCTTGCAGGTGTGCTTTTTACATCCTGTCGTAAAGCACCCGCTACTTTGTCGCGCATTGCTGTTTGCACCATTGGCTCTTCATGCTAAATTTGAATCATGAAAAACTTCTTGCTGCTATTTATCAAGATCACTACTTTTATCATTATACTTATGACAACAGCCACCACCACACAGGCGCAGGATGCCGGTAAATATGCCCAGGTAAACGGCATAAAAATGTATTACGAAATTCATGGCAATGGCCAGCCGCTGGTATTAATTCATGGTGGCGGTTCAACCATGCATACTTCATTTGGTAAAATTATGCCACAGCTTGCCAAAACCCATATGGTTATTGCTGTTGATCTGCAAAATCACGGCCGTACATCGGCAAGGGATATCCCCGAAACTTTTGAGCAGGATGCCGATGATGTGGCCGAACTGCTAAAGCAACTAAACATTAAAGGTGCCGATGTTATGGGTTTTAGCAACGGCGGCAGCACTACCCTGCAATTGGCTATCAGGCATCCCGAATTAGTACATAAACTGGTTGCCATTTCGGCACTTTATAAACGCGCCGGCACATTCCCGTGGTTTTGGGATTTTATGCGCAATGCAGATATATCATCGATGCCGCAGGTTTACAAAGATGTTTACCTGGCCATACCCGGCAATACCCAGGCCGGACTGCAAAACATGCATGATAAAGATGCCAAGCGGATGCAGACGTTTAAAGATTGGAATACCGAAGATATCAAAGTCATCCAGGCCCCTACCCTGGTCATCGTAAGCGATCAAGATGTGATTACACCTGAGCACGCTATAGAATTGTCGCGGTTATTGCCACATGGCCGACTAACCATTATGCCCGGCAGCCACGGCGCTTTTATTGGCGAAGTTATGGCACCAAACCCGGATAGTAAAGTACCGGAGTTATTTGTAGCGATCCTTAATGAGTTTTTAACGGAAGCTATGCCGAAGGATAAATAAACAAATATTAGTTGAGGCTTGCTAAAAAGGCATCCGTGCTTTTGATTATGAGAAAACAAATCTTACTCCTGCTACTGACCATTCTAACATTGCCAGTATGCGCTCAAAATAACTTGCGTTCTGTTGTCGAACTAACCAATGATACATCTGCCTGGCCTCTGCTTTTAGAAGATATAAAAACAGCAAAAAACAAAATTGAGGTTCTGCCGGCATCTAACGGCAAAGATGCATTATATCAAACACAGGTGACCACTCACTCCTACATGGGTGCGGTTATTTATTTTACCGGCGGCATATTGGTGGATAATGGTTGGATACGCATATTAGGATCGGGCAGCGAAAAATTGAAACGAAGCCTTCCGGGCTGGAATAAAGGCAAAAGCTTTAATGAGCTGGGCGAACAACCGCCATTTTTATTGATAGCAGATGATGCCGACGGTGGGCTTTTTGCTATCAACGGTGGAAAATTCGGAACCGATTTGGGCAAAATTTATTACCTGGCGCCTGAGCGCTTAAAGTGGGAGGCGCTGCATATAGGGTATACCGAATTTTTGAACTTTTGCTGGTATGGCGATATGAACCAGTTTTACGACAGCCTGCGATGGAAAGGATGGCAGGAAGATTTAAAAAAAATAAGCGGTGACCAGGCTTTTAACTTTTATCCTTACCTGTGGACTACTGAAGGTAAAGACGTCAACAAGGTAACCAGGACGGTGGTGCCCATGCAGGAAGCGTATGATTTCAGGATAGAAAGCATTAAATAACACGGATCCTGGAGATAAAATATGGCGGATGGCCGAGGGATCAATGAGGTCTATCGGCGAAGAATCGCCCGGCGATGTTGCGCCAGCATTCAAAACCATCGTTTATTTTAACGTTTCGAACACTCCAGATTTCAAACCTATTTGCTATTTGCTACTAAGAAACCTTATCCCAATTGTTTTTTGTTGCCAAATAATATAAGTTTGTTGGGAATATCCAATTATACTGATGAGTTATACAACCGAACTTACAACTGTCCCATCGTTTATACGCAATACTGTTGCTAATATCCATCCCGAAAATCATACATTTTTAATCCATAAGGTTAAAGATACCTGGGTGGAGATTACTTATGGCGAGGCGCTGGAAAACATAGATGCCATATCGGCCTGGCTTTTAAACCTGGGCATAAAAAAAGGCGACCGGTTGTCGCTAATCATCGAGAATGGACCAAATTATGTTTATTACGACCAGGCATTACAACAGATAGGCGCTGTAAACGCATCGATATATCCTACCCTCACCGAAACAGAAATTGAATATATTCTGAACGATTCGGGTGCAAAAGCCATTATAACGGGCAATCCGTTCCTTTTTCGCAAAGTGCTAAAAATAGCCAATAACTGTCCCGAGCTCATTCGTATTATACCGGCTTTTGACGATTTTGAAAAACACAGCAGCAAACATACGCTGAATGCGGGCGTAATCGGTTTCGATGACGTTATTAAAGAAGGCCTGGCTTTGGTTGACCAATACCGCCATGCCATTGCTGCCGCCCGCGAAGCTATTTTACCTACCGATCTTTCCTGCCTTATTTATACATCAGGTACAACAGGTATCCCCAAGGGTGTAATGCTTACGCATTATAACCTTACTCAAAATGCGCTGAACAGCGTTATTCAAATTCCTTTTGTAACCAAAAACGACCGCTTTTTATCATTTTTGCCATTATCGCATGTATTTGAGCGCACTATTTACCATATCGCTATTTTAAAAGGGTCGCAAATTGCTTTTGCCCAAAGTTTGGAGCTGTTAGCTAAAAATATGGGCGAGACCCAGCCTACCATACTATGTTGCGTACCGCGCCTGCTTGAGCGTATTCACGACAGAGCTATCAAAAGCGGCACATCTGCGGGTGGCTTAAAAACCAAGATATTTTTATGGGCTTTTGAAACAGGAAAAAAAGTACGTTTGATACAGGAAGCCGGTAAATCGCCGGGCCTTATCCTTAAAGCCCAGCACGGCATTGCCGAAAAACTGGTTTTCAGTAAGATAAAAGAAAAAACCGGCGGCAAGCTGCAGTTTATGGTATCGGGCGGCGGCGCACTGCCCAAAAACATAGGTGAGTTTTTTGGCGACCTGGGTATTGTAATATTGGAGGGGTTCGGGTTAACAGAAACATCGCCTGTGATGGCTGTAACCGAAAGGCACAGGGTTATTTATGGTACTGTGGGCCGTATTATTCCGGGTATCGAGGTGGCTATCCAAAATGTAGAGACCAAAGAAATTTACTCCATACAAACCCACGATAATTTTAAGGAAGATACGGAGACCGAGGAAGGCGAAATTATTGTTCGCGGCCACTGCGTAATGAAGGGTTACTGGCACAAACCAGAAGAAACAGCCATGGTTATCGACGAAGATAACTGGTTTCATACCGGCGATATTGGCCGCTTCTTTCGCGGCAACCTGCAAATTACCGATAGGCTGAAAAACATGCTGGTAAACGCGTACGGCAAAAACATATACCCTACCCCGGTTGAGAATACGTACCTCAAAAGCCCTAAAATTGAACAGGTGTTTTTAGTGGGCGATAAACGTGAATACATAGCCGCCATCATAGTGCCTGGCAAAGAAGGCCTGCAGGAACAATTCGGCCTCAACAACGATTTTTTTGAGCGCCCCGAAGTATTTATCGATGATCAGGAAATTGTAGACTGGATAAGCCAGGATATCCGTAAATTCAGCAACGAACTGGCCAAATTTGAACGCATCAAGTCATTCAAAGTAAAGCGTAACCCCTTCAGCATGGAAGAAGGCGAGATAACCCCCACCATGAAAGCCAAACGCAAAGTTATTGAGAAAAAGTACGCCGCAGAAATAGACGAGCTGTACGCTGGAGACGCGGAAGAAGATTAGTTGGAAAATCTATCACCAATAAATATTAATCAATTTAACAAAAACCGTAATCACGTATGGACAAACATGTTTGCATGGGTATTGAGTATTTTAACGACGAGTTTAAAGATATTTATGATTTTTTAGAACAGATATTCGTTAAAATAAATACCAAGGTCTATACTGTTGACGAAATTAAGCTTATGTCAAGCAAATTCGAGTTTGATTTTTTCAAAGCATTTACATGGATTCCCTATCAACAAACTAAAACTAAACAAATATCAATTATCAATAGGCTTGTAAAGCCTAACGACACACTAGATAAAGATTTTAAAAATAACTTATTAAATGTAGTTGGAATTTATCACCCGTTAACTAGAACGAATATCCAAACTATTTCATTTAATCTAGGTTTCGATGTTTACAACAATTGCGAATTTAAAAACATAAAAAAAATTATTTATCAAACCAAGGAAGGCGACATCGTGATTTATCGACCTTAAATATTATAGATCTCAAAAATCTTCTTTTAAAGAAGCTAACATAAACAAGTAATCACCGCATTCTTTTTACTAACTTTGTTAGCATGAAGCGATCCGGCAGTGCTGACTTACCTTTACACTATGGCTATGTACCCACATGGCTTGCCGGGCGTATGGCGAAGCTGGGCCTGGCGGTAATTGAAAACATTGTAATGGATTATGGTAAGGACGAGGTTTTACGTCGCATAAGCGATCCTTTCTGGTTTCAGAGCCTTGGCGCCGTGATGGGGATGGACTGGCATTCATCGGGCATAACTACATCGGTAATGGGCGCTTTAAAAAAATCGGTAAACCCGCACAGCCGCGAACTTGGTATTTACATTTGCGGCGGCAAAGGCAAGCACTCCAAACAAACCCCTGCCGAGCTGTTAAAAATTGGTGAAACCACCGGGCTTGACGGCAACCACCTGGTACGATGCAGCAAACTAAGCGCTAAAGTTGATAATACAGCCATACAGGATGGTTTCCAGCTATATACCCACAATTTTATCCTGAGCGATACCGGCAAATGGGCTGTAGTACAGCAAGGCATGAGTGATGCCAGCAGCACCGCACGCCGCTACCACTGGCACTCGGAGCAATTGACATCATTTGTTGATGATCCGCATACATCCATCTACGGCAAAAATACAGGCCTGATCCTGAACATGACAGATAAACTGGCCGATACCTCCAGGAGCGGCGTAATGCAAATAGCCGCCGAACACCCGGAAGCCATGATCAAAGAGATCAGCCACCTGGTATTGCCCAATCATCATGATGTAAAAGCCAAGGACGTGGATCTGAAACGTTTGGGCGCTGTGCTTTGGTTAGCCCATGAAAAGCAGCCCGCTGATTTTGAAGATTTATTGTTATTACAAGGCCTTGGGCCACGTACCCTCCAATCGCTGGCATTGGTAAGCGAGGTTATACACGGAACTCCATCGCGGTTTAAAGATCCGGCAAGGTTTTCCTTTGCACACGGGGGCAAGGATGGCCACCCCTTTCCAGTACCTACCAAAGTATATGACGAAACGATAGGCGTCCTCCAAAACGCGATACACAAATCGAAACTGGGATTATCAGAACAAAACGAAGCCATCAAACGGCTCCATAAAATAGCCGAAAATGCCGAAAAAGATTTTACACCCAACGCCAATTTTGACGAGGTAATAGCTAAAGAGCGTGAAGATTCATGGAAATACGGCGGGCGTACTGTTATGGGTAGAGCTAAGCCGCCGGTACAACAGCAATTGAAGCTTTTCTAAAAGCGCTCCCCTATCGCTCCCGCGAGCTTCCAGCTCGTGGGTTGCATGGTTTCAGCTTTCATCTGAAATAGCCAAGCCAGTACTCCCCCGGATCACACTCATGCTAACCTTTTTACGAGTTAAACAGCCGTTATTTTCCATCAACATATTTCCACCCGCCCGTTTTTACATCTATCTTCCATGGCCGGGGCTTTGGTAGCCATAACTTGCCGTCGCCAATCTCGAGGGGCATCCATAGGTAGCGCGAGTCCCATTGGGCTTTGGGGCGCCACTGGTCGGCCATAAAAATTACGGTGGTGCTTTTTGTACCAACAACCTTAACCATCATGGTAGATTGCGATCCATAAGTATTTGTCTCGGGCGGGGCGATATCTTTAAACTCCGACCATGGGCCACTTAGCAATGTTGCCGTAGCATATTTGTTAGGATTGGGGTCCCAGCCGGTAAGCGCCGAACCAATGGCATAATAAAGCCCTTTATAATGCACCAGGGCGCCACCTTCCAAAGGCGCTTTAATAAGGCATATCTCTTTTTCAACACTCAGGTAATCGTCAGATAGTTGGGCAATATGAAAACCCTTGGCCCTATCCTCAAATATCAGGTATGCCGAACCGTCATCGTCAACAAACTGACCAATATCACGGCTTTGCTCGCCTAAAGGCCTAAAGCTTTTAAGGTACTTGTAGTCGCCATCTATCTTATCACAAACCGCAACGCCAACGCGGGCTGCTTTGTAGTTGGCGCTATCCATATGGAGGTACATCACATACTGCCTGTTCTTCTTGTTGTAAAAAACCTTTGGCCGTTCTAAAACAAAGCCTTTACCGAAGTTTGCCGGATCGTCTGTTTTGATCACTTTGTTCCGGAATGTCCAATTCGTAAGGTCGGGCGAGGAATAACAGGCTACGTAGCGTTTGGCGGGATCATTGTCTTTTGCTCGGTCTTCGCCAAACCAGTAATATAATTTTCCAATTTTGATGATGCCGCCGCCGTGGGCCTGCACATGTTCGCCCCGGTTATCAGGCCAAACCTCGCTGGGTTTTATAGCAGAAACTTGTGCAGAAACCTGTATTTGGCAGGCAACGAAAACTAGCAATAAGGCGATAAATGAACTTTTATTTAATAGCATGATTTAGATAGGTATAGCCCGCAATTTAAACATTACCTGCTATTAAATAAACTATTTTAACACCAGCATAATCACCTTAGCCGAATCAAGATGTGCCTGCAACGATGCCATGTTTTTGCTGGCAAAATCAGATACATTAGGGTTTTTATTGAGCGAGGCGGATTTAAACAGCGTTATTTCCTGTTCATGCTGATTTATCAGCATTTCCATGTACGCTTTGTCAAAGTCGGCAGCTTTCTTCTGTTCAAGGGCAGCTATTACCTGTTGGTGGCCGGCATTTATGGTATCGTTGGATGTTACAAAATTATCAATCTCCAATTTTCTGAAATTATCAGCAAGCAGGGTGTGGTCATCAATCATCGTTTTGGCAAACTGAATAACTTTTTGATTTTTCGAGTTGGAGATAGCCAAACCTGAAGCTTTTACGGTTGCCAGGCTGGCTTCGGTGCCATTTTTTAAAAAAAGCATTCCGCCACCATCAACAAGTACTTTATTGTTGTAATTATTTGCGCGTTTGTTGCTTTCGCATGATTGCGTAAAAACGAAGGCTACTAAAATCAATAACAAGCCGGTTAAATACTTCATTTATAAATTGGTTATGCTTTGTTTAGGTTTAACGGCAAAAAGGGACAAGTGGTTTTCTAAAGTTGCATAATTAATATTGATTAACCACTAACAACACAAAATACCACATCAAAATAAAACAAAAAACCACGCTGCGATACCCATAACAGGGTATGCAGCGTGGTTATATATCTTCAGCAGATAAGGCGTTTTGCTAAAACACCTGGTCAAACTGATTAACAGCATCCTTGCTTTCCAGCAACGAGTGGCCCATTAAAAATTCATCTACTTTGCGGGCAGTTTCGCGACCTTCAGAGATGGCCCAAACAACCAATGATTGTCCGCGGCGCATATCACCGGCAGCAAATACTTTGCTTACGTTGGTACGGTAAACGCCTTCTTTGGCTTTAACGTTTTTGCGGTCATCCAGTTCAACACCTAATTGAGCTAACAGGCCGGCAGGCTGCGGATACAGGAAACCCATAGCCAGGAACACGCGTTGACAAGGAATTTCACGTTCAGAACCTTCAACTACATGGAATTTCACAGGGCGCCCCATAAAATCCTGTTCCCACTCTACATCTACCACTTTTAACGCACGTAGGTTACCTTCGTCGTCGCCTAAAAATTCCAGGGTATTTACGCCCCAGAAACGATCAGCACCTTCCTCGTGCGAACTGGTGGTTTTAAGCACCATCGGATATGTTGGCCATGGCATATGCTGTGTACGCTGCGCAGGTGGCTGAAACATCACCTCAAACTGCTTAATTGATTTTGCTCCCTGGCGGTTTGATGTACCTACGCAATCGCTGCCGGTATCGCCCCCACCAATTACTACAACATCTTTGCCTGTGGCCAAAATATCATCGCCGTCAACAGCGATATCACTTACACGTTTGTTTTGCTGTTTCAAAAAGTCCATCGCAAAATGGATGCCTTTTAATTCCCTGCCGGGGATCATCAGGTTGCGAGGAATGGTTGAACCGCCTGCCAGTACTACAGCATCATTGCTGCGCAGTAATTCATCAGCAGCTACATTAACGCCTACTTCGCTGTTCAGCTTAAACACCACGCCATCTTTTTCCATTACTTCAATACGGCGTTCCACTACAGTTTTCTCCAACTTAAAATCAGGGATGCCATAGCGCAATAAACCTCCCGGTTTATCATCGCGCTCGTAAACAGTTACTGCGTGGCCTGCCTTTACCAATTGCGCTGCAGCAGCCAAACCGGCCGGGCCAGAGCCTATTACAGCTACTTTTTTGCCCGATTTAACTAAAGGTGCCGTTGGTTTTACCAGATTTTTCTGGTAAGCAATTTCGATGATATGTTTTTCAATCTCCTCAATAGCTACAGCCGGCTTATTAATACCTAACACACAGGCAGATTCGCAAGGTGCAGGACAGATACGACCCGTAAACTCAGGGAAATTATTGGTTGATGATAAAATATGGTAAGCTTCTTCCCAGTTTTGACGATACACGGCATCGTTAAACTCCGGGATAATATTACCCAGCGGGCATCCCGAATGGCAAAAAGGGATACCGCAATTCATACAACGGGCCGATTGCTGGTTCAGCTTCTCGTCGGTATATAAATTAACAAACTCTTTATAGTTTTTTACGCGTTCAGCAGCGGGAACCTTAGTTGGTAATTCCCTGTTAAACTCCTGAAATCCTGTTGGTTTTCCCATTGAAATTTAGCCTATTGTTTGATATTGTAACTTCTCTACTACTTTTTTATACTCTTTTGGATACACCTTCACAAACTGTGTTGATGCTTCGGCCCAGTTAGCCAGGATCTGCTGTGCAAGCTTGCTGCCTGTAAGGCTTACGTGCTTACGCAGTAAGGTAAGTATCTGCTCTTCATCCTGTAACGACAGCGGATCAAGGTCTACCATCTCGGTATTACAGTTCTCGGCAAAGCTGTTATCCGGGTTATAAATCCAGGCTAAACCGCCGCTCATACCAGCCGCAAAGTTACGTCCTGTTTTACCCAATATCAGTGCACGGCCACCGGTCATATACTCGCAACCATGGTCGCCAATACCCTCAACAACAGTGGTAGCACCAGAGTTACGTACCGCGAAACGTTCGCCGGCCATACCGCCAATAAATACCTCACCTGATGTTGCACCATATAAGGCAACGTTACCAATGATGATATTATCTTCCGGCGTGAAAGTAGCTTTCGCCGATGGATAAATGGCCAGTTGTGCACCTGATAAACCTTTACCTACGTAGTCATTAGCTTCGCCTTCCAACTCAAAAGAGATACCCTTGGTTGCAAAAGCACCGAAACTTTGCCCGGCCGAGCCTTTGAATTTGTAGTTAATGGTATTATCGGGTAATCCCGCAGAACCATAGATCTTCGAGATCTCGTTTGACAGTAAGGTGCCAATAGTACGATTAACGTTAATGACATCAAATGATGCAAACACCGGCGTTTTATCTTCAAGGGCAGGTTTAGCTGCCTCTAATAACTGCCAATCCAATATCTCATCCATACCATGATCCTGCTTTTCGCTGTTGTAAAGCGTCATGCCTTTGGTATTGGTAACCGGGTGTAATATACCGCTCAGGTCAATCTTTTTGGCCTTCCAGCTTTCCAGGTGGTCTTTCACTTTCAGGAACTGAACACGGCCAACCATTTCGTTAATGGTACGAAAACCTAACTCGGCCATAATCTCACGCAGTTCTTCGGCCATAAATTTAAACAGGTTCACTACGTGATCTGCTTTACCGCTAAACAGTTTCCTTAATTCAGGATCTTGCGTGGCAACACCTACAGGGCAGGTATTTAAGTGACACTTACGCATCATGATACAACCACCTGCTACAAGCGCGGCTGTTGCAACACCCCATTCTTCGGCACCCATCAAAGCTGCAATGGCCAAATCACGACCGGTTTTTAGCTGCCCGTCTGTTTGTAATACCACACGGCTGCGTAATTTATTGCGTACCAATGTTTGGTGAGCTTCGGTTAAACCAAGCTCCCATGGCAAGCCTGCGTGTTTTACCGAGCTTATTGGCGATGCACCGGTACCACCATCATAGCCGGCAATCAGGATAACATCAGCATGTGCTTTGGCCACACCTGCGGCTATTGTACCCACACCTGCTTTTGATACCAATTTTACATTGATACGTGCAGCACGGTTGGCATTTTTCAAATCGAATATTAATTGTGCCAAATCCTCGATAGAGTAAATATCGTGGTGAGGCGGCGGCGAGATTAAACCTACACCGGGTGTAGAGTGACGGGTTTTAGCAATCCAGTCATCAACTTTATGACCCGGAAGTTGCCCGCCTTCGCCCGGCTTGGCTCCCTGCGCCATTTTTATCTGCAATTCATCGGCATTGGTCAGGTAATTTGACGTTACACCGAAACGGGCAGACGCTACTTGCTTGATAGCCGAACGCATCGAATCGCCGTTGGCCATTCTTTCGTAACGCATCTCATCCTCACCACCTTCGCCGGTATTGCTTTTACCACCTATGCGGTTCATGGCAATAGCCATGGTGCTATGCGCTTCGTGAGATATAGAGCCGAATGACATGGCGCCTGTTGCAAAGCGCTTCATGATATTTTCGGCCGGTTCAACCTCATCAATGCTGATAGCTTCACGGTGATGGGCAAAGTCAAGCAATCCACGAATGGTAAAGTGCTTTTCGGTTTGCTCGTTAATTACTTTAGCGTAGTTTTTGTATACGTTATAATCATTGCTACGGGTAGCATGTTGTAACAAGTGTACCGTGGTTGGATTAAATAAATGTGCTTCGCCCCTGCGTTTCCATTGGTAAATACCACCCTCTGGCAGTAAATTATCAGCGCCCTTCGCATTAAAGCCCATGCGGTGTTTGCATAGTGCTTCGCGGGCTATTTCATCGAGGCCCAAACCGCCAATGCGGGTAACGGCTCCGCAGAAATATTTATCTACAACAGTTTTATTTAAACCTAATATTTCAAAAACCTGCGAGCCATGGTATGATTGTAAGGTCGAGATCCCCATTTTAGAGAAGATCTTCAGCAACCCATCATTTACAGATTTTACGTAGTTTTTTTGCAATGTTTTAATATCCAGCCCGGTTTCTAAACTACCATTATTTTTAACGGTTTCAATAGTCGCCAAAGCCAGGTAAGGGTTAATAGCCGTAGCGCCAAATGCCAGCAAGCAGGCAAAATGGTGTACTTCCCATGCATCCCCGGTTTCAATCACCAAGCCTACAGCGCCGCGCAGACCTTTTTTTATCAGGTGGTGATGTACGGCAGATACGGCCAGCAACGTTGGGATAGGCGCATGCTCAGAATCTACAGCACGATCCGATAGAATCAGCACTTCAAAACCGTCGTCTACAGCATCTTCTGCGTAGCGGCAAAGCCTTGCAATACCTTTTTCTAACGAGCCAGGCATACCATCGGCCACAAAGTAAGTTTGCAGTGTTTTGGCATGGAAAAGGCCGGTATCAATACTACGCAGTTTTTCTAACTGGTGGTTTTTTAATATCGGGTGTTTTAAAACTACACAATGGCAATGCATTTTGTCTTCATCCAGCAAGTTACCGTTGTTGCCGATAAAGGTTGCCAAACTCATCACCAGGCGCTCGCGGATCGGGTCGATAGGCGGATTGGTTACCTGGGCAAAAAATTGCTTAAAGTAGCTTGATAAATGTTGTGGTTTATCAGATAAAATAGCTAAAGGCACATCAGTACCCATCGAGCCTACGGGCTCTTTACCATCAACAGCCATTGGCTTAATAATGGTATCAATATCCTCGCGGCTGTAACCAAATACCTGCTGGTAACGGAATACAGAAGCTTCTGAAAGCTGGGCGAATGCCAAACGTGGCTCAGTAAGTTCGCTCAGGTTTATTTTATAATTTTCCAGCCAACGGCCATAAGGCTGCCTTGAAGATATTTGTTTTTTTATTTCATCATCGGTAATGATCCTGCCTTTTTCGGTATCAATCAGCAGCATTTTACCGGGTTGTAAACGACCTTTACGTACTACGGTGCTTTCGTCAATAGCCAGGGTACCTGCCTCAGATGCTGCTATAACACGACCATCGTTGGTAATTACATAACGCAACGGGCGAAGGCCATTCCTATCCAATAAAGCACCTACCAGTTTACCATCGGTAAAGGTGATAGCGGCCGGGCCATCCCATGGCTCCATCAAGGTAGCGTGATACTCGTAAAATGCCTTTTTAATAGGATCCATGTGTACGTTACCGTCCCATGCCTCTGGTACCAGCATCATCATTACGTGTGGTAATGAGCGGCCTGAGTGCAGCAGAATTTCGATGATATTATCCAAACAGGCAGAGTCTGACTGATTGTTATCTATCACCGGCATAATCATTTCCATTTCTTCGGCCGTGAAGTACGACGAAGCGTATGATTTTAACCCGGCGTAAAACCAGTTTAAATTACCTGTTAAGGTGTTGATCTCGCCATTATGGGCTATCAGGCGGAATGGTTGGGCCAGTTTCCACGATGGAAAAGTATTGGTTGAGAAACGCGAGTGGATCATAGCGAAGCCAGATGCAATACGCGGATCAGTTAAATCAGCATAATATTTACGCAGCTGGTAAGTAGTTACCTGGCCTTTGTAAACAATTGTTTTGCATGATAACGAGGTGAAATAAAAATATTCAGATGCACCCGGGATGGTATCTGTAATAGTTTTATTAATGTACCTGCGCAATATAAAAAGCTTACGCTCAAAGTCATCGGCATTGGTAATGTGGTGCGGGCGGGCAATAAATATCTGCTCTACATCGGGCTCGGCCTGGCGGGCTGTTTCGCCAACCGCCATTGAGTCAACGGTTAATTTACGATAGCCTAATTTTACAAGGCCCAGCTTTTCAATTGCGTTGGTAATAACAATACGGCAAGCCTTTTTTTGCGCCGAATCTTTAGGGAAAAAGATCATCCCGACACCATACTCGCCCGGTTCGGGCAGGCTGATCTCGAGGTTTGAGCATTCCTCCATTAAAAACTCATGGGGCAGTTGTATCAATATACCGGCACCATCGCCGGTTTCAGGATCACATCCGCAGGCACCGCGGTGTTCCATGTTCTCGAGCATCGTAAGCGCATCATCAATAATCTGGTTACTTTTATGACCATTTATGTTGGTTATAAATCCAGTTCCGCACGAATCGTGTTCAAATTCTGGCCTGTAAAGGCCCTGGTTGCTATCAGTTTGATTCATCTTTTAGAGTAAACCGTTTATAAAGGGGTGTAACAACGAAGTTACCAATTTGCAAATAAATTATAAAATTTATCGGAATTTTTAAAGATTTCTAAAAAATCGATTATCTATATCATATTTATTTAACAAAATGACAACATAAATAATGAATTATTATGATTAAGCAAATGAAATATGTTGTTTTCTTATTTAGAATCGGTATAAAGTTGTACCAATTTGCCGCTATTCATTTATACAATCGGTAAATATACTAATAACAGAATAAAATTTTGTTGGTTAAATCTATGTGAAGAGTAGACATTTTTGAGAAGAAGTCCGGAAGTCTGAAAAGTCCGAAAGTCGGGAAGCCAGAAAGTTTAACGGAGTTAAATTTGGGTAGCTAAAGTAAAAAGGGGATATTCAGCAATCAATGAAAATTTATATCTTGACAATACATATTTTCTCAACTTTCGGACTTCCGGACTTTCCGACTTTCGGACTATTTCAAATTCGCTATCTTCGCCAAAAAATTAAAAATAGATGTCTGCAAAAGTTAAAGCCGTTTTTTTAGATCGCGATGGAGTATTGAACCAGGAAATGGGCGACTATGTTCGTCGTATTGAGGATTTTCATGTTCTGGATAATTTTGATGCCCTTAAAACTTTGCAGGACAGGGGTTATATGCTATTGGTAGCCACAAACCAGGGCGGCCTTGCCAAAGGCTGGTATACCGAAGAGGAACTAGCTAAAATGCATCATCACTTAAAAACTGTTTATGCAGAGCATGGTGTGGTAATAACCGACTTTTTTTACTGCCCGCACCACCCTAATTTCACCGGCGACTGTGACTGCCGCAAGCCAAAGCCTGGATTATTGCTGCAAGGCATTGCTAAATACAACATTGACCCTGCCCTATCCTATTTTATTGGTGACCGCGAGCGCGATGTTGAAGCAGGCACCCAGGCCGGTGTTAAAGGAATTTTAATTGATAGCGATCAGCCGATTAGCAGCGTGTTGGATTTGATAGCGTAAGGATACATCATACTATCATTATGTCATTGCGAGGCACGAAGCAATTGCACACGTGCAAAACAGAAATGCATTGTTCGCGATTGCTTCGTGCCTCGCAATGATATAATAGACTCGCAAAAAATCATTTTTTAAAACATTTTACCCGCTTACAACTTTTACAACTAAATTTAACAGTAAAAAAAAATTTATGCAGCTAAGCCGCTATTTAAAAAACTACGACACTTTTATTGCCGCGGTACTTGGCTTTGTTGCAATACAAATATTTTGCAGCTATAGTGGCATCGGTATATCGCCAGACTCAATTATGTATACCAGCGCTGCCCGGAGCCTGAACACTAATGGCACGCTGCAAACATTTAACCATATACCTATTGTTGATTTCCCGGTATTTTACCCCATGTTTTTAGGGGGCATTATGTTTGTTACCCGCATAGATCCGGTTGTTTTTGGAGCGGTATTGAACGGTTTGATGTTTGCCACGCTTATTTATACCGCCGGGTGGATCATGCAGCGTTTTGTGCCCGCAAACCGGGTTTATAAATGGTTAATGCTGGTGGCCATTATATTAAGCCCGGCATTATTGCAGGTATACTCCTATTTATGGTCAGAGACTTTGTTTATAGTAGAAACCTTGTTTTTCCTGGTGGCTTTCAGGCAGTATTTGCTGAAGCATACGGTTAAAGCTTTAATTATAGCTGCTTTAATTGCAGCAATAAGCTGCGTTACCCGTTATGCCGCAGTTACAATTGTAGGTACCGGCGGGTTACTTTTACTGCTTGACAGGGTTTTGCCGCTTAAAAAGAAGATCATACATATTATTATATACGGCTTTGTTTGCATTTCGCTATTGGTAAGCAATTTGGTTTTTAACGCGTTTATGTCGGGCACTACTACCGGGCCGCGGGAGCCTTCAATTACCTCGTTTGGTAAAAATCTGTATTACTTTGGCAACGTGGTTTGTGATTGGATGGGGCTTACACCCAATCAATATTGGCTATCTATCCCCCTTGCTATCTTGATATTTGGCGGCTTTATAGCCGCGCTTGCTTATAACTACTATCGCAGGCACCTGGATAGTTTTGAAAACCTGGCCATAACCTTTGCCTTGGTGTATGGCTTATTTATAGTGGTGTCGTCTACCTTTTCGCGGTACGAACGCATTAACCATCGCCTGCTGGCACCTATATACATCCCCGCGCTTTGGGGCTATACCAGTTGGGGGCTGCTGCTGCTTAAAAAAATAGTCAATGATGATACCCGCAAAATAGTTGGCGCTATCATGATCGTCCTGATGCTGGGCTTTGTAACCAAAGAATTTTTTATCGACAGAAACCGATACAACGACCAGGTAAGGGACGAGTATGGCAACCCCGGCTACACCGACGAAAGCTGGATAGATTCGCCATTTGCTGATTATCTTAAAACAATGGATAAAAGCAAGTTCGACCCAAAGCTTACCATTTATACCGATGCGCATGAGGCGGTTTACTTTTTCTCGGGCATGTCATCCTACCTGGTACCCCACAGGTTCTTTAAAAAGGATATCGCTAAGTTTTACACCTTTAAGCATTATTACCTTATCTGGTTTAAAAGCCTGGAAAACCCGGAGCTGATCAATTTAAAGGATATCCAAAAGGCAAAACAGCTTAGGCTGATTAAGGATTTTGGGGAAGAGGGCGGCATTTATGAATATGATGAAAGTCGTAGTCTGAATCAGAATTTGCAGAATTAAAGAATGGACAGAATCTTAAAGCTCGGTTAATTCGTTCAACAATCCCGGTTGAGACAACATTCTGTTAATACTCAAATTCTGTAAATTCTGATTCAGACACAAATTCACTTTTAATTTTGATTTAAAAAACATCTGTCTATATTTGCGCCAGACTTACCCGTATACTATAAAAAAATGAACGGTATCGCATTACATCATCTTCATCTGCATCACCACCATGTGGTGATCAGCTAAATGTATGTTTCTACGCGAAATAACAACCTCCGTTTGTATTCTTTTTTATTATAGTTCATAAATTCAATTCTTTTGAAAACACTTAAAATAGCGATCCAGAAATCTGGTCGTCTCAACGAAAAATCTGTCGAATTATTAAAAAATTGCGGCTTAAACTTCGAAAACTACAAAAGTTCACTAATCTCGCCAGTTTCAAACTTCCCTTTAGAGATCCTTTTTCTGCGCGATGATGATATCCCCGAATATGTTCAGGATGGCATTGCCGATTTGGGTATTGTAGGCGAAAACGTAATAGAGGAAACCGAAGTTGAAGTAAGCTACCTGCAGCGCCTTGGTTTTGGTAAATGCTCGCTTAAAATAGCGGTGCCAAACAATAATGATATCGCCACGCTTGAAGATTTGAACGGCAAAGCTATCGCTACCACCTACCCTGTTATATTGGGCAAGTTTTTAAAGGAAAAAGGTATTACTTCTGATATCCGTACCATTTCTGGTTCGGTTGAAATCTCTCCCGGCCTGGGCCTGTCTGATGCTATTTGCGACCTGGTATCAACCGGAGGTACATTAAAAAGCAACGGGTTAAAAGCATTTGCCGATGTAATGTCGTCAGAGGCTATCCTGATTAGCAGTAAAGCTACTGAAAGCAATGAGCTTGTTCAGGAATTGATTCAACGCATCCAATCGGTTTTACGCGCCAAAGAGACTAAGTACGTGGTACTTAACGTTCATAAAGATAACCTTGATACAGTGATCGCTTTATTGCCGGGGGTTAAAAGCCCGTCGGTAGTGCCATTGGCCGAAGCTGATTGGGTAGCTGTACACACCGTAATACCCGAACGTGATTTTTGGGACAGGATAAGCCAGCTAAAACAAGCCGGCGCGCAAGGCATTGTAGTAATGCCGATTGAGAAGATAATATTGTAGGCTAAGCCCCCTAACCCCCTAAAGGGGGAACAAGACGGGGCTATGTAAACAAAACTATAACTTTCAAAAAAACTCCCCCTTTAGGGGGTTGGGGGGCCATATGAAACTATTTAAGTATTCAGAACTTACTGCAAAAGATATCCAGAAACTGGTTCAGCGTAATGTTGACCCAGCGAATGAGATCCGTGCCGTTGTGGAGGAAGTGATTGCCAACGTGCAACAGCATGGCGACAGCGCTTTGATTGACTATGCCCAAAAGTTTGATAAGGTAACGCTAACTAAGCTTTTTTTGGATAAGGCCGAGTTGGAAGAACTGGCTGAAGCTATTACGCCAGAGCAAAAAAATGCCCTGGAAACCGCTTACAGCAACATCTATAAATTTCACCAAACACAGCTAAAAACCGAGGACAAGGTAGAAACCATGCCCGGCGTTACCTGCTGGCGCGAGTTAAGGCCGATTGAAAAAGTTGGTTTATATATCCCCGGCGGATCGGCTGTGTTGCCAAGCACATTTTTAATGCTGGGCATCCCGGCGCGCATTGCAGGCTGCCATGAAATTGTTGTTTGCTCGCCTCCGCAAAAAAGCGGCAAGGTAAATGCATTTATAGCATATGTGGCGCTATTGTTAGGTATCGATAAAATTTTTTTGGCGGGTGGTTCACAGGCCATAGCAGCAATGGCTTACGGTACAGAAAGCATCGTCAAGGTTGATAAAATATTTGGCCCAGGCAACCAGTTTGTAACCAAGGCTAAAACACTTATCCAGTCAACAACCACTACGGCTATTGATATGCCGGCCGGCCCGTCAGAAGTATTGGTTATTGCAGATGATACCGCCATACCAGCTTATATAGCTGCCGATTTATTGGCACAAGCCGAACACGGTATCGACAGTCAATCGGTGTTGGTTTGCACATCGGCTGCAATTGCAGAGGCTACATTGGCAGAAATAGAAAAGCAATTACCCGTATTACCAAGGGCCGAAATTGCCGGTTTAGCGTTGGATAACTCCTACATCGTAGTGACATCCAGCCTGGCCGAAGCCATGGATTTCAGTAACCAATATGCGCCTGAACACTTAATTTTGGCAACCCACAGCTGGGAGCAGATAACCGGAAGTATCATTAATGCGGGCTCCGTTTTCCTGGGAAATTTAACGCCAGAGAGCGCCGGCGATTATGCATCGGGCACCAACCATACTTTGCCAACCAGCAGTTATGCAAGGGCTTACTCTGGCGTATCGGTAGATTCTTTTGTAAAAAAAATTACTTTCCAGCATATCACCCGTGAGGGTATCCAAAACATTGGCCACACGGTTGAAATTTTGGCCGAGATGGAAGGCTTGCATGCGCATAGAAATGCGGTGAGTATTAGAAAAAGCCCCCAAACCCCCTGAAGGGGGATTACGTCCTAAAGCCTTTAGGTACGCAAATTAAGATTTATTAAAATGAGTGAAGAAATAAAACAACAATACTATAGCGGCCCCGATGGAAACTCCCCCTTTAGGGGGCTGGGGGGCCTACTCAGAGAAAACATCAAAAAGCTTGTCCCCTATTCATCGGCACGTGATGAGTATCAGGGCGAGGCCAGTGTTTTTTTAGATGCTAATGAAAATGCCTACGGTTCGCCGTTAGCAAAGCAATTTAACCGCTACCCCGATCCTATGCAATACGCCATAAAAATGCGTTTAAGCGAGATCAAGGGCGTACCAGCCCGCAACATATTTATAGGCAACGGCAGCGATGAAGCTATCGATATCCTGTTCCGCAGCTTTTGTAACCCCGGCGTTGATAACGTGATCCTGGTACCGCCTACGTACGGCATGTACGAGGTATCGGCCAACATCAATGATGTGGAGGCCCGCAAGGTTTTACTAACCGAAGATTACCAGCTGAATTTGGAAGGCATTGCCGAAGCGATTGATGAACATACCAAGCTGATATTTATCTGTTCGCCAAATAACCCGACAGGCAATTCCATTAACCGCGCGGATGTTGAAACATTACTGGCAAACTTTAATGGAATCGTAGTGGTTGATGAAGCCTACATCAATTTCAGCAGGCAAAAAACCTTTATACAGGAACTTACCGAGTATGCCAATTTGGTGGTGATGCAAACCTTATCCAAAGCCTGGGGACTTGCCGGCTTGCGCGTAGGGATGGCCTTTGCCAGTGAAGAGATTATCGAGGTGATGAATAAAGTTAAACCACCTTACAATGTTAACGAATCATCGCAGCAGTTAGCTTTAGAAGCCCTGGCAAACGTTGACCAGGTAAATGGCTGGATAAAAGAGACCCTTTTACAACGCGACAGGCTGGTACTTGCTTTGAAGGACTTTGATTTTGTGGTAGATATTTACCCATCAGATGCCAACTTTATTTTGGTAAAAACAACTGATGCCAACGGCATTTATAAATTTTTAGTGGGTAAAGGCATCATTGTACGCAACCGCTCAAAAATTGAATTGTGCGAGGGCAGCTTACGCATCACTGTGGGCACTCCCGAAGAGAATTCGATTTTATTAGAGACCTTAAAAAGCTTTGATAAGCAGTAGAAAAACATAATCACTAATTCAAAAATTCAAAAATCAATAATTATATTGATGAGCAAGCTGCAAAAAATACTCTTTGTTGATCGTGATGGCACCATGATTAACGAAACGCCGGACGAGCAGATAGATTCGTTCGAAAAACTAACCTTTTACCCCGGTGCGTTAACTTATTTACCCAAAATAGCCAAAGAACTTGATTTTGAGCTTGTAATGGTTACCAACCAGGATGGTTTAGGTACCGCTGTTTACCCCGAAGATACCTTTTGGCCGGTGCATAATTTTATCCTCAAAACGTTTGAAGCCGAGGGCGTAAAATTTGCCAACCAAATCATCGACCGCACCTTTGCAGCCGACAAAGCCCCTACCCGTAAACCGGGAACTGCCTTGCTTACGCAATACTTCAACACGGAAAAATACGACCTTAAAAATTCTTTAACCATCGGTGACCGGAAGAACGATGTACTGCTTGCTAAAAACCTGGGCGCTAAAGCAATCTGGTTAAATAACCAAACTAACTTAGGCGGTGGCGAATTTACCGAAGAGGATCATATTGGCGACACTATCGCATTAGAAACTACCGATTGGCAAAAGGTGTATGAATTTTTAAAACTGGGAGAACGTGTTATTGAACACCGTCGCAGTACCAAAGAAACAGATATCTACATCAAAATAAACCTGGATGGCACCGGCGAATCCAAAGTATCAACCGGGCTGCATTTTTTTGACCACATGCTTGATCAGATTGCCCGTCACGGCAGCATCGACCTGGAAGTGGTTGCCAAAGGCGATCTTCATATTGACGAACACCACACTGTTGAAGATACCGGCATCGCTTTAGGCGAGATTTTTGCCACAGCTTTGGGCAACAAAATGGGTATTGAACGCTATGGCTTTTGCCTGCCTATGGATGATTGCCTGGCACAGGCAGCTATTGACTTTGGCGGCCGCAACTGGATAGTTTGGGACGCCGAATTTAAACGCGAAAAAGTTGGGGATGTGCCAACCGAAATGTTTTACCATTTCTTCAAATCATTCAGCGACGCTGCAAAATGCAATTTGAACATAAAAGCCGAAGGGCAGAACGAACATCATAAAATAGAAGCTATATTTAAAGCCTTTGCGAAAGCAATAAAAATGGCTGTTAAACGTGATGTAAATAAGATGGTTTTACCAAGCACTAAAGGGCTACTTTAGGCGAAGCCCCCTAACCCCCTGAAGGGGGAACAAGAGTTGACAAACATGGATGAGATAGAACAAAATATGGATTCGGTAAATACTAACCCGCCGGACAGCTCCCCCTTCAGGGGGAGGGGGGGGCTCGGCATCATCCGATACGGCGCCGGAAATATTTTCTCACTTACTGCAGCACTCGACAGATTGGGGATTGCTTATGGTATGGTGAATACTGTGGATGATCTTGAACTGTATGACAGGTATATCATCCCTGGTGTTGGGCATGCCGGTGCGGCAATGAAAAAACTGGAATCGACAGGTTTAGTGTCAGCTATTAAGGCCCTAAAAAAGCCCACTTTGGGAATTTGTGTGGGGATGCAGTTACTCACCTCCTACTCCGAAGAAGGCGATTCGACCCTGCTTGGCCTGTTCCCTATTAAAACTTTACGGTTTAAGGATAGCAATTTATACAAGGTGCCCCATACCGGTTGGAACCAGGTTTATCCCGAAAAGGAAAACCCATTATTTAAAAATATACCGTCAGGATCACATTTTTACTTTGTACATTCATACTTTATTGAGTACGATAAAGCGTACACGTTACTATCGGCCAATTATAACAACGAATTTTCGGCATCAATTTGGCGGGATAATTTTTATGGCGTACAATTTCACCCCGAAAAATCGGGTGTGTACGGCGAAACACTTTTAACAAACTTTTCAAAAATATAAAAGACATGTACATAATTCCCGCTATCGATATTCTGAATAAAAAAGTAGTTAGGCTACGTGAGGGTGATTACCAACAGGTAACAGAATATGATGTAACGCTTGAAGAAATGATTGAGCGCTATCAAAGCAATGGCACCAATTTCATCCATATTATTGACCTTAACGGGGCCAAAAACGATTTCAGCAACCAGCAATACCTGTTTGATGTAATCCGCAAAACCGATATGAAGGTGCAATACGGCGGCGGTATCCGCAGCATTGATAAAGTAAAAGAGTTGATTGATTCGGGCGTTCACCGTGTTATTGTGGGCACACAGGCATTAACCAACCCCGAATTTTTACCCCAATTAGGTAAAGAGATTTGCGGCCGCGACAAGTGCTCCGACCAGGTGGTTATTGCAATAGACGTGTTGGACGAAGTAATCAAATACTCCGGCTGGATGGAAAGCTCGCCAATTAAATTAATGGACTACGTTGATAAATGCCTTGCTTTAGGCTTTTTCCGTTTTTTATGTACCGATATCAACAAAGATGGCAAACTGGGCGGCGCGGGTATTGAGCTTTACGAAAAGCTGCTTGACCATTCGCCTTTCATTAAACTGATAGCATCCGGTGGTGTAAGCTCGATGGATGACGTAGAGAAACTGAGTCGTTTAAAGGTAGAATCAGTTGTTGTAGGTAAAGCGATCTATGAAAACCGGGTTACTATCGAAGATGTGAAAAACTGGAATTTAGAGGCCCTCATATCGATATAGAAGCGAAGCCCCCTAACCCCCTGAAGGGGGAACCATAGTTGTTTAAAATGAAGAAAAAGATGTTCTTGGGCGCTGGTGCTACTATCTTTAGGAATGCAGAAGAACTTCGTTATCGGATGACTGATGCTGAAGAGTTGCTATGGGGTTATTTAAAAAACAATCAATTAGGATTTAAATTCAGAAGTCAACATCCTTTAGGCATCTACATTGCTGATTTTTATTGCCACAAACATAAGTTAGTAATAGAATTGGATGGCAGCATTCATTTGCTTCCGGATGTAGCTCACAACGATATTGAACGGCAGCGTAATTTAGAACTTGACGGCCTAAGGGTAATACGCTTTACAAATGATCAAATTTTCAATAATCTTAATAAAGTATTGGAACAAATAACCACGCAAATCAAAGGCTCCTCCTTCAGGGGGCGGGGGGGGCTCGCCAAGCGAATTATCCCCTGTTTAGACGTTAAAGACGGTCGCACCGTAAAAGGTGTAAACTTTGTTGACCTGCGCGACGCGGGCGACCCGGTTGAGCTGGCCTGGAACTACTCGAGGCAGGGCGCCGACGAACTGGTATTCCTGGACATTACCGCAACAGTTGAGCGCCGTAAAACGATGGTAGAGCTGGTGAAGGCTGTGGCCAGGCAAATAAATATCCCATTCACCATCGGCGGCGGTATTAACGAAATTGCCGATGCTGATGCGCTTTTAAACGCCGGTGCAGATAAGATCTCGATCAACTCGGCAGCGGTACGTAACCCGGCTTTAATTGATGAGTTGGCCAAAGCATTTGGCGTTCAGTTTGTGGTAATTGCAGTAGATACCCGCAGCATTGGCGACAAAAACGTTGTACACCTGAATGGCGGCAGATTGCCTACTGAACGGGAAACATTGGAATGGATAATGGAGGCCGAAAGTCGTGGTGCCGGCGAAATTTTGCTTACATCAATGGATCATGATGGTACAAAAGCCGGGTTTGATAACAAGTTATTAAAAATTGTTAACGATGCGGTACACATCCCAGTAATAGCCTCGGGCGGAGCAGGCTCGGTACAACATTTTGTTGATGTATTTGAAAAAACAAATATTGATGCAGCTTTAGCAGCCTCGGTATTTCACTACGGCGAGATATTGATTCCGGATTTAAAGGCGGTATTGAAGAGTAATAATATAGAGGTGAGGATATAGGGGATCGGGTTGCGAGGTTCAAGGCTCGGGTGTCGCCATTTTTAAAACAAACGTTTTACCCGTACCACGAACATGGCAACTGGCAACATGTAACACCTCGCCTACCCGCGTTAGGGATTGCAGCAGATACCGGCCCGTGATTAAGGCCTGTGCAGTATGAGCGTAAAGCCAGAACCGAAGGTGATGCCATTGACACTCACACGTGAGGTAGCTGCTTGTAAGGACACAGGCAGCGGGAGAGACGTAGATGGATGGCGTAAAACACACCCCTGCCACCGCACAATCCGGCCCGGCCCCTCTCAAGAGGGGAATTTTAAAAAGAACACGAACCTGGCAACCCGCAACAGGAACCAGAACAACAGATATGAATATAGATTTTAACAAAACAGACGGTTTAGTACCGGTTATTATACAGGATGAGCAAACTTTAGAGGTGCTGATGCTGGGTTATATGAACCAGGAGGCTTATGATAAAACCGTACAGGAAAATATAGTTACATTTTTCTCCCGCTCCAAAAACCGCTTGTGGACCAAAGGCGAAACCAGCAGCAACTTTTTGCATGTAAAAAACATCAGCATTGATTGCGATAATGATACTTTGCTGATTAAAGTTACAGCAGATGGCCCTACCTGCCATACCGGCTCGCGCAGTTGTTTTAACACCGGCTATAACCAAAACTTTATTTTGGAGCTGGAAAATATTATTGCCGATAGATACGAAAATCCGGTAGAAGGATCATACGTAAACAAGCTGCGGAATAAGGGACTTAACAAAATAGCTCAAAAGGTTGGCGAAGAAGGCGTTGAAACCGTTATAGCCGCTTTGGCCGAAACGGAAACCGATTTGATTAATGAGTCGTCCGACCTGGTCTTTCACCTGTTGGTTTTACTTCGGGAAAAGGGATTAACGTTGGAAACGATAGCTAAAAACCTGGAAAACAGGCATAAATAGTCATTGGTCATTGGTCATTGGTCATTGCTCATTGCTCATTGCTCATTGCTCATTGCTCATTGCTCATTAATGGAGAAGTTAAGGTGAAGCATGTTGTTTTTTATATTTTGTTGTTTTGTTTCCTTTTTATTGGCTATGCCAATGCGCAACAAGGTGGGCTTAGCGCTAAGATTGCCGACATTGCGAAGGATGCAAGGGGTACTGTTGGGGTTTCGGTATTAAACCTTGAAACGGGTGATACATTAACTTATAACGGCTACCTGCATCAGCCGATGCAGAGTGTGATGAAATTCCCGATTGCCATTACCGTTTTGCACGAGATTGACGAAGGGAAATTCACATTAGATCAGCAGGTTCGCCTGGATAAAAGCGATTTATTTAAAACGTATAGCCCCTTGCAGGATAAATATCCGGACGCAAACGTGAATGTTTCGATAAGGGAGTTGCTAAGCTACATGGTATCGTTAAGTGACAATGTTGCGTGCGACAAGTTATTAAAAGTTTTAGGCGGAACGTATGTAGTAGATGCCTATATACACCATATCGGGATCAAAAACTTCTCGATAAAAGCATCCGAATATCAAATGGCGCAGGCCTGGGATGTACAGTTTACCGATTGGGTAATGGCTTCTGAGCTTACGCATTTATTGAGCGTAGCTTTTAAACCCAATTTCCTTTCCGCGGCCAGCCACGCCTATTTATGGAAAATTATGCAGGAAACCTCAACCGGCCCCAACCAGATTAAAGGTTTATTGCCTGTTGGTACAATAGTTTACCATAAAACCGGCCGATCTGGCACCAACGAAAAAGGAATTTCGGCAGCTACCAACGATACCGGTATTATTACGCTGCCCAACGGTAATCACCTGGCTATTGCCATTTTGGTTACCAATTCGCCCGTTGATTTGAAAGCCCGCGAATTGGTTATTGCCCACATTGCAAAGGCTGCCTATGACGAAGCCATAAAATAGATTGCTTTTGCCGGGTCAATTCCCCTTAAAGCATCATCCTAAAATCCTATTTTTGTTAAAAGTCACGTATCAACTATTCACCGATCTTGATACTTGATACTTACTACTTGATACTAAATTTGCTACTTGCTACTTAAAAATGATTGCAGAAAAAATAGCCGAACTTACCGGGCATGGCAACCCTATTTTTACTTTGGAGTTATCACAAAAACCGGGGATACTATTTACCGGCGGCAATGATAAAGGATTGGTGGAGTGGAACCTGAAAACAAATGCCTTTATTAAAGTAATGTTCCCGGTTAATGCATCTATTTATGCCATTCATTGCCCGGCGGGTTATCCATTAATGTTTGCAGGCTTGCGTAGTGGCCAGGTGCTGGTTTTTGATTTTATCCAGCAAAAGGTCATCAAATCGCTCAATCATCACCTTAAACCGGTGTTTGATATCAAGTCTGTCAGTGGTAAAAAAGAGCTACTGATAGCCTCTGAGGATGGTACAGTGTCTGTTTGGAGCCTTGATACATTGGATATAGTGCACGGCATTAAAGTATCGGCCGATACGGTTCGTTGTATAGCAGTTTCACCGGATGAAAAGCAGGTTGCTTTTGGATGCAGGGATAATGTGATTAAAATTTACGATTTAGAGGATTACACCCTAGTGAAGGCGCTGCACGGGCATACCATGTCTGTTTTTGCATTAGCCTACAGCATTGATGGTGCTTACATTGTATCGGGCGGGCGCGATGCGCAGGTAAAAATCTGGGATACAACATCGTATCAGTTGGTTAAAAACATCCCGGCACATTTGTTTGCGGTTAACCATATCCTCTTCCACCCTACCCAGCCTTATTTTGCTACGGCCAGCATGGATAAAAGCATCAAAATATGGGGGGCAGATGATTTTAAACTGTACAAGATCATCTCCCGCGAAAAAGGATACCCAAGCCACCCCCTGTCAATAAATAAACTGGCGTGGAACGGCGATCAGCTATTATCTGTTAGCGATGATAAAAATATTTTTATTTGGGATATAAAGTTCCAGGATTAGCCCTACTTATAAAAACCTTCTGATGCTATGCAATTTATGGGTATGGCGTTTCATCTCGGCGGAATAAATACCATCGTTATCAATAAGGTCGATTTTTACTTTGCCGGATGCATGGATAATGTACTCGTTATTTAGCAGGATACCCACGTGGGTAATACGCCCTTCGGGATTATTAAAAAATGCCAGATCACCAAGGCGGCATGCTTGCAGGTTGGCAACTTCTTTACCTTCTTCGGCCTGCTGGCTTGCATCACGCATGAGTTTTATTTTGTTCAGGGCAAATACTACTTGTGTAAAGCCCGAGCAATCGATACCAAAATGGGTACGGCCGCCCCATAAATAGGGTGCATTTAAAAACGACTTTGCTGTAGTTGCCAAATCTTCCTTTTCGCCTATTTCGCCAATGATCTCAAATTTATCATTTCCTATTTTACAGGTTGTCCCCTTTAAACCGGCAAGTGAGCTGCCGGCTGGTAAATAAATTACCGAGTTATCAATAATTTTCCAGGCCTGTGTTACCGGTCTGTAAGTTAAAACCGGGGGATTGCTTTGCTGGGTTTTATAGGCTATATGACCAAGCATGGCAAATTGCAGCCTGCCTATCCAGCCTGTATAGTTATCAGTTGTTGTAACAATTTTAACCCAGCGTTCGGCCCACTCCTTAATTTCAAATGTTTCGCCAAATAACACCTGCGATACCTGTTCGCTCCTGTCGTCGGGCAAAGCGCGAAGTGGAATTACTGCAAGGTTACAAATACCATATTCCATAGATCATTTTAAGTTGCAAAAATTAATGTAACTAAGATTGCAATAAGCAATAAAATAATTACAATGTTTAATTGGTTTTAAAGATATATTTTAGCCTGGGGAGGGGATAACGCTAAAATCTACAAGGCTAATTTATTAAATTATTAAACGCCAAATAATTTTATTTAAAAAACAAGCAAAAAAAAGGGATCAGCAAGCTAATCCCTTTTCAAAATATTTTTTGTTGAAATTATTCATTCATATGCAGCCAATCTTTTTTGGCTAACAATTCTTCCTGTGTTTCGCGGATATCTTCATCATCCACACAGCAATCAACCGGGCAAACGGCAGCACATTGCGGCTCATCATGAAAACCAACACACTCGGTACACTTATCGGGTACTATATAATATATCTCGTCGGATAAGGCAGCCTGAGTTTCCTCGGCATTTAAAGTATTGCCATCTCCAAAATCAATAATTCCTTTAAGGCCGGTACCATCGCTAAAACGCCATGCCGCACCTGCATCATAAATTGCATTATTGGGGCATTCCGGCTCGCAGGCTCCGCAGTTTATGCATTCATCGGTGATTTTAATCGCCATATTTCTAAATATATAATAATCTCAATTAACTTTGCCCGTAATTTACAAGCGCACAAATATAACAAAAAAAGGCTTTAGGGGTTTAAATCCTCACCATATATATGTCAAAATTTAACATAAAAAATTCCATAAATTCATTTTCAGCCTTAGGAAAGCAACTAATTGCACCCGACGCACAGTTAATGGCCATTATTGAAGACGAGCGCTACCATAACGCCTGGTTTACACCCGACAGTGTATTACAGGCAGTAACCGCCATTGGCAAAATGCTAAACGAGGATGATTTGCAAACCTGGCTCTCAAAATATAACCTTGATAACCACGCCCCGGGCAAAAAAGTAGGCCTTATTTTGGCAGGTAATATCCCGCTGGTTGGTTTTCATGATGTGTTGTGCGTGCTGGCATCCGGCAATCACGCGTTAATCAAAGCATCGTCACAAGACGCACGGCTAATAAAAACTGTTTTGGAGCGCTTAGTGGCCATTGACGACAGCTTTGCCAACCAATTTAGTTTTATAGAGCGCTTAGCGGATTTTGATGCCGTTATAGCTACCGGAAGCAACAATAGCTCGCGCTATTTTGATTACTACTTTGGCAAAGTGCCAAACATCATCCGTAAAAACAGGAATAGTATTGCCCTGCTAACCGGCGATGAAACTGCTGAGCAACTGTTTAACCTTGGCCATGACATTTTTGATTATTATGGCCTTGGTTGCCGCAATGTGAGCAAGCTGCTGGTACCAAAGGATTATAATTTCAATTTCTTTTTTGAATCGATTGAAGATCATAAGGCTATTATCCATCACCATAAGTACAACAATAATTATGACTACAACAAATCCATCTACCTGGTAAACAGCGATAAGCACCTTGATAACGGGTTTTTGATGGTAAAGGAAGATGACCGGCTGGCATCGCCACTTGCGGTACTGTATTTTAGTTATTGCGATGATCTTGCCCAGGCGCAGGAATTATTGCAAAAACAAAGCGATAATATTCAGTGTATTGTTACCAATGCTCCCATCAATGTAGCCAGCCAGGTAGTAAGCTTCGGCCAAAGCCAGCACCCCGCATTATGGGATTATGCCGATGGGATTGATACAATGGAATTTTTGTCAAATCTTTAAAATAACAATACCTTTGGTTTTTGAGGCGAAAGCCGAAAGGTAAAAGGCAAAAGGTTGTACCGGGTGCTTTTACCTTTCTCCTTTTACCTTTAACCTTTCACCTTAAAAAATGTATATTATAAAAGTTAAAGGCGTTGCCAAAATACCCGATTACGTACAGCTGCGGGATGATAAATTTACGTTGCTGGCTTATTTCAGGGTAGATAGGCCCGATAAATCGTTGGATAAGGTGGGGCTGGCGGATAAGTCGGAATATATTATGAATATTATTAAGGATTTACCTTTCGGGCAGATCCTGAAATTAGAGCTATAAAAAAAGATGATTGGGAACTCTATTATAAAGCTAAATGGTGTTGATATTTTTCAGCAAACACACCTGGTACTGTCAAACGTAAACCTGCATGTTGATAAGGGTGATTTTGTATGGCTGATAGGCTCTACGGGATCGGGCAAAAGCAGCCTGCTTAAGGTTATTTATGGCGACCTGGGTATAAAAGCCGGTACAGGCCATGCCTGCGGGTACGAGTTAAGCAAGTTATCTGGCCGTGATGTGCCTTATTTACGCCGTAAGCTGGGAATAGTTTTCCAGGATTTTCAATTACTGACAGATCGCTCGATAGAGCAAAACCTGCTTTTTGTAATGCGCGCCACGGGCTGGAAAGACAAAAAGCTGATAGCCGAACGTACCCTTGACGTACTGGAAAAAGTTGGCCTCCGTTCTAAACTTAAAAAAATGCCGCATGAGCTATCCGGCGGCGAGCAGCAACGCGTGGTAATTGCCCGCGCCCTGCTTAACAACCCTGAAATTATATTGGCCGACGAACCAACCGGTAACCTTGACCCGGAAACATCTGAAGAGATTGTACTGTTGCTAAAACAGATCAGCCAGTCGGGCACCGCAGTGTTAATTGCCACCCACGATTACCATATCATCCGTACTTTCCCATCCCGCATTATTAAGTGCGAGAATGGTAAGGTTTTGGAGKATGCGGTGATATGATCAGAATTTGCAGAATTTAAGAATTAACAGAATGTCAGTTGGCCACGTTGTTAATTCTTAAATTTCATTTTAATCCAATCACCCAAAATTCTGTACATTCTCAAATCCTGTAAATTCTAATTTCGGATAAATTCTGCCCATTCTAAAATTCTGTAAATTCTGATTCAGACACTGTCAGACCTGCACATACCGTGTCATACCTGCCTGAATTGGTTTTACTCCACTGACACCTTGTCGGCTTTACGGCTATGGCAGGATACTTGATTGGCACTATCAGCTATGAAATTTAACGACATGTTGAAGAAAAAGAAGAAAGAAAATATGGATACCCCCGAAAATATAAATGAGCCTACGCAGGAAAATTTAACACAAGAGCAACAACTGAAAGACCAGCAGGCCGAAACTGTTGAGGCTGTTGAAACTGAAGAAACAGCCGGCCCTACTGCCGAAGAGAAGTTAAAAGCCGAACTGGCGCAGGCAAATGATAAATATTTACGTTTGTATGCCGAATTTGACAACTTCCGCAGGCGTACCCAAAAGGAACGCGCTGAAGCCCGTGAAACGGAAGGCAAAGATTTGATTATTGCCCTGTTACCTGTTTTGGACGATTTTGAGCGTGCGCAACGTGCCATTGAGAAAGCAGTTGAAGTAGCCCCTGTTAAAGAAGGCGTTACGCTAATACAGAACAAATTAAAAAACATCCTTGCACAAAAAGGATTAGCAGAAATGGCATCAATAGGATCGCCTTTTGACGCCGATATTCACGAAGCTATTACAAATATACCCGCCCCTACCGATGACCTTAAAGGCAAGGTTATTGACGAAATGGAAAAAGGCTATACCCTAAAAGACAGGGTGATCCGTTTTGCCAAAGTAATTGTAGGAGCGTAAATGCATTTCGGATTTGGGATGTTGGATTTCGGATTTATTTATTCGTGTCGAACACTCCACTGAAATCAAATCATAATTAAAAAACATTAAATCCGAAATCGAAAATTCGAAATCCGAAATAAAAAAATCATGGCTAAAAGAGATTATTACGATATACTGGGTGTTTCAAAAGGATCAGATGCTGATGAGATAAAGAAGGCATATCGTAAAATGGCTATTAAATATCACCCCGATAAAAACCAGGGTGACAAAGAGGCGGAAGAAAAATTCAAGGAAGCTGCTGAAGCTTATGAAGTTTTAAGCAGCCCCGAAAAACGCCAGCGTTATGACCAGTTTGGTCATGCGGCCAACGCTTCATCGCCCAATGGCGGCGGTTATGGCGGCGGAGGCATGGATATGAACGACATATTTAGCCAGTTTGGTGATATTTTTGGCGGCGGCAGTCCGTTTGAAGGTTTCTTTGGCGGCGGTGGTCGTCAGGGTGGCGGTGCCGGCGGCAGGCGTGTGGCCCGTGGTAGCAACCTGCGTATTAAAGTACGTTTAACGCTTGAAGAAATTGCCAATGGCGCCGAAAAGAAAATAAAAGTTAACAAACAAATAGTCTGCAAAACCTGCGATGGCAGTGGCGCAAAAGATAAAGCATCGTTCCAAACCTGTAAAACATGTGGTGGCTCGGGCGCGGTGCGCAGGGTAACCAATACCATTTTGGGCCAGATGCAAACAACCAGCACCTGCCCTACCTGTAACGGCGAAGGGTCAACCATACTGTCAAAATGTAATGTTTGTCATGGTGATGGCGTAGTGCGTGGCGAGGAATTGATCACCATCAATGTACCTGCCGGTGTAAGCGAAGGCATGCAGCTAAGCATGAGTGGCAAAGGTAACGCAGCCCCACGCGGCGGTGTACCCGGCGATTTGATTATTTTGATCGAGGAGATTCCGCATGAAACTTTAAAACGCGATGGTAACAACGTGATTTACGATTTGCATGTAAACTTTGTTGACGCAACATTGGGCACCACTGTTGAAGTACCTACCATTGACGGTAAAGCTAAGATAAAAATTGACCCGGGAACCCAGGGCGGCAAAATACTACGCCTGAAAGGCAAAGGCGTACCCGAAGTAAACTCCTACCACCGTGGCGACCAACTGGTGCACATCAACATCTGGACACCCAAAATTGTAAGCCGTGAAGAGCGCGAGATATTGGAAAAATTACAATCATCTCCTAACTTTAAACCCAATCCGGGCAAAAATGAGAAAAGCTTTTTTGAGCGGATGAAGGAATATTTTGAGTAGTTTTTTGAGGTGAAAGGATAAAGGCGAAAAGTAAAAGGTTTTTGCTGATAAGAAGCCCGGAGTTTATGACTTTGGGCTTTTTTCTTGCAGGTGATTTCCGCTATCGTTTTTTGATGAGTATATTAGAATTTTGGTTCCTGCTAAACATTCATCAAAATGAAAGCCCTTGCGTTAACAGTATTTTTTATATCGACTATCAGCACCGCCACAGCCCAGCAACGCGCGCGTGACCTGGGTATCAAATTCAACGGCACTACCGGCAAGTACAATGCTATTACCGATGTTAAAGGTGTTTTGGTGGGCTACAAGACATTAATAAGCGGCGACGGGCCATTGGTTACAGGCAAAGGCCCGGTGCGTACAGGGGTTACGGTTGTTATGCCAAACGGAAAATCTATCGATCCGCTGCCGGCCGGATGGTTTAGCCTTAACGGCGACGGTGAAATGACCGGCACAACGGTAATTGATGAATATGGGCTTAACTACGGCCCCATCGGCATTACCAATACCAACAGCGTTGGTGTCGTAAGGGACGCCATAGGCGAGTGGAATGTAAAAAACTTCAGCAAAGGCTCGTTGGTTGATTTCTCCTTTGGTTTGCCCGTAGCCGCCGAAACTTTCGATGGCGTATTAAACGACATCAACGGCTTTCACGTAAAAAAAGAAGATGTATTTGAAGCCCTGAATACTGCCCATGGCGGTAAAGTGGAGGAAGGCAACGTTGGCGGCGGCACGGGTATGTCGTTATTCCAGTTTAAAGGCGGCAGCGGTACATCGTCCAGGGTGATTAGTATAGATACAGCTACTTATACGGTTGGGGCCTTTGTACAGGGCAATTTTGGCAGGCGGACAGACCTGATCATATCCGGCGTACCTGTTGGTAGGGAATGGAAAGGCGACTTGCCTGTTATTAATTCCAAGCCCAAGGATGGGTCGATAATTATCATCATAGGTACCGATGCCCCTTTATTACCAGCCCAGTTAAAGCTTATAGCCAAACGCGCATCATTAGGTGTTGCCCGTTGCGGCGGCGTGGGGCGCAACAGCTCGGGCGATATTTTCCTGGCGTTTAGTACCGTACCGCCAAAGGATAATGCCAAAGGCACCCTACAAACCTGGACTGTATTACCCAAAGAGCAAATGGACAAAGTTTACCAGGCAACCGTCGAAAGTGTGGAAGAAGCTATTATAAATGCCATGATAGCCGCGAAAGACATGAAAGGAGTAAACGGTAATACGGTTTTCGCTATACCGCATGACAAGCTGATGCAGATGATAAATAGTTACAGCCATAAAATGCAGTAACAGGTTTATTATAAAGTTTATTTGCTAATTTAAGGCAACCTTACAACAATGAAACCAACAATTGGCAAAAGCATTTTTTATATAGCAATAGCACTTGCCTATTTAGCCTGGCTACCGATCGTCAACCTGGTGAAGATCATGAAATGGTCTATCAATTTCTATCTCGATGGTACGCTTTCAATCTTATTTTCTGTAGTACATTGCCTGGTATTTTTTTACCTGCTATGCATTTTAAGATCACAGCAGGAAAAGCGTTCGATAGTCATTTCCTTTGCGATTTTTGTTTGTTTTAGTGCAATTACTATCCCGTTTTCTTTTACAGGCTTCGGTAACCAGGGTATTACTATAGCAATCGGTACTTTAGCTTTAATAATACTACTTAATATGCTTATCCAATCTTTCAGGGTAACTGACGAAACCGCAGGAACTGGCTTTAAACTATTGGGGATCACACTTGCCTTTAAAGTTATAGCACAAATGGGGCTGCCTTTTATCTGGGGCTACTTAGCCGATGCCTTTTCCTTCAAGTTCGCCTACCTCGGTTACATTCCACCGGTTTTGGAAGCAGTGGTACTATTAAGCATCATTTATATTTTTTACCAATTGCTTAACGAACAAAAGGAGCAACACTACAGGCAGATACATGCCGGCTTGAGTGAAACTTACACATCCGAACAATTAAATGCAGAAAAATGATGGTAACAGTAAAAAACACTTACTATATGATGGCTGTAAACCTGCTTTACACCATTTCGGTTATTTCATCTATTGCATTAAGATTTAACGATATACCGATAGGCAAACTACACCTTGTTTCTAATGAAATAGTATACATAATCCCGTTAATCTACCTGGTTTTAGTTTTAAAATACTTAAAGGAAGATACCTCCATCATCACAACGTGCAAAATCTTTATCGGTGTTGATGTTTTTATTTCGTTGTATTTTGTGGTTGTTAAAATCACCGCAAAAAATATATCCTTGTATTATCTTCTTTTTTTATTATCCATTATTGTTGTGATTATTTTTATTATCCAATCTGCCAGGATACAAAACAAGTGGCTTGCGTACCCCATGATCGCTTATGGCCTTGCGTTTCTTTTTATCACTTTGTTACAATTGGTGGCAAGCATTATCTATTCGTCGATGATGTTCAAATATGTTAGCCTTACCGAGGTATTTATTCCGGGCATAACATTCTATATCCTGTTTAAGGTAGCAAAGTACCTGGCTATCGACAACGGCGTAAACGAGCGAGTTATATGAAAGTGAGCGTTAAAACAACCAGGTATATCATCGCCATTAATGCCGTTTACTTTATTGCAATCATTGGGGCACTTTTATTTGCACTAAACCAACAGCGGCCACCATTTTACTTCACGCTTATTAGAGAGTTGCTTTTTGATACGCAGCTTATATACCTGGTTTATGTGTTAAAACATTTTCATGAAAAAAAAGCGTACATCGCAACGTTGATAGTTTTCATCGTATTTAACTTTATAATAACCCTTTTGTCAGACATTGCCACCCCAAACACCAATGGGGCCATGTTATTATTTTCCCTATCCATTTTTATGATGATCATGAGCATCTTCTTAATTATTCAATTTTTCGGATTGCGCAACGACGAGCTTAGATTGCCTTTCGGTTTGTTCCCACTTGCTTATTTAACTTACCTTTTGTTTTATATTTCGGCCGGGGTTATGATGGCGCTTATTGGTCGGATATTTATACAAATAGGCATGTTTAGCCTGTTGTTTATACCCGCTTCGTTGTGTTATACATTGATAGGGGTAACTAAATATTTAAAAGCCCAGGACGAACTTAACCGCTCAATCTCTGAATTTCGAACACTATAATGAATACTATTCTCAAACATTCACCAGGTTATTACCCATCCGGCAGCATGGCAAATAAATGTATCGTTGCCGCTATTATTCTGTTTATCCAATTTGCGTTAGACAATACTTACGCCCAGGCCCAAACCATCCGCAACACCTACAAAACCGAAGCCGGAGTTCCTAAATTAAACATCCAGCGGTCGATGATCTACTCGCCCGATAAGGAATGGCTGTATAACCACCACCCTTCTTTCACCCATTTTAAAGATAAATTCATAGCGATATGGAGTAACGGCCTCATCGACGAGGATTCGCCCGGCCAGCGGGTGGTTTATGCTACATCGAAGGATTTTGTACATTGGTCGGCTCCCATCCCCCTGGCATCACCCGGAAAATTCAATGATACACTAACCGTGTTAACCGCCGCCGGGTTATACCAATACAAAGGCACGCTGGTTGCCTATTATGGCGAGTACACCAAACACCGTCAAAATACCCGCCTATGGGGCAAAACCAGTAGGGATGGCATCCACTGGAGCAACCCTATTGACATGCATGTGCCGCTGATCCCTAACCACGGCCCAGAGGCTACCAAAAGTGGCCGGCTCATCATCAGCGGTAATTTTTTGTTTCCATACACGGACGATCGTCGCGGTATCTCCGGCTGGAAACTCAGCAGCTTTTACCCCGATTCATTATACACCCAGGATAACTCCGCTGCCTTTTATGCACCTGCTGCCAGGCTTGGTTTACCACCGCTTTGCGAAGGTTCATTTTTTCAGACGGATGATAATGTTTTGCACATGCTGCTGCGCGTTACCGGCAAAGGCTGGAAAGGTAAATTATGGCTTACCGAAAGTAAGGATAACGGCACTTCATGGTCGCACCCGGTTGAAGCGCGTTTTTCTGATAACGACAGCAAATTCCACTTCGGCCGCCTGGCCGATAAGCGTTTTTATTACGTGGGCATTCCCGATACCCTGCACCACTACGACCGGAACCCGCTGGTATTGTCGTTGTCAAAAGATGGCCAATCGTTCAATAAAAACTACATCATAGCAAACGAACTTTATCACCTTAAAAAACAAGGACTTTGGAAAGGTGGTCAATACGGATATCCGCATACCATCGTCTACAATGGCTATATGTATGCGATCATATCAAGGCAGAAAGAGGCTATCGAGGTGCTCAGGTTCAATTTAAAGCAGTTGGACGAGCACTAATTTCTGCACACTAATTTCACGGATTTAAGCCAATTCCCACGGATGCATGGCGTATACAATTTTTACAAATTGAAGTTTGAATTAGACCTGAATAAAGAATTATATTGAATTTCTTTAATCTTGATTCGTGCAATTCGATAAAATTCGTGACAATTTGTGTGTATAAATTCGTGGCAATTCTTGTGGCTTGTAACATTTTAAAATTGCCCGTATCTAAACCATAAATTAACAAAATAAACCTTAATCAAAATATGTTAAGCATCCGCAATATTGTTAAGCAATACGCCGGTCACCGGGCGTTAGATGATGTAAGCCTGGAGGTAGAGAGCGGCCAGGTTTTTGGTCTGCTGGGACCAAACGGCGCAGGCAAAACCTCCCTGATCCGCATCATTAACCAGATCACGGCACCAGACTCCGGTGAGGTTTTCTTTAATGGCGAAAAGCTCAATCAATCGCATATCGACCGCATTGGCTACCTGCCAGAAGAACGTGGCTTGTACAAAAAAATGGAGATTGGCGAGCAAATGATTTACCTGGCCCGCTTAAAAGGCCTTAGCCGCGCCGAAGCCCAAAAACGTTTAAAGTTTTGGTTTGATAAACTGGGGATGGAAACCTGGTGGAAGAAAAAGATTGAAGAACTATCAAAGGGTATGCAGCAAAAGGCCCAGTTTGTGGCAACGGTACTACACGAGCCTGACCTGATCATCCTTGACGAGCCCTTTAGCGGTTTCGACCCTGTAAATGCCGAGGTGATTAAAGACGAAATACTGGAGCTTAACCGCAATGGCGCGACTATCCTCTTCTCCACCCACCGCATGGAATCGGTAGAGGAGTTGTGCCATTCTATTGCGCTCATCAATAAATCGCATAAAATATTAGACGGGAAGGTTAAAGCTATCCGCAACTCCTACCGTAACGATACTTACTTTGTGGAGTATACAGGTGCGCCTTTAAGTTTAGACGGCCTGCAGCCCTTTGAAGTGATTGGCGACACCCTTATCGACGACGAGCGCAACACCATCAAAATAAAGCTTGCCGAAGGTAAAAACTCCAATGATGTGCTGCAATACCTGATCCCTAAAACACACATCAACATGCTACAGGAAGTGATCCCGAGCATGCACGAAATTTTCATTGAAAAAGTTAACGCAAACTCCCTAAGCCATGAATAAAATACTGCTCATTATACAGCGCGAATACCTTACCCGGGTACGCAAAAAATCGTTCATTGTGATGACACTGCTTGTGCCCGCCCTGTTTGCGTTAATGTACAAGATTATCGCCTATGTAGCCGACGATAAAAACGACGTAAAAGCAACGCACATTGTACACATTGTTGATAGCGCCGATGTGTATAAAGACAAATTAAAAGATAGCCAATACATCAAATTCGACTATTCAAAACACTCTTTAAAAGACCTGAAAGCCGAAGTTAAAGAACAGGAAAACGACCTGGTTTTATATATCCCAACACATTCGCCGGATAAAACGCAGATGTTTGCCAAAAAGAAATCGACCTTGTCCATGAGCGATAATATTGAGCGCCAGTTAAATGATATCAATTCCGGCGCGGCTTTGGTTAAAGCTGGTATTGACACCGCAAAGCTACATGCCACAAAAAGCAATGTGACAGTAAGCGCCAATGAAATAACCGAAACCGGAGACCAGAGTACCAGCATCGGTGCCACCTACGCGCTTAGCTTCGCGGGCGCAATTTTGATATACATGTCGCTGTTTATTTATGGCGCACAGGTAATGCGGGGTGTTATTGAAGAGAAAACAAGTCGCATCATTGAGGTCATCGTATCCTCGGTAAAACCATTTCAACTCATGATGGGTAAAATCATAGGGGTTGGCTTAGTTGGATTAACGCAGTTTATACTATGGATTGGTTTATCGGCCCTGGTAAGCTATCTTGCCGGCAAAAATGCCGCTGTGGCAAGTCCTGTTTATACTTTTATCCATAATCTTGGTGCCAATGCAGGTTATGAGATTGGGTGCTTTGCTTTCTTCTGGATTAGCGGTTTTTTATTGTATAGTGCCTTATTTGCAGCAGTAGGTTCGGCGGTCGACAGCGAGACAGAAACCCAGCAGTTTATGTTCCCGATAACCCTGCCATTGTTATTTACCTATATCCTATCTGTTTCATACCTGTTTCAAAAACCAGATAGCCCACTGGCGGTTTGGCTTTCCATGATCCCGCTGACCGCACCGGTGGCCATGATGGTACGGGTCCCGTTTGGCGTTCCATCCTGGCAGCTTGGCATTTCAATGGTAATGATGATAGCCGGCTTTATTTTCACTACCTGGGTAGCATCACGGATATACCGTGTTGGTATTTTAATGTATGGTAAAAAAGTAAACTTTAAAGAGCTGGGTAAATGGTTCTTTTATAAGGAGTAAATAGTCCATGGTCGATAGACCATAGTCCGTGGCACCACCGTTTGCTTTCAATTAAGTCCATGGTCTATGGGCCATGGATTATAAAACAAATAATCCCTCATCTTGCTAAACAATTTGGGGGATTATTTATTTTAGCCATATGAGTAAACGCGTTGCCGTGATGGATTTAGGTACCAATACCTTCCATTTATTGATTGCCGATGGCGATATTGATAACTACCGGGAGATAGTGCATTACCATGAAGCCGTAAAGCTTGGCGAGGGCGGCATTAACAAAGGCTATATTGCACCCGAGGCTTACCAGCGCGGCATTGATACCATGCAATTGTTTGAGCAGGAAATAAAGGCCAATAACGCTACCGAAGCCCGCGCCATTGCCACATCTGCCCTGCGCAGCGCATCAAACGGAAAAGATTTCATCAGCGAGGTTAAAGCCCAAACCGGCATAGCTATCGAAATTATCAATGGCGAACAGGAAGCGGGTTTTATTTACCAGGGCGTAAAGATCAGCGGATGCTTATCTGCACAAAACTCGCTCATTATGGATATCGGCGGCGGTAGTGTAGAATTTATTTTAGGGAATACAGATGCCATCATTTGGAAGCAAAGCTTTGAAATTGGCGCAGCCCGGCTGATGGATTTGTTTCATCGAACAGATCCTATCCCTCCCGCATCCATAGAAGCCTTAAACCAATACCTTGACCAAAAACTGGCCGATTTGTTCGCAGCCGTAAAAAACATCCAAATTGACACACTCATTGGCTCGTCGGGCGCATTTGAAACTTTTACCGAAGTAATAGAAGTTGAAAAAGGCCATGATTTCGACTTAAAAACCACCAAGAATTACAATTTCGACGAAGATGAGCTATTAATGCTCATTGGTAAATTTGTACTATCCAGCCATAAAGAGCGGGCCGCCAATAAAGGCATTATCCCGGTTAGGGTTGATATGATAGTTGCCGCATCACTCATTACCCGTTTTATTATGCATAAACTGGGCATCAGCAAGGTAAGTATGTGCAGTAATTCGCTGAAGGAAGGTATTTTAGCAGAGATGCTGGGGGAATAAGAATCAAGAGCAAGACGTAGCGCACCCTATCGGGGCTTTGGTTGTGCAATAACGGTTAAAGTTTTTCTATTTCTTCAATGGACAGTTTAGTTGTTTTTGCTATAAAGTCATTTGCTAAACCTTCTTTCTTGAGTTCACGCGCAATATCCAAGGCTTTTTTATGTTCTCCTTCTGCTTTCGCTGTAGAAACAGCATAGTCCAATACATTCTTATTATCCCATTTATATTTTAAGCTGCTATCGTACATCGTTTTTTCCTCCTTTGTAAGGTTAATATATGCTGCAATACTGAACAATTTTTCAAATATGGGTTTACGTAAGTATACCGGTATTTTATCCATTTGGCTCATGTTCTTTAATACATACAACCATTTATCCAAATCCGTATTTAAGTCAATACCCTCTTTCACAAATTTAGCTAATTCTATATAAGTATAACCCAGTTTATCGTAAAATATTTCGCCGGTATCCCTGTTGCAAAGGCAAATATCGTGCAGGTATTTATCTTCGTGGCTATCATCTAACGTAAAATCTTCAAGCAGCGCAATAAAATATACCTCGGCAATGTTGTAAGCCCAGACATTCCGTTTGCCTTTGGGCGCCTGGTCGCTTATCAGTCTGCTAGTGTAAAACAAGGCCCTTTCTTTAAAGTACCCCTGTTTTGCCCGCTGTATCTCAATTAAAAAGTGTTCGCCTTTATCACCGGTGCAAAGCAGATCGAATATAGCGGCACCCTCGCCCTTTAGGTCGCCATGATGTTCATTTTTGTTGTAAACCAGGTTAACAATATGTTTGCGCCCTCTAAATACCTCATTTAAAAAGCGATCAGCAAGTCCTTATTGGGCTCGCTGCCGAAAATCTTTTTGAAAGCGAAATCAACTAAAGGATCAATATAGCTGCCGGGAACCGGCGGTTTGTTATCTGACATAAAAATTTTGTATTGATCAAGTTGCAAAAACGGCAAGGCAAGTTGAAAAACCGATCAGTAAAACTACTAATGCACTTAATAAAAATTCTTTACGATAAACAAAAATGGCTGCTATTAAGCATATTATAATTTGGACGGCTATAAAAAACGCTTCGCCAATAATAATAAGTTCTTCTTTGTTAACGCCGAAATATATCGTGTAAGCCGCAAGCACCGCAAGGTTGATGCCGATGACGATTATTTTTGGCCGCTGTTCTGGCTTCTGCTTTTCGTTTACTGATTCCATTATTGTTACAATTTATTTCATTTCTGCAAAAGTAACACAGGTTGAAAAACCTATTATCAAAACTAACAAGCCGCTTAATAGCCATAGCCAGCTTCGTTTGTCAATGGCTAAACCCAAACAAAGCAGCACATGAAAAAACAAGATAAAAGCATCCAATGCAAACCCTCCGGATAACGACAGACAAACCAAAGAGTACAGCGCAAGTACTAACAAGTTGTAACCAACAATTCTCATCCCATCGCCTGGCTTATTTTGTTTGGGAGCGTACTTCGTCAAAAAGTCATCTGGCTTCGGTGTGGGGTCGTTTGGGTTTTCTTCTTCAGTCATGCTATTATTTCATTTMGTAGTTGTTGTAGATACCACAGTGCATTAATTAACGCAGGTTACTTTACTTTCGTTATAATACCTTTTTATCGCATACCTTCTATTCCCACACAGGTAGAAAACCCGATAATCAAAACAAGGAAACCACTTAGTAACCACATGCCGCTTCTTTTTACTATAGCCATAATAATGCAAACAAAAACCTGTAAACCAATGATAAGCGCTTCTAATGACAGACTTTCTATACTGTTTCCCATTTTGCATAGCACGGTATAAATTATCAGGATCACCAGGTTGATACCTAAAATTCCAATGCCAGGGAAAGGGTTGTCTTTGTTTCCGCCTGCGGTATCGTTTTTCGGCTGTACTTTATCTTCCTGACTGTTACCTTCCATCATACTATTATTTCATTTCGTAACTGTTCTAAATATTCCCGTTTATCATCCCGATAAAAAATATTCATGGTTTCAAAGGGAATGATCTGCATATCCTTGTTTACGATATGCACGCATGATTTTTTGATGGCGCGTACGTCAAAATTATGGGCATCAATGAATTGCATAATAATTACCCTAAACAGGTTATCGTAACTCAGGCTTGGCGCGTCAATTTCGGGCAGGCAGCATAATATCGAATGCAGGTGCTCTTTAGCTTTTTCAACCGAATTACCGGTGCTAAACATATTGAGCAAATGCCCTTTCAGTTGTTCGTCCTGCTCGTATACAATAGTATTTTTGGAATTATCAAGCAAATCATCCGGGTTTATCATCCGGGTGAGCGGGAACACCTGGTCGCCCAGTTTTAAGGCGTAGGCCATTACCAGCGCGTCGGGGTTGCAAGGTACCGGGATCAGGTCGTTTTTATTGAAAATATTGGTTTGCTCCAGTATGGCAGTGCGCACCTCAGTTAGCGTGTAACGATCTGTTTGCTCATTAAAATTYTCCAACCTGCCGGCCTGCTGTGTTGGTTGGAAGGTTACCCCACGGATGCAGGGCTGTTTCAGGGCATATTCAATAATCTGGCCTATCTCGTCGGTATTCAATCCTTTTTGCAGGGTTACAACCAAAGTAGTTGACAGGTTATATTTATTCAGGTGCTCTATAGCCTTTGAGCGTACCTCGCGCAAATCTTCGCCGCGTAATTGTTCCAAAGCTTCTTTTTTAAAGGAATCAAATTGCAGGTAAATCTCAAAATCGGGCATATAGGTGGCCAGGCGCTTTACAAAGTTTTCGTCCTTGGCTATGCGGATGCCGTTGGTATTCAGCATCAGGTGTTTGATGGGCTTTGTTTTGGCTATGTCCAATATCTCAAAAAACTGCGGATGCACGGTTGGCTCTCCGCCGCTTATCTGTACCACATCGGGTTTGCCTTCGTTTTCTACAATCACGTCCAGCATCTGTTCAATCTCCTGCAAAGTACGATGACGGCCATAGCTTGGCGACGACATGGCGTAGCAGGTGGGGCAGCTTAAATTGCACCTATCTGTAACCTCAACTACGGTGAGACAGGAGTGCTGTTCATGATCCTGGCACAGGCCGCAATCATAAGGGCAGCCATAATGCGTTTTGGCGTTGAATTTGAGCGGCATTTCGCTGCGCTTGGCATAATTGCGGCAGTTTTTATAATACTCAATATCGGTGGCTATAAGTACTTTTTCGAAACCATGCTGGCGGCAGTTTTTAAGCATGAACACCTTATCGTCTTCAAACACAATTTTGGCATCAACCCGGCGTAGGCAGGTGGAGCAAATGCTCAGGGTAAAATCATAGTATATATATGGGCGTTCAGGCATCGGTTTTTATCAGTTTAGATGGGTGTATAAATACTTTATAATAATACAAAATACCCGCCAAACAAACTAACTGAATTACCGAAAGCCCAAAACTAAAAAAGTAATCGGGCTTAATAAACTCATCCAAAAACCTGAACAGCAGGTAACTTACCATAAAAACTTTAAATTTTGAGCCATCTGTGAACTGATGCCGCCCTTCAATCAGCTTTAAAATGAGCCAAAGCAAAATCCAAAACACAATCTCGTAAAGGTTTGTGGGATGCCTGCGGATACCGTCGCCAAAGTTAATAGCCCAGGGTAGGTTTGAGGCAATGCCGTAAGTACCATCTTCCAATCCCGCCAGGAAACAACCCGTACGGCCTATGACCATGGCCAGCATCAGCGGGTAAACCATTAAATCGCCGGACGACGCGGTTACACCTATTTTCTTCTTGGTAAGCTCTACCCCTATCAAACCGCCAAGCATTCCGCCTACGATTGTTTTATTGCCCATAAAGTAAATGAGGTTGAACTTTGACAGCAACGCAGGATTCTCCAAAACGCCAACCACATGCGAACCTACAAATGCCCCGAAGGCGGCCCCGATGAAAATAATGAGGCGGTTTTCGGTGCTGATCTGGTCGTGGGTATTCCGGCGCAGCCAGGCGTAGTAACGGTAGCCTAAAAAATAAGCCAGCGTTTCGCACACGAAATGTACAGGAATGGAGGATTTGCCTATGGGGATGTTTACGGGGAAGTGCAAAAGGATGATATTTAGTAAAGCCCTAAAATATCCTTTTTATTTTACGCCATAGGCGGTGGGTAAAAGAATATCTTACAGAGATACCTCCGGCTACAACATCAACCTGGTTAGCAAACGCTGGGTCAGCTTCCATTACAACTTTATAAAACTTATTGGGGGTTTCGCCTATTTTAAATCTTTGCGTTTTATATCCAATAAACGAAACAATAAGGCTATCTGCCGATGAGGGGACTATCAATTTAAAATCACCGTTGATACCTGTTGATGTGCCAAGGGTTTTATCGTTTAATTGAATATTGGCGCCCGGAATAGGCAAGGTATCATCTTTTGCAGTCACATGCCCTTTTAAAACAATCCAGCCTGTAGTATCAATTGCCTTCGCCGGTTTATTTTTGCACACTGTTGTAGAAAGTTGTTCTATAGGTGTTTTATATTTTGCTTCTGCCCTTACAAAGGGGATTAAACCGATAAGGGAAGCCGCTGCCAGTGTTTTCCTCCACAAACTGCTGTAGTTTGTACCACGCCCGATTTCGCGATTGATCTGTTGTAATTGAGTTTTGTTAAACCGGCCGCAAACATTGCCATTGCTGCCGAGAAAAGCAATAACATCGGCATTGCTCATTACTGTAAAATCGGCCACTGTTTTACGGCAATTCATACAATAACGACCGTCAGCAACTTCCATCATTTGATCCCATTGCTCATGGCAGGGTTTATGAATACTGATACTTTTTACCAACGACATGTGTAAAGGATGAATTTAAACTGGATTTTTTGTTGTGATAATTGGCTTAAAGATAAAAATAATAACACTTTTCATAAATGAGGTTAACATCAATTAAATATCTTCCGTATCGGCCTTTTAATGCATTTGTAATAAATCCGTTTGATAAGGGGCGTTCTGGTTACCACTACCTCGCCCAGCCAGGCATATTGCTCGGTAGTAAGTTTTACCTGGTAATTTTCATCCGCACAAATGTCAACCAGCAGCGTTTTGTATCCTATCAATGAAACCTGTACTTGTTTTGTGTCTGCCGGTATGGTTAGCCTGAATTTACCGGCTGAATCGGTTGTAGTACCTGTTACGCCCGATGGCGTTTTGACACTGACACCCGGCATATAAAAGTTTTGGTCGTCATATATGCGCCCGGTAATTGCCCTGGTTTCAGCAGCATTGGGTATCGCTACCTTGCCCAACATAAAACTATCTGCGTTGCCCGTTGGCTTAGGAACTTGCACTGTTATAGCCGGTTTATTTTGTGCTACAGCTTTAAATGATAAGGCCGAACTTGCTATGCCCATTATCACAGCCAGTCTTTTCCATCCGCTTGCAGCCGTTGCCGGGGTATAGGCACTAAATTGATGATTGAGGTTAGTTAACTGTTGCCCGTTAAACCTGCCGCAAACATTGCCTGTATTGCTTAGGTAAGCAATAACCTGGCTATTGGTCATGGTTGTAAAATCGGTAACAGTTTTACAACATTGGGCGCAGTGCCTGCCACTTTCGGCAGGCATCATTTGCTGCCACGATTGGTGACAAGGTTTAGGTATGTTGATGTTTTGGATAGTATTCATAATGGTTAAATTTTAATATTCGCGAAGCATATCATATATCGAAATCCAGACACGCACAATTGCAGGTTTCTTGAAGCCAACAACTGTTACGCCACCAACCCTACCCGAAAGGCCGTTAGCGACATATGCCAGTTGCAAATCGCCATCTTTTACTGCCGTTGCCACCGGATTGATATTTATATCAGCAGGAGTTAAATGTTTAGGTTGCATAAGTAACGTATCCCGGTGCTTTTGCCGTACGGCGGCTTGCTCTGTTTTGTGTTTCTTTTGCGCATTTGCCCTGGCAAAGGGTATAGCCATCAAAACGGCAGCTGCAAGGCCCACCCTTTTAAAAAAAATAAATGGCGTCGGCTTTTCTTGAAGTTGTTGATTTATCCGTATCAATTGGCCATCCTCAAACCGCCCGCATAAGTTGCTTTGCCTGCCCAGGTAGCCAATTATTTGGGCATCCGTCATCGCCGAAAAATCAACAACCATTTTACAACAACTTTGGCAGTGCCGGCCACCTTCAACGGGTAACATCTGTTGCCATAGCTCGGGGCAAGATTTGGTGATATTAATGCTTTTGGTGCGCGTCATTTCAATCTTTTTGTTCCAGGATGCAGTTAATTAAACTTTTCCATAAACGCTTTGTACTTTTTTTGAAATTTCTTGCATCTTTTTTATTGTCAAATAAAATTCCCGGCCAGCATTTGTATATTGCTGCCTTTAACTGACCCTCATGAAAATTAAATTTTTAGGCTTCGGCCTATTCGCACTTTTAGCTGTCAATTCCCAGGCACAAAAAACAAAAGTTAGCCCCGGCGATACCACATCCAACTACAATCCGGCCGCCTTATTTTCGCCGAAGTTTTATACCGATAAGGGCAACGAATTCCACTCGGCCAATGGCGAACCCGGTCCTAAATACTGGCAAAACCGGGCCAATTATACTATAAACGTAGCTTTAGATACCGCAAGCAAAACCATCAGCGGCACGGTAAGTATACTCTACATAAACAACAGTCCCGATGCTTTACAGTACTTGTGGTTGCAATTAGATCAAAATACCTATAAAAAGGAGGCGCGCTCTAACTTTTTCACCGGTCGTGTGCCGAGGCCAGATCAACATACCACGGGTTATACCATCGAGTCGGTGGCATTAGATTATGGCGATTTACTTGAGAAGGTGCCTTACGTAATCACCGATACCCGCATGCAGGTGCGTTTGCCGCATGCTTTGGGTAAAGGCTCTATAAAGTTGCGGATTAACTACCATTATACCATCCCGGGCGACTTTGGTAACCGTACCGATTATGTAAAAACCAAAAACGGAACGATTTACGAGATAGCCCAATGGTTTCCGCGCATGTGTGTATATGATGATAGCCGTGGCTGGGATACCTTGCCATTTTTGGGCGCAGGCGAGTTTTATTTAGATTATGGCGATTTTGATTACCAGGTTACCGTACCATGGGATATGATAGTAGCCGGTTCGGGCGAGTTGTTAAACCCCAAAGAAGTTTTGACGGCCAAACAAATTGCCCGCCTTGATGCCGCCCGCGCAAGCGATAAAACGGTAATGATACGCACCCTTGCCGAGGTTACTGATCCCGCAAGTCGCCCTGTTAACAAAGGCACACTTACGTGGCATTACAAGATGATAAACACCCGCGATGTGGCCTTCGGCGCATCAAAAGCTTACGTTTGGGATGCGGCAAGGGTTAATTTGCCGGGCGGCAAAAAATCGTTGGCCATGTCGGTTTACCCGGCCGAGAGCGTTGGCCCCAATGCCTGGGACCGTGCTACCGAATACCTTAAAAAATCGATAGAGTATTTTTCTGAAAAATGGTTTGTGTACCCCTACCCTGTTGCCATTAACGAAGCCGGTATTGCCGGCGGCATGGAGTATCCGGGTATTGTGTTTGACGGCATTACTGATAAAGGCAACGAGTTATACTGGGTAACCGCGCACGAGATAGGCCACAACTGGTTCCCGATGATCGTAGGATCAGACGAGCGCCGTTTTGGCTGGATGGACGAGGGCTTTAACACCTTTATAGATATCTACGCATCGGAGGAATTTAACAAAGGTGAATACGCCCCTAAGCGCGATGGAGAATATGCGCCCGGCGGCGGCAATCCCGCCGATGAGATCATCCCGATTTTGAACGACCCTGCATCGCCGCCTATCATGACGGCTGCAGATGCTACACCCGAAAAATATCGCCACCCACTGGTTTACTTTAAACCCGCATTTGGCCTGGTTTTGCTGCGCGAACAGATACTGGGTAAGGATCGGTTTGATTATGCCTTCCGCAACTACATCGCCAAATGGGCATTTAAACACCCGCAGCCCGACGACTTTTTCCGCTCGATGGAAAGCGGCGCGGGCGAAGATCTGTCCTGGTTTTGGAAAGGCTGGTTTTATAACAACTGGGTAAGCGACATTGCCATTACAGCAGCCCAAAACGTAGGCAGTAATGCTACCAAGGGCGTAAAAATAACCGTTGTGAGTAAAGAGCAACTACCAATGCCTTTCACTGTAGAATTAAAATATAAAGACGGCAGCAAAAAACGCCACTACCTGCCTGTTGAAACCTGGATGCAACGCAAAGTAGTAACGGTAATCCTCCCCGACGATAAAGATGTTGAAAGCGTTACCATCGACCCGGATAATGCTTTACCTGATTTGAACAGGGGTAATAATAGCGTAAAAGTGAGCCCCCCAGCCCCCTGAAGGGGGAGCAAAAAAGCAACTTAAAATTCGCCCTTTAGGGGTTACTGTGTGTACACATCTTTTTTAATAAAAGAAAATGTCATTTCGAACGAACCAGGGAGGGATTGGGGCGTTGGCGTGAGGAGAAATCCTGTACGATTTGCTTCGCAACCAGCCTGCCGGAATGCAGGGCGTATAAGATTTCTCCTCCCCCCTGCGCGCAAGCCACTTCTGGTTCGTTCGAAATGACAACTTTTTTGTTTAATGATACGATTTCTAAAAAGATGTGTACACATAGTAGCCTCCGGAGGCTATCATAAATTTGTCAATCTTACCTCAACGTTAAACAATTAATAAGGTAAAGCTTATCTTTGCTATATGAACACAGCCGATCTGTTGCAACGCGCTTTGCGGTTTGATTTTTTGACCCAGGAAGAAGGGGTCTATCTATATAATAATGCGCCTACTGCCGATTTAATGTACACGGCCAACGAATTGCGTAAAAAGCAGGTTCCGCATGGTAAGGTTACCTGGCAAATTGATCGTAATGTTAATACTACCAACGTATGCATAGCCAATTGCAAGTTTTGTAACTTTTTCCGCAGGCCCGGCCACGAGGATAGCTACATTACTGATATTGAAACCTACAAAAAGAAGATAGAAGAAACTTTCCGCTACGGCGGCGATCAGTTGCTGCTGCAGGGTGGTCACCACCCCGACTTGGGGCTTAAATTTTATACCGATCTGTTCAGCGAACTGAAACAGCTATATCCAAAGTTAAAACTACACTCTTTAGGCCCGCCGGAAATAGCGCACGTAGCTAAACTGGAGAATATGAGCCACATAGATGTACTCAGGGCGATGAAAGAGTCTGGGTTAGATTCACTACCCGGTGCAGGCGCCGAGATATTGAATGACCGTGTACGCCGCCTGATATCAAAAGGTAAATGCGGCGGCAAGGAATGGCTGGATGTAATGCGTGCAGCCCATCAGCTTAACCTGCCTACATCTGCAACCATGATGTTTGGGCATATTGAAACCATCGAAGAACGCTTTGAGCACCTGGTTTGGATCCGCGAGGTACAATCCGAAAAGCCGGATGGTCATTATGGGTTTGTAGCCTTTATACCCTGGCCTTTCCAGGACGATGGCACGCTGTTACGTAAAGTTCGTGGTATCACCAATAATGTAACCGGCGATGAATACATCCGCATGATAGCCTTAAGCCGCATTATGCTGCCTAATGTTAAAAACATACAGGCCTCATGGCTTACCGTTGGTAAACAAGTGGCCCAATTGTGCTTACATGCAGGTGCTAATGATTTTGGATCGATCATGATTGAAGAAAACGTAGTATCCGCCGCAGGCGCACCACATAGGTTTACAGCCAAAGGCATCCAGGATTCAATCAAAGAAGCTGGTTTTGAACCCCAACTGCGCACCCAAAAATACGACTGGCGCGACATACCAGTTGAAATTGAGGAACAAGTTATTGATTATTAAGTTTTGAGTGATGAGTTTTGAGTTTTAAGTATATCTGTTTATTACTCACAACTCATAACTTGCAACTCACAACTCATGGAAAAACATATAGAGGCACTCATCTTCGCATCTGAACAAGGTATACGGTTGGAAGAGATCATGTATTGCCTTCAGGCTGCTTTTGAACGCGATTTTACGGCCGATGAAGTGAACGAGAGTCTAAAAGGCATCGAGTTAAAATATAGCGACGATAACCTGGCTATCGAATTGGTAAAAGTTGGTAACGGCTACCAGTTTTTCACCAAAAAACAATATCATCCGGTTATCAACCTGTTGCAATTACAACGATCTAAAAAAAGATTGAGCCAGGCTGCTTTGGAAACCCTTGCCATTATTGCATATAAACAGCCGGTAACCAAAACCGATGTAGAACAAATCCGTGGTGTAAACTGCGATTATTCGATCCAAAAACTGCTCGAAAAAGAGCTGATAGCTATAACCGGGAAGTCGGAAGCGCTCGGAAAACCCATATTATATGGCACCAGCGGCCTTTTTATGGATTATTTTGGAATCAACAGCATACAGGAATTACCTCAGATTAAGGATTTTACAAGCACATCCGTAGCCATTGGCGAACAAACAGAATAATTTTTATTTCCTGTTTTTAATAAAAATGATTTTGATTATTTTTACTATTGAAACGGGAAATAAAAGCTTTAAAAAAATTCCTGCTTTTTGACCGATTTAAAGTATTATTGACAAAGTTTTACAAATAAAATCCATTACAATGGGAGCGCCAAAAAAACCAACCACTAAGAAGATCGACAATTCTGATGACGACCTTGATGACGATGACGATCTGAGTCTCGACCCTAAAAAGAAAAAAGTTGAAGACGATGATGATGATTTTGATGGGCCTTTAGACGACGATCTGGGCAGAGGTTATGATTCATTCGATGATGACGATGACGACGATTTTTAATCGTTGACGATACATAGCTCTATTTGTAAAGCATTCAGCACATGCCCTGAATGCTTTTTTTATATTTAGCCCTCCTATGATTATAACCGAAGTAAAAGATAAAGCATCAAAAAAAGCATTTTTAAACCTTGCACGTACGTTGTACAAGGACGACAAAAACTGGGTTTGCCCACTGGATAATGATATTGAAGCGGTATTTGATGCTGCAAAAAACAACTTCCACCAGGATGGCAAGTGCACCCGCTGGATTCTGGCCGATGATAACGGCAAGATAATCGGCCGTGTTGCTGCCTTCATCAATAATAAAAAAGCCTACCATTATGAGCAGCCAACCGGTGGCATGGGCTTTTTTGAATGCATCAACGATAAAAAGGCTGCTTTCCTGTTATTTGATACCGCAAAAAAGTGGTTACAGGATAATGGCATGCAAGCCATGGACGGGCCTATCAATTTTGGCGAGAATGATAATTTTTGGGGACTGCTGGTAGAGGGTTTCACTCACCCCTCCTACGGCATGAACTATAATTTTCCGTACTACCGGGCATTTTTTGAAGACTATGGTTTTAAAACACTGTACGAGCAAATCACCAATCACCTGGATGTAAACAAGCCTTTTTCTGAGCGGTTTACAAAAATTGCCAATTGGGTTATCAAAAAGCCGGGGTACGATTTCAGGCACTTCGAGATAAAGAAAATGGAGAAGTTTGCTGCCGACTTTATCGAGATTTATAACGATGCCTGGCAGGATTTTGAAAACTTTGTTCCAATTACCCAGGCTACCATTGCCGAAAGCTTTAAAAAAATGAAGCCGCTGATGGACGAAAAACTCATCTGGTTTGCCTACATCGATGATGAACCGGCTGCATTTGTTATCATTTTGCCCGATGCTAACCAGATGCTTAAACCTGTAAACGGCAAACTCGACCTGATTGGTAAGCTTAAATTTTTGTATTATCGTTGGAAAGGTGTATCGCGTATGCGGGCGATAGTAATGGGTACCAAGCAAAAATACCAGAAACACGGCCTGGAATCGGCGATATTTATTAAGCTTAAAGAATACGTTTTGCCTTTAAAACAATACGACGAACTGGAATTATCCTGGGTTGGAGATTTTAATGAGAAAATGATTGCCATTCATGCGGCCGTGGGGGCTACATTTGGCAAAAAACATTTAACAATGCGTTGTACATTTTAACCAAACCCGGTTGCAGCCGGGTTTAAATTTATGCGGTAGCTTTTGAGTGCCTAAGCTCTTCAAACAGCTCAATCACCTTTTTCTGCAGATCGATAACTTCGGTTTCACGATCCATTAAACGTTTGTTAACTGTTTCTAATTCGTTAACAAATTTTTGATCCTGATCGGAATCATTAAACGTAAGTAGCTGAACTACCGACATTTCGAACAAAGTTGCTATTTGTTCAAGCCTCGATAAATTAATGTCAGTAATTCCTGTCTCGATCTTCGAGAAAGCGGGAATGGAAATATCTAACCGTTTTGCAACATCCTCCTGGCTCCACCCTTTTTGATGACGTAATAGTCTGATTTTTTTTCCAAGTGTTTTCATGTGAATTCAATAATTGTAAAGGTTTCGCAAAAGTTAATTACCTTGCAATAATATTTATTATCACGCTAATTATCAACTAATTTGCACAATATTTTATTTAAAAACGCAAACAGACAAAATAAATCGCAATTACCTGCGTTACAGATCGCTAAGCAAGTTTCATTCATCCTTTTTTTAACATCAATGCCTAGCTGATAATCAATGTTCAAACTCGTAAAATACGCTGCTTGTGTCAGCTTAGTTAACATGAAATTTAGTTAGGCTGCACGTTGATAATAACCCGCTCCGGATCAAGGGGCGATACAGTTCTTTCGCATTTCCATTTGGTGCCGGCTATAGTACCTTCCAGCGTATTCCCGTTTTCTATCACATCTCCGTAGTCGTAAATATAATAAGCGTAATTCCATAACAACCCGGCAACTTCGCTAGCCTCAAAATCCACAAACCTCACCTGAAAATCAGGTAAACCAAGTGAATGAAGCCCAATGGTATCCATCAGTAATTCACCTTCCGTCGAATCGCTTATGTTATAAAGCCTTACGTTACATATGCTGTATAAAACCTCTTTTTCTGCACTATCCCATTTAAGTATCAAATCGGTAGGCTTAATTATTTTTTGGCCATGAAAAGAGTAAATAGCATCGGGTTTAGTGGCCCTGATTACAGCCACCAAAAAGTTCATAAACCAATTTACCCTTTGCTTATATTCAAGGGTTCGCGAAAACATATCGGTAACCAATACTTCGTATTTACATTCATTGGCCACCTCATTAGCCTCCTGCCAATTCCAGTTTTGCTGAAAAGCAGTTTCGGGCAAGCTTACATTTTCGTTTTGGGCTATAATACATTGTGCATATATAATTGCGTCTGCCAACTCAATCTTAACACCAGGGAAAGAAAACAAAAAAGAGTTCTCATTCTCCGAGCCCTCGATGTTTGTGAAATACGCTTTCGCTTCGGTTAATATTTTATTAAAATTAAGCTCTGGCTTATCAATAAAAAGCAATTTAAACATCAACAATTCAGGCGGATTCTCTAAACGCTGCAATCCAGCTGCCGGCTCATTCGCCGGTGGAGCAGGTTTCTTTTTAAAAATGTTAAATAGGCCCATAAAAAATTAAAGTGGTTCGGTTTACCTGTCCTAACGGGCAATTCAGGTGGCACAATATAAGCAAAGCTTCCCGTAAATGATTTTAGTGTCCGAGGTAAACGGCGAATTATCACAAAACTGTAATTAAAAAAATAACAGTTAAACATAGTTTGGTTTTTAAATTAACATAACTACCTTTGTACTGTAATAATTAAAATTACAGATGAACGGACAATTTCAGATAGCAGTACATATCCTTACCCTGCTTAATGCGCAGCCGGGCGAGCTTTTGTCGTCTGATTATATTGCCGGCAGCATCAATATCAATCCTGTGTTGGTACGTAAAGAAATTAGCAACCTGCGCAAATACGGTTTAATAGCCAGTAAAGAAGGTAAAGCCGGTGGCTATAGTTTGGCCCTGCCGCCCGATAAAATTTCCTTCAGCGATGTCTACAGGGCCGTAAAAGTTGCACCAGCCCTGGGCCAGGCAAAAAATAAACCTAACCCGGCATGCTCAATAGGGAAGCAAATAAGCCAACATCTGGATGATTTGGCCGAAGAGGTTGATACCACCATTTTTAACAAACTAAAAACAATGACACTGGCTGATTTCAGCAGCAAATTCGAGTAAAAAAAATTTACACAAAACTGTAACAAATTAAATTACAATATAAAAAACAACAATTATGAAATTAGCACTGATAGGCGCAACCGGCTTTGTAGGCAAAGCAGTATTAGCCGAGGCTTTGGTACGCGGATACGATGTAACCGCCATAGCCCGCAATCCTCAAACTATTGAAGTTAACAGCGATAAGCTTACAACCGTTGCTGTTGATATTTTTGACACCGATAAGCTTGCAGCTGCACTTGAGGGCCACGACGCCGTAGTGAGTTCGTTTAACGCAGGCTGGGCCAATCCAAATCTGTATAACGATTTCCTGAAAGGATCAGAACTTATTCAACAGGCTGTAAAACAATCGGGCGTAAAACGTTTATTGGTTATTGGCGGTGCGGGTAGTTTGTATGCAGCTCCTGGCTTACAGTTGGTTGATACCCCTCAGTTCCCCGCCGAATGGAAAGCAGGTGCCACCGCAGCCCGCGATTACCTAAACATCCTTAAAAAAGAAGAAGACCTTGACTGGACATTTTTAAGCCCCGCCATCAACCTGCACCCGGGCGAGCGCACCGGAAAATTCCGCTTAGGTACCGATGAACCCGTATTTGATGAAGCCGGCCATGCAGATATCAGTGTAGAAGACATGGCCGTTGCCATACTTGACGAACTGGAAAACAACCAGTTTGTAAAAAGAAGGTTTACGTTGGGGTATTAGGTAAAATTTGTCTGAACCAGAATTCATCGAATTATGGAATTTTTAGAATTCTTTAATTCTATAAATTCGACAAATTCCGGTTCAGACACTCTTACTTCACAAACTTGGCAGCCACCCAATCCTTATCCTTTTTGTGGATAATGTACTTCAGGCCGTATTTACGTGCCTCGTCGGTAATGATATCAAGGTCGGGCGATTCGTAGAAACCGCTGAAATAGATCTCACCTTCAGGTTTTAATACTTCGGCATAGCGCTTCATCTGGTCTAACAGGATGTTGCGGTTAATGTTGGCCAGTATGGTATCGTATTGCTCATCAGGTATCGCCTCTTTTGAGCCGCACAGCGGGGTAATATTTGCAATATTGTTTAAAGCAGAGTTTTCGATGGTGCTCTCGTAGCATACAGGGTCGTAGTCAATAGCAGTTACCTTTGCGGCGCCTAATTTGGAGGCCATAATAGCCAGGATACCAGTACCGCAGCCCATATCCAATACGTTTTTACCTGCATACTCATTTTCCAGCATCAGCGCCAGCATCATTGATGTGGTTTGATGGTGGCCGGTACCAAAAGCCATTTTGGGGTCTATCACTATTTCATACGGAAACTCCGGCTTGGCAGGATGAAAAGTTGCCCTTACATAAATTTTGTCGTTAATTTCTATCGGCTCAAAATTACTTTCCCAAACCTCGTTCCAGTTTTTTTGCGGGATAAGTGTTATCTCGTAGCTAAAAGTAAACAGATCACGATATGGCAATAGCTGTTCAATGAGCACAGCTTCATCAAAAGCATCCACCGGGATATAGGCTTTAAAACCAAGGTCCAGCTCCTCAAAAGTATCAAAACCAATTTCACCCAGGGCATTTATCAGCAAATCCTGCTGGTAATCTTCGGTAGTTATGGTGGTAAAAAGTAATTCGTAGTAGTTCATAAGATAATATTTTCATCACAAGTCATTGCGAGGCACGAAGCAATCGCGAACTTTGCGAGGTGAATATGCATGGTTCGCGATTGCCGCGCTGCGCTCGCAATGACATAATTTTTCTTTGCTTCTACTCTTCGGCAGCAACTGTTTCATGTTTGGTCTCCCGCTTCAGCTTAACAGCCTTCCCTGTTACTAAAAACAATATAAAAAAATTAATAGCCCAGTAAGCCAGCTGTATCATTAACATGATGGTAGTAAGCCCAATAAGGTTATCGTAGCCCGATTGATCGTCCCATATAAAATAAGCAATCCCGCCGGCGGCAAGCGCACAAACAACAGCTACAATTATAAATGTAACTAATGCCCCAACAGCCGACCGCAACACAAAGCTTTCCCAAACAGGCACAATAACAATCCATTGGGTAAGTATGGCGCAAATAAAGTATAAAGGCCAGCAGTAATAAAAGCAGGCCATAAATGCATGTACGTTACCCTCGCCCATATCCCCTATCTGCATAGTACTGGCATAAGCGCTTGTAATAACAAACACCGAAAATGCCATAAATGCAATAAGTGGCGGGAGAAAAGTTCTCATGTTTTAGATTTGAGATATTAGATGTGAGATTTGAGATTAACCCCAAATCTCACTATCTAACGTTCGATAGCTATTTCTGTTTGAGATATGATCAAACAGCCGGACAAGTGCAGCCCGTCTCATATCTCACATCTCAAATCTAATTAAACGCTTTAATGATATCCACAAAATCGCGCGATTTTAGGGACGCGCCACCTATCAGGCCGCCATCAATATCGGGGCAGGCAAACAGTTCGGCAGCGTTTTTAGGGTTGCAACTCCCGCCGTATAAAATGGTGGTGCTATCGGCAACTTCCTGGCTGTATTTGGCAGCAATTTCTTTACGGATAAACTCATGAATTTCCTGAGCTTGCGCTGATGATGCGGTAACACCTGTACCTATAGCCCAAACCGGCTCATAAGCTAATACAAGTTTGCCAAACTCGGCAGCATCTAAATGAAACACGCCTTCAACCAATTGCGTTTTAATTACATTAAAGTGCTCATTAGCTTCACGCTCCTGCAAAGTTTCACCGATGCAGAATATTGGGCGTAAATCGTGTTTTAAAACGGTATCAGTTTTTTTAGCCAAAAGTTCGTTGGTTTCGCCAAAATACTGGCGGCGCTCCGAGTGACCAAGAATAACGTAAGCCGCGCCGATAGATTTAATCATCCGGGCAGAAATTTCGCCGGTATAAGCACCGCTTTCGGCCTGGTGGGCGTTTTGAGCGCCAACAGAAACTTTATTGTAACCTTTTGCCAATTGCACCAGGCTGTTGATATGGATAAAAGGACTGCAAATAACCGCTTCCTGGGCACCGGTAACCTCGTCTTTAACCATGTTAATGATTTCGGTAAATACACCTAAACCTTCGTTATAGTCAAGGTTCATTTTCCAGTTTCCGGCAACAATTTTTTTTCTCATTGTGTTTATTTTAAGTTGATTTAGTTAGATTATGTTGATTGAGTTGGATTAGGTTGAATAAGTTGATTGAGTTGGACTGAGTTGGATTGCATTGCATTGAGTCGATTTAATTGGAAGATATTAAAACTTAATCAACCTAATCCAACTTAATCAACCCAATCAACTTACTCAACCACCCACTAAAACCTCCGATACTCCTCTGTTAATTCAAATACTTTGGCCAATATATTTTGTTCTACCTCGTCAAAATTGCGGTGGTCGCGGCGGTCAAATACTTTTTGGGCGGTGATAAACATTTTTTTGAGCGTGTAAACTTCAAAACCCTGTGCGCCTCCCCATGAAAAATCGGCCACAAAATTACGCGGGAAACCTGCGCCAAATACATTAGCACTAACGCCTACTACAGTACCGGTATTAAACATGGTATTAATGGCGCATTTTGAATGATCGGCCATAATCAAGCCGCAAAACTGCAGGCCTGTTTTACGAAAGCGCATGGTATTATAATCCCAAAGCTTCACCTCGTCGTAATTGTTTTTCAGGTTGGAGTTGTTGCTGTCGGCGCCGATATTGCACCATTCGCCAAGTACCGAGTTACCTAAATAACCTTCGTGCCCTTTAGATGAATAGCCCCAGATTACGGCATTGTTTAATTCGCCGCCAACTCTTGAGTAAGGGCCAACTGTTGTTGCGCCATAAATTTTCGCGCCCATTTTAACCTGCGAGTGCTCGCAAATGGCAAAAGCCCCCCTAATGTGGGTACCTTCCCAAATCTCGGTATTAGCAGATAGATAAATGGGGCCATTGGTAGTGTTAAATGTCGAGCATTCGGCAACAGCACCTTCTTCCGCAAAAAAATCGTTGCCAATAACTACGTTGGTAGCGCTTATAGCAGCACTCGTGCGGCCTTTGGTAAGCAACTGATAATCTTTCCGCAGTTCGATATCATTTTTCCTGAAAATATCTTCGGGATATTTTATTGATACAAAAAGAGAGGTGTAAGCTATAATTTTGTCGAAAACAGATTCGGGGTTAAAACTTTCTGCACCGGCCTGGTTTAATCGTACAGCCAACAACTGGTCGTTATATTTTAATGCCTCGCCTGTTTGCAAATTGCCTATAGCCTCCAGCAAACCTTCATCAGGGCAAACGGCGCCATTGATAAACAGGTTATCGGCCTCAACTTTTGCAGGGAATTTGGCCTGCAAATAATCAAGCGTATGGAATGAGGTGGTTGCATTTAAGTGCTTAGCCCATTTTTCGGCAATGGTCATAATACCAATGCGTAAATCGGCAACGGGCCGGGTATAGGTAAGCGGCAGTAAAGTTTGGTGTGCGTTATCGTCGAAAAGAATAAGAGCCATGGCGCAAAAATAAAAAAAGTCCCCCGATACGTCGGGAGACTTGTAAATATTTAATTAAACAAGCAATTATTTCTTGTTGTAACGTGTACGGAATTTATCGATACGACCAGCAGTATCAACCAGTTTCATTTTACCGGTATAGAAAGGATGCGATGTGTGCGAAATTTCTAATTTGATCAATGGATACTCGTTACCGTCTTCCCATTTAATGGATTCACGTGTATCGATGCAAGATTTAGTCATAAAGGCATATTCGTTCGACATGTCTTTAAACACAACTAATCTATAGTTTTTTGGATGCAGATCTTTTTTCATTATATATAAACTTATCTTCTGTAGTCTTTAAAAGAGGCGCAAATGTAATGAAATAATTCAAAATTCAAAAGGCAAAAGTAAAAAGAATTGCAGGCGGTATTTTGGTGCGGATTGCGAGGGTCGGATTGCGGGGTGCTTCAATCCACGTCATCTATCAAACATGTATCAAAAAATCCGCCGACCTGTTTCCCCCACCTCGACCCTCGCAACCCGCAACACGAACCTAAACGCTTCCTGTCCCCTTCGGGTCTCTCGATAGAGGACCTGAAGGGCCAATGCCAGTCGAAAATACGATGGCTGTATAAAACTCTGCTTATCGAATAAGATTGTGCTCCACATGCCTCAGGGTCCTTTTTCAAAGAGACCCTTAGGGGACGGAACTCAATTGGCAGTTTTAATTAAATAAAAATGCCATCCCATTCTTCACTAAAATAAATTTCCAAAAACTCTTTAAATGAGTTGGCAACTGTCTTGAAGCTATTGCCACAAATAACATACACTTCATTTTTTTCAGATGCCCCATCATATAATCTGATAGCGTAAGTCCATAAGTGACAAAAATAATCGCTAAAAACGAAGCATTCCTGATGCGTTGGCAAAGTGTTTACAATATCCCTGTAATCCCCCCAATCACCAACTTCATCCTTTACTGATTTGAATTGATCAATACCATAAAAGAAAAACATATCAAGGTTATAAACATGAACATTAAACGTTCGAAAATAATCTTTAAGATCATCGGGAATGATCAATTTATGATTTGATTCAAACGAAGCAATATCGTTTTCTATACCAGGATCCATCTTAATTCTTGATTCTAATCTCTTGACTCTATTTCCTGGCATAGCTCAATCAACACCCCATTCGCACTCTTTGGATGCACAAAACAAACCAACTTATTATCTGACCCTTGCTTAGGTTCATCATTCAGCAGCACAAAGCCTTCACTTTTTAACCGTTGCATTTCGGCAACTATATCATCTACCTCAAATGCAATATGGTGTATCCCCTCCCCTTTTTTGGCTATGAATTTGGCTATCGGGCTATCGTCATTCAGGGCCTGTAGTAGTTCTATTTTGTTGGGGCCTGTTTGTAAAAAAGCGGTCAGTACTCCTTCGCTTTTTACGGTCTCGGTTTTATAAACTGAAGTATTTAAAAGCTTTTCATATATGTTGCCTGCAACATGAATATCGGTTACGGCAATGCCAATATGTTCAACTTTGTTCATGTCCAAATATTGTAAATTAATGGTCAGCTTTGATAAAATACACTTTATTTTGAATGATTTTAAATAAAAACTTACTTATCTTTGTACTGTTAATATAGCACAGCACATGAATATCCCCATTTATTTAGATAATAACGCAACAACACCGATGGACCCACGGGTTTTAGAGGCAATGTTACCTTATTTTACCACAAAATTTGGTAATGCCGCCAGCCGTAACCATCCGTTTGGCTGGGTAGCCGAAGAAGGTGTTGATTATGCACGCGAGCAAGTGGCCAAACTGATAGGCGCAAACGAAAAAGAAATCATCTTCACGTCGGGCGCAACCGAATCAGATAACCTTGCCATTAAGGGTGTGTTTGAAATGTATAAAGACAAAGGTAACCACATTATAACTACCGTTACCGAACATAAAGCCGTACTTGACGCTTGTAAACACGTTGAAAAATTAGGTGGTAAGGTTACTTACCTGCCGGTTAAAGAAGATGGCCTTGTTGATCTTGCCGTATTAGAAGCCGCCATGACCAGCGAAACTATCCTGGTATCGGTAATGTATGGCAACAACGAGATTGGCGTTATCCAACCTATAAAAGAAATATCTGCAATTGCCCACAAATACGGTGCCCTGTTTATGACAGATGCTGTACAGGCGGTTGGTAAAATACCTGTTGATGTTAATGCTGATGGTATCGACCTTTTGGCACTATCTGCTCACAAAATATACGGCCCTAAAGGCGTTGGCGCATTATACGTTCGCCGTAAAGGACCGCGTGTTAAAGTTACCGCACAAATGGACGGTGGCGGCCACGAGCGCGGTATGCGTTCAGGTACCTTAAACGTACCGGGCATTGTTGGCCTGGGTAAAGCCTGCGAGCTTTGCGGCCTTGAAATGGAAAGCGAAGCCAAACGTTTATCTGCTTTACGCGATAAACTGGAAGCAGCTTTAACCGTATTGGAAGAAAGCTATGTAAACGGAAACGTTGAGCACCGCTTACCACACGTTGCCAATATCTCTTTCAAATACGTTGAGGGCGAAGGCTTAATGATGGCCATGAAAGATTTAGCTGTATCATCGGGTTCGGCCTGTACATCAGCTTCGTTAGAGCCATCGTACGTACTGAAAAGCTTAGGCCTGTCAGACGACCTGGCACACTCATCAATCCGTTTTGGCCTGGGCCGCTTTACTACCGAAGAAGAAGTTGACTACGCTGTTGAAGTAACCAAAAACTCGGTTACCCACCTGCGCGAACTTTCGCCACTTTGGGAAATGTTTAAAGAAGGCATCGACCTTGACTCCATTGAGTGGGCAGAACACTAAATACGTTATACGTAGTACGTTTTACGTGGTACGTTTTTTAATTCGATAAATTATAACAATCAACGTAATACGTAAAACGTACTACGTATAACAAACAAAAAAATGGCATATTCAGATAAAGTAATCGATCACTACACTAACCCCCGCAATGTGGGCACTTTGGATAAAAGCAGCCACAAAGTAGGTACCGGCTTAGTTGGTGCACCTGAATGCGGCGACGTAATGCGCCTGCAAATTGAGGTGGATGATAACAATGTTATCACCGATGCAAAATTTAAAACCTTTGGTTGCGGTTCGGCAATTGCTTCTTCGTCTTTAGCCACCGAGTGGTTAAAAGGCAAAAGCATCGACGATGCAATGAAAATTGACAACATGGATATTGTTGAAGAACTGGCTTTACCACCGGTAAAAATTCACTGTTCAGTTTTGGCAGAGGATGCCATCAAAGCAGCAATCAACGATTTCCGCGTTAAAAACGGTTTAGCGCCGATTGAAAGCGAAAAAGTACACCATTAATTGAGTAGCAAGTATCAAGTAGTAAGTATCAAGATTTTTGATGCATACTTTTAAGCTACCTTGATACCTGCCAGCTGAATTAAATGATACTATCAGGTAGTAACATATTTATTTAACAATCAAATCTTACTACTTGATACTTACTACTAGATACTAAGGGAATGGTAACTGTAACTGATAAAGCAAAAAGTAAAATAGAACACCTGATGCAGGATGGCGGGCTTGATGCCTCGTATTTTCTGCGTGTTTCTGTACAGGGTGGCGGTTGCTCGGGTTTATCATACAATTTGGATTTTGATAACGAAGAAAAAAAAGGCGACCAGTTTTTTGAAGACCAGGGCGTACGTATGGCACTGGATATGAAATCGTTCCTGTACCTTGCCGGTACCGAACTTGATTTTAGCGATGGCCTTAACGGCAAAGGCTTCAATTTCCATAACCCTAACGCCAGCCGTACCTGCGGCTGCGGCGAAAGTTTTTCTGTATAAAATTATATACTTTATATATAAAAGAGGCTCCTTATTGGGGCCTTTTTTTGTTTTGAGGCTTTTTAAAAGTTGTTTAAAAATAGATGAACTACTGGCATTGTTATGTTAACTTAAGGGTAAGCTGAGTTGTAAAATATTATAGTGACGTGTTTTTAAGTTGCTGATTGTTAGTATTATTAATTATGTCATTGCGAGGAACGAAGCAATCGCGAACTTTGTATGGCGGACTTGCACAGTTCGCGATTGCCACGCTGCGCTCGCAATGACATAGTTGTTGTGATGCGCTAAAGCCAATACGTCATCCCCATTTTTTTCAGGATCATCCTGATGGTTACTCGCAATGTTATGAAGGGGAAAGTGGCGTATATCGCATGTCGGCGAGTCGACTCACCCCGACGAGGCTCCGCCCGTCTGCCCCTCTCTCCGACTGCGTCGCATAGAGGGGCGGAAAAGTTTTTTTTTATTTTCTCAACCCTCTTTGCGGCGCAGCCGGAGAGAGGGTCGGCCAGCGTAGCGTAGCCGGGGTGAGTCGTAGCCAGCGTTCAAAGCCAATGTTTCTCAACCCTCTTTGCGGCGCAGCCGGAGATAGGGTCGGCCAGCGCAGCGTAGCCGGGGTGAGTCGTAGCCGGCGTTCAAAGCCAATGTTTGTCTAAAACCGAACTGTTTCATTAAAATATAAAAATTAAGCGCTATAACCGGGATAATAACTAACTTGTACCAAACACCTATTAACCATATCAGCTATGTCGTTCCTGTTTAAATTACCACTTCTATTGTTGTTAAGCGCACTGTTTGCCTTCAAACAGACAGATTATAAAGCGGACATAGAAATTATTAAAGCTTCAAGAGCAGCATCAAATAATGCCATTGCCAAACACGATGTAGATGGCATATCCAAATACTGGCTACCCGATTTTGTGCAAACTATAGGCAGGGGAATTACCACTACCGGGAAAGATAGCATAGCCGCAGGCTGGAAACAGCTATTTAAAATCAACAAAACCGTAGCTTATGTACGTACTCCCGTAACCATTACCGTAGGCGATAACGGCATCATGGCCTGGGAAACCGGCACCTGGACAGCCATAAACTCTTACAGCAAAGGCGGCAATTACTCGGCCATGTGGCGTAAAATTGATGGCAGCTGGAAATTACAGGCGGAGTTGTTTGTATCGTTAAGGAAATTATAACAAAGGGGGCAGTATCTTTGGAGGGCACCGAAAATACACTAATAAAGCCGGATGCACCTAATGCAACAGTGATCTTCAATCTCATATCTCAAATCTCACATCTCAAATCTCAAATCTATCGTGGCGCCAGGCTATCCACTCATACTGCACAGGCCTTCTTCACGGGCCGGTATCCGTTTCTATCCTTTACGCGAGCTGCGGGTATACAAATACACCCGGATGAAATTTAACATCCGGGAGTTGCATATTTATTACTTGGCATGGCGTTTACCTATCAGCAAGGCACACGCGACGCGTGTGCCAGTGTGAAAAGTACTTTCTACATTAGGAAGATGAATAACAGGATTTTATAAATTAACCGATAAAATAGGTTGAGGATAACTATTATTCTTGTGTATTTTTGATCTTCAATTTTAACCTAAACTAATCTATGAAAGAACAGATCCAATTCAATACAATTTATGTTATCCAATCGTTACCGAAGAGAGAGGTTCAAACCGGAACCAATTTATTCAACGATATTTTATTGAGACGAGCCGGTCTGATGCAGGACTTTCATGTTGACCTTGTTGATATTGTTAATTATCACCAATTGGACGAGGTTTTGAAATTAATAACTGATTCCTGTAGCCCAGATGGGATGCGTCCTTACTTACATTTTGAGGTACACGGAAATAAAGCGGGATTATCATTGAGTAATGGCGATCTGGTTACTTGGGAAGTACTGTATACCTATTTTGTAAAGATCAATAGGATATTGAAAAACCAGCTCTTTGTTTCATTGGCAACATGCTTCGGGGCGTATATTTTCCAAGTAATCAATCCGCTTGCGCAATCACCTCTATTTGCATATATCGGTCCGGCGAAGGAAATCTTGGTTGTTGACCTGGAGGCGGATTTCTCGGAATATTTTGATGCATTGCTTCAAACAAAAGATATTAATATCGCTATCGATGCTTTGAACCAACACAACGCAAATGCCAACAAATATGTTGTCAACTTTTCTGAAATGATATTTGACCAAGTGGCTGATAACTTCATTAATCAGTTTAAAGGCAGAGATACTCGACGCGCCAAAATTCAAAGTATGCTTAAAGTTGCCTGGAAGGACCACCAAGTAAGAAAGACCCATACGAAGGAGACATTAAGACATTATTTCGATCATCACCTGCTCCAGCGCCCCGAACATATTAGAAAAATGAAGGATTACTTTTTATTCAGGAGATCTACTCCTAATTTTCTTCTTCCGTAAAGTGACTTTTGGAGATTTTAATTGACCCAATTTATAGAATATAAGGAATGATAAACTGGAATAATATCCGGCCGCTAAATGGCAGTCAACATGAGGGTTTTGAAGAACTGATCTGTCAGTTAGCTAAGCGGGAACAGATTGGAGGACAAGTTGATTTTGTCCGCGCGGGTAAACCTGATGGTGGCAAGGAGTGTTACTGGCAATTGGATAATGGCGACCTCTACGCATGGCAGGCCAAATATTTCACGGGTTCATTTAACGATAGCCAATGGAAGCAAATCGATAAGTCGGTTATAGATACCATCAACCATCATAACAAACTAAAAAAATATTTCATTTGCTGCCCCTTAGATCGCCCTGACGGTAAGGTGGATAACCGGAAATCCTCATTAGAAAAATGGATGGAAAAGGTTAAAGAGTGGAAGGCTTATGCGCTAAAAAAAGGGATGACTATCGAAATTGAGTATTGGGGTAATTCAGAACTGGTGACCCGAATTTCGGCACGAGAAAATGAGGGCCTGACTTACTTTTGGTTTAACAGAGAGGAATTTAACGACGAATGGTTTGCGTACAGAAACAGTGAGAGCATATCCGCCTTAGGCGGCCGTTATACAGCTACCTTAAATTTCGAACTCCCGATCGCCAAGTATTTCGACGGGTTGGCCAGAGACGAGCGATTTGTCAAACGTCTAAATAAGCATTTCGCAAAATTATTTGAAAAATACAGATCCTTTCGTTTTCCGAAGGAAGAAATCTTTACCGACTATGAACAGCGGCTCGAACTATTGATGGCCAATTTCAAATCGGATTATTTACAAACCACATTCACTGGCACAAAAGTCATCAATTACCGTATCCTGGAAAAGACATTATATGAATGTCAGAACCTCGCAGATGAAATTGATTCTGCGCTTTATAAACTTCGACAGGAATGGGAGATGAACAAGCCTACACCCCAATATCAAAGCCGGCCTTTTGCTACGGAAATGAGTGATCTGCAGAAGCTGATAGATGAAATATATACATTTTATAAATTCTTTGACGGACCGGAATGCACATTGTCAAACTTACCGATATGCATTGTGACAGGAGAAGCGGGAGCTGGCAAATCACACTTACTTGCAGATATCGTAGAAAAAAGAGCTTCCAGGAAACAGCTGAGCCTGCTATTGCTCGGCGAAAGTTTTACCACAAAAGCCTCACCATGGTCACAGATACTACAACATCAGTTGCTAAAGACGAATATCGATGAGCTGACGTTTTTAGGCGCACTAAATGCCAAAGCCGAATCCCATGGATCGAGATTAATTATTTTTATCGATGCATTAAATGAAGGTGAAGGTCGTTTTATATGGCCTTCAAAATTGGAATCTTTTATCAAATTACTGGAACATTATCCCTTTTTGGGGTTAGTACTCAGCATACGTGATTCTTTCGTTGAACTGATTGCACCTGAAACACTTATTCACCAAAAACTGGCGGTGAGAGTTAAACACATTGGTTTTGCAGAAGCATCCTACGAAGCGTCCGTTATGTTTTTCAAATATTATGGTATTATACAACCGGGTTCGCCGTTATTAAACCCCGAATTTCAAAACCCGCTATTTCTGAAATTATTTTGCCAGTCCTTGCAAAAGAGAGGATTGAGTACTATCCCTCCCGGATATAACGGCATTACAGTAATTATCGATTTTTATCTGGAAGGTATCAATTATAAATTGGCTCAGGCTACGGAATGGGAATTTGATGATAAACTTAAACTCGTCCGAAAGGCAGTTCAAAATTCAGTACGGCAGATGGTGGCCGATAATACGGATCATTTAAGTTATGAATCGGCTTCAGAAATTGTGGAAGAGGTTTTTAAAGGCAAATGTGCACATCCGCAGCCATTCCTAAAAAGACTGATTTCCGAAGGAGTTTTTAATGAAGATTTGTTTTGGGACGATAACGGTGAAAGTTATTATGTTGTTTATTTTGCTTATCAGCGTTTCCAGGACCATATAGTCGCATCGATGTTATTGGATCTTTACCTGGATGATAAGCGGCCGGAAATATCGTTCAGTTCCGGCAAATTATTCGAACTGGTAAAGGATTACAGGGCATTAAGCATTTACAACAACCTGATCGAGGCATTGTCTATCCAATTACCCGAAAGGATTGGGATGGAGTTATTCGAGGTTGCGCCATTTTGTAAGATGTATCACCCTGTGGCGGAAGCCTTTATCAAGTCGCTTGTCTGGCGAAAGGAAGATACAATTACCCAAATGACTAAGAATTTTGTCAATGAAGTCGTTATGCCGGACGAGGATCTTTTCGATCAGTTTTTAGATACGGTTATATCTACTACCATGAAACCTGGGTATTATTTTAATGCAGATAGCTTACATCAATACCTGTCGACATTTAAGATGCAGGAACGGGACCTTCAGTGGACAACCTGGTTGCAAGATAAATATGGCCCAGGGTCACAACAGAATGCGATTAAGAGGTTGGTTGATTGGGCATTCGACGTAGATGCTGTTGCAAATATTGATGATGCCTCGATATTTTTAGGGGTCATTACTATGGCATGGTTTCTTTGTAGTTGTAATCGTTATCTGCGGGATTGTGCCACAAAATCAATGGTTAACTTGTTACAGCATCGGTTAGATCTTCTTGTTCCGCTTTTGGAGAAGTTTGAAAGCGTAGATGATATTTATATTACAGAACGGTTGTATGCTGTGACCTATGGATGCTTATTAAGATCTAAGCATACAAAGCATGTTGGACAAATAGCTGATTATACCTACCAGCGTATTTTTAATCAGAAAATGGTTGTTGCGCATGTGTTGCTTCGTGACTATGCTCGTGGCGTTGTTGAATATGCAAGGGATAAAGGCATCCGAATTCAAGCGGATATGATTATCGTAAGACCTCCCTATAAAAGCAAAAAACTGCCGACAAGATTGCCCACTGTAGAGGCAATTGATAAGAAGTATGAACCCCAATCAGATTCAGGACACTACGGGAACGACAATTGGGGGGCAACTGCGATTTTGTCTTCAATGACCACCGAGTATGGCCGTAAGATGGGAGGATATGGTGATTTCGGCCGATATGTATTTGGCTATACTTTCAGTGATTTTGATATAGATCAAAACAGGTTAAGTAATTATGCCGTTGATCTCATTTTTAAAATGGGATATGATCCAAATCTATTTACTGAATTTGATAATAAACAACCATCAAGCCGTGGAAGCGCACACAAAGAACGAATCGGAAAAAAATATCAGTGGATTATTATGCATGAATTGTTGGCGAGGGTTTCTGATAATTGCGTGTTATATGAAAAAGGATATGCGCCGGAAGATGGTGTCGTAAAATATGAAGGGCCATGGATGAAGGGTGTGCGGGATTTAGATCCATCCATGCTCATTAAGAAGACTAAAACAGATGGCTATGGCGATAAAGCGGAAAGTCCTTGGTTAAAAAAGTTTTCACATCGATGGGAGCAAGATAATCATGAATGGGTCAGGGATTCAACAGGTCAACCCGATCCACCGCAGGTGATACTATTTAAGGATCAAAATGATATTGACTGGTTATGGTTAGATCTGCACCCAGTATGGAGCCAACCAGATAATTTAGGCGAAGATAAATTACAAGGTCCATATAAGGAGGTCTGGTATTTAATAAGGAGTTACTTTGTAAAACCTAATCAAATAGATTCTATCAAAGATAAAGTCGCTAATGGGTTTCATGCGAGTCAATTTGACGAAGCGAAAAGTCTATCGAATGTGTTTACGAGGGAGTTCTATTCAGCCCCATCGTATTTATATTTTACCGACCCGGAAGATGAGAACGGAGACTGGATTTCTATACACCACGATAAAACAGGGAAATATATTGGACATCTTTTAAGAACTACAGAAAAATATTACTGGGAGGAGGAGTATGATTGCTCCAAGGAGGATGTGATAGGCTTTTCTAAACCTGCTAAGATTTTATGGAATGGGCTATCGTTAAACTATTCCTCAAAAGAGGGTGAACTAGTCGACTCCAATAATGAATTAATTTGCTTCGACCCTTCTGTCAACCACAAATCATCAAGAGGGCTTTTGGTCAGAAAGTCTGCAATAGATAAATTTTTAGCAAAAGAAGATTTGACTTTAATGTGGACCGTAGTTGGTGAGAAACAAGTTAACTCCAGATCTTGGAAAGGGAAGGATTATCCCGGACGGATGAATATGTCCGGGATTTATACATATTCAAATGGCGGCATATCGGGAGAATTATTTTTTAAACTGGACTAAATAATTAGTTATTTCTAAAAATCTATATAATAGGTAAAATAATAGACTGCACTTTTTTGGAGTTGTCTCCAACAAACTCGTCGATCGTTATTATGTCATAATAGCCAAAGCCATCTGCCCTCTGTTGTTATCGTTTGGCATCGCCAGATCATTGTCTAAAAGGAATTGGGATACGGCTTATGTTTTAACAAGTTTACCAGCGAGAACGATGTTGTTGGAGACAACTCCAACAACGGCGCAATTTTATCAATACCACGAAATAAACCGATTTAGCAATGACTTACCAGTGAAGATTTAACATTTCGAAAAAATCGGTTTAGCATACCCGCAGCTTGCGTTAAGGATTGGCGTGGAAAGCCCGGAGCATGTGTTGGCTGTGCGGGCAATGGCCTGCGAGGACTTGGAACAGAAAGCCTGACCACCGCTTCTACCAGCGGAGGGAACGCCCTGTTTAGTATCAAGTATTGAGTATCAAGTATCAAGATGACAGAGGATGCACGACGGTTGAAAAATAGTGTTAGATAACAGGGCGGCAACATCTCTTCACCCTTGTTGGTATACCCGCCCGCAATTATTGGAGTTGTCTCCACAGATGTTCGGAGGATTTTTAATTCCCTGTTTGGGGAGGGGCGCGGCAGGGGAAACGCATCTAAATAGCTAATGGAATGAGCGATACAAGCATCAAACGACACCTTGTTTTTATTGGCTGATCCTGGTTAAATGATCCGGCTACCGAAGGCAGTTGTATTGGCCAACAACAGGCACAAATATTAGGATGCACCTACATTACGCGATCAATTTAGTGTTAACCATGATTAATTATAAAATATTGATTATTAGACATTTATAAATATTTTTTTTGAAATGTGTTAAGTTATGTTAACCATGTTTCAGAAAAAAAGTACTAAGTCGTAAGTCTAAAGTTGATTTTTTCTTCTTTGACTTGGTACTTAAGACTTTGGGCTAAAGACTACCCGCCATTTTATCGATGACAAGACATTAGATGTATTTTCCCTGACGGCTGCGGTCGGAAATGAGCGCAAAGGCAGGCAGGGGTTTATACATGCGACAAGTTACAAAGCGACTTGAACGCCTGATTTAACCCCTACCTCCTCCTTCCCAGGGAAGGAATCACACACACCCTGCCTTGTTTATTTCATCCAGAACCCATATGGGAAGAAATAAATCCGGGATGACCTGGGTGGACTGTTAAAACATATCACCGACCTCCACACCTTCCGGCACCGCCTGCTCTACACTCCAGTGCTCGGCTATTTTACCGGCCTCAACCCTGAAGATCTGGTAAAACACAAACCCCTTCCCTCCTCTTTTAAATTGCGATTGAACCACAACAAAATTACCCTCGGCAATAACGCGGTGAATTTTCATTTCGCGGTTATGGCCGGTCAACAGGTATTCGTCCAATGCTTTACCGCTACTGGCAACCGCGGGGTCATGTTCTGTATAATTAACCTTAAGCAATTCAGCGGGCCTTTTTTTATCCAGGACAGCCTGATAAAATGCATTTACAACCTGCTTGCTATTTTCGGCAGAGGCGGTAGTATCAATTTCGGCAGTTCCGTTGGATGCGGTGATGGTTTGCCCGGTTTGATCAGGCATCTCCTGGATGGCGTCCCAATGCCCGGCCAACATCCCGTTTTCGAGTTCGAACAGATCGATAACAACCATCCGTTTGCCCATGAATTGAATATCAAGGTGGGTAACCACCATATTACCCTCCTGTATGGCCCTTATAATGGGCGATTTGGCCCCTTCGGGCGGCGGAGGCAACGTTTTAAGGTAATTGATCATGCCGGTAATACCGGCCCTGCCCTGGGCGACTGTAGGGTTGTGCTGCCTGTAGTTCTCCAGCACAAATTCGGGGACAAGTTCGGCCTTTCGCTGGCCGACAATCAGCTTATAAAATGACAGTACTTTTTGTTTATTTGACAGGGTATCCATAGGTGTATTTGCTTTGGCCGCAACAAACGCGCATAAAATAATGCAGCATATGCCCATTGCCGGTAAGTTTGTAATTTTCATTACGCTTGATTAGAAATATAAAAATTGAAACGTGTTTAAAACCTACACTGAAAAATCAGCGCTTCCGGGAACCTGTAATAACAGGCCGGGCATCAGGCTACCCTTTGTTGATATGTAGTTGAAGTGATTATGGAGTAAAGATAGTGTTTTGGACAAAGGACGAAAGACTTTTGGACAAAAGATTTTCAGACAAAGGAATCAAGGATAAAGCCAATGACTAATGACAGCGTAGCGAATGACTAATGACTAAAAAACCTCGGGAACTTTGTAAAACCGGTTATCGAAATTTACCAGGAATAACTCAGTTGTTGCGCGGGTAACGGCAGTGTAAAACCAGCGGAGAAAATCCATATTGATCATTTCGTCGGTTACGTAGCCCTGGTCAACAAAAACGGCGTCCCATTGGCCACCCTGTGCCTTATGGCAGGTGATGGCATACGCAAACTTGATTTGCAGGGCATTGTAATATGGATTTAGCTTCAGTTCGTTGTGCATGGCCCGTTTGTTGGTAAGGTGGGCGTAATCTTTCATTACCTCCTCGTAAAACTTTTTCTGGTTTTCCTGTGATAAAGCCGGCGAATCGGCATACAGGGTATCCAGCAATATTTTACAATCCAATACCGGGTCTTCGGCGTAGTCAATAAATTCTATCTGCACATCGGCAAAACGGAAACCGTACATTTCTTCCGTTCGGCGCACTTTACGAATCCGGGCAATATCGCCATTGGCAATAAAATCGGTGCTGTTTTCCTCGTTATCCTTTAGCCAGAAATAGTTGTTTTTTACAATCATAATCTGGTCGCCGCCGGTTAGCTCCTCTTCCCGGTACAAAATCCGGTTACGGATTTGCCCGTTGTACAGGTTAGCGTTTTTGTTCGACCGGCAGATGATGAGTGTTCTGTCGTAGCCGTATTTCCGGTAGGCGTATTCAAGTCCCTCGGGCAACCGTTCGCCCGTCATCCTGAAAACGTCTTTATAGCCTTTGGTTACAATTTTAGGGGCAACCGCTTCGTCTTTCCTGATCAGGTCACGAATTTCGGTCGCATTAAATAAAATCCCCGAATCCTTTTGCTGGCGTAGTACATCGGTTAGCTCATATTTAAAAATAGTCAGGCCGAATTTATCCTGCATTATTTTTTCGCTCAGGGCCGGGCTGGTATCTGAGCCTACAGGCGGCAGCTGGGCGGTATCGCCTACCAGCATTAGCTTACAGTTTTTATCGTTGTACACATACCGCAGCAAATCGAACAGCAGCGACACCCGGCCACCTATGGATTCGTCGCTGATCATGGATGCCTCATCAACTATAAACAACGTATCGCTTGACAGGTTATCGGCGATGGCAAAACCATCATCAAGTGTTAAGGCAGCCTTTTTACGGTAGATGCGTTTGTGAATAGTAAACGCCTTTTTACCCGAGTAATTGGTGATCACTTTAGCTGCTCGGCCTGTAGGCGCCAGTAGCACCGAGCGATAATTATACTGCTTAAGCGCTTTTACCAACGCCCCTACTATGGTAGTTTTACCGGTACCAGCGTACCCGCGCAGTATAAAACATTCATCACCTTCGCGGCTTTGCAAAAAAGTGTGCAACCTGTCGAACAGTTCCAGTTGCTGGCCGTTGGGAGTATGCGGAAATGCTTTGCGGATATGATCAATCACTGTCACCCTGCAAAAATGCTGATAAGTAATTGAAAAACCTTTAGCCATATTAAAAAGCTACGCAGATTAGTTATAAATTTGGCCATGGAATTTGAGGAATACAAGCAGGAAGAACAGCGCGAAGAAGACTACGTAGATATATACTCGCGCAAAGCAATATTCTGGTTTTCGGTATTCAATTTTATATATGGCGGGGTACTGCTTTGCATTAATTTGTGGGTTGCCGGTTACCGGAAGGCCGTAGCCGAAGTACTGATATTTTTATTGTTTGTACAGTTTTCATACGTTATGGCAATCAGGTACTCAGGCATTAATATTAGCCCGGAGGTGATAAAAAAAGCGGCTTCAGGTGTACCGTTAACCGTTAATGAAATGATCCCGCTGCTCCAGGTTGCCGGTATTACGATAGCTTTCCATATAGCCGCCGCGTTTATATTGTCGCGGTATTTCTTCAGGAAGTATTTCCCGGATGATGATTACTATCCGAAACCGATATTCAGGCCGCTGATCATTTATATTATACTTGCGTTATGCACCAGGTTTATGATTTGATTTTATCCGGATGCAAGCAATTAACCGCCGCCATGTATATGGTATCTGCTAAAAAATATTACTTTTGTTTAAATCGGCATGAGCGAATATAATTACAACTACCATGATGATGACTTTAGCCTTGATAAGGCGCAAGGTTATACTTTATTGATACAAATTGATAAAACAACGTTTACCTACGCTGTTACCGATCAAAATAGGCTTATCGCTGTTGCCGACAATCACCCGCTTGATGAATTAAGTAACCCGGAAGAGCTGCTCGACCTGTTATCAGCAAATTTTAAAAATGTAGTTATCGGCTTGCCTGCAACCGGTTTTTCGCTGCTGCCACAAACCGTTTTTAACCCGGAAAAACTTGCCTACCTGGCCCGTTTCCTGGATGTAAAAGCTGACGAAAAAGTGTTATCGCAACCAATTGACAGCCGCAATGTTATCATCTATAAAACACCCGAAACTATATTAAACGCAGCCGACGAATTTGGTTTGCGCCACACCGTTTACACATCAAAGGGCTGGTTAAATGTTTTGGCCCGCAATCAGCCCGGCGACAGAGACCTGTACGTAAACATTAATGGTGATACGGTTGAAATTGCCAACTTCAATTTCAGCAAACTGCGTTTTTACAACACATTTGAATTTGCCGGCGAAGATGAACTGGCCTATTTTGTATCCCTGGTAACCGACGAGTTAAACCTGCAACCCGCCTACACTTACGTTTATATAAGTGGAGACGTTGATGCAGGCGACAAAAACATTACCCGCCTGGCCGAATTTTTTGGAAAGGTTGAGGTGAATACTACTAAAATTCTGCAAACCCCGCTTGAAATTGAGGGGCATAAAATATTGTCACTTTCTGCCCTGTCATTATGCGTATCATCGGAGGCACTTTAAGAGGGTTAAGGCTTAATCCACCCAAAAATCTTCCGGTGCGCCCCACTACCGATCTGGCCAAGGAAGCACTTTTTAATATTCTGTTGAATCAGATAGAATTTGAAGGCATCAAGGTGCTTGATCTTTTTAGCGGCACCGGCAATATTTCATTAGAATTTGCATCGAGAGGCGCAACGGAAGTAATATCTGTAGACAGGAGCATCCATTGTGTTAACTATCTTAAAGACACATCGCGCCAGCATAAGCTTGACCAGGTGAAGGTGTATAAGGAAGATGTTTTCAAATATCTGCAAATGGAAACCGAGCAGTACGACCTTGTTTTTGCCGATCCTCCGTATGACCTGAACAAGATCCCCGAGATACCGAAAATAGTTTTTGAACGGAACATACTATTACCAGGGGCTTTGCTGATTGTAGAGCATCAATCGATGCAAAACATTAGTCAGCATCCGTCATTTGTGGAGCAGCGAAAGTATGGACACTCATCGTTTTCGTTTTTTAGGAACGATACTGCCGAACAGGCTTAATCCACTTTCAGAATAACCAAAGGGGTTTCTGCAAAAAGCTGAAGCTTTTCATCATCTGCATTGGTAATTATAGCGTCAACCTGGCTTATATCGGCAAATTTCAAATAAGTCTCGTTGTTTATTTTACCGGCATCGCATAAGATATAGGTAAAGGCACTTTGTTTGATATAAGCCGATGTTATTTCTGCTTCCAGTTCGCTGTTTGCAAATAAACCGTTTGGAGATATGCCGTCAACGCCTAAAAAGGCCTTACCGGCTCTGTATCGGCCAATATGCTCATTTGCTGCTTTGCCGTGTACGGCTTGCCTTTTGCTGTCGAACTCTCCTCCTATTATATTCAGGGAGACCTGGCAGTTCTGCAATTCATAAATAACAGGCAATGAGTTTGTTATTACCTTTATTTTTTTATTTTTTATAAACTGGCATAACCTGAAAACGGTACTGCCGCAATCCATAAAAATAATATCTCCGTCGTGAATATGCCCGGCAGCTTTGCGGCAAATATTGTCTTTAGCACTTGAGTTTTGTGCCACTTTATTTACAAAATCTTGTGGTTTTGCTAAAGGATCAACCTTCATGGCGCCGCCGTGGGTGCGGTAAAGTAAACCGTCGCTGGCAAGTTGGTTTAAATCGCGCCGGGCGGTTATCTCCGAGATAGCAAGGGTCGCTGCCAACTCTTTGATATCAACCTCGCCGATACTATCTAATTGCTCGAGTATTTTTTGTTTTCTTTTTTGAAAGTTCATTTAAATAACGTTCATTTGTTCAAAAATAATCAAAATAGATCAAAAACAATCAAAATAATGGATAAAATCAGAATATTACAAACAGAGATCCTCTCCAAGAATTGGTATACACTCAATAATGTAACGTTTGAGGCTATTAAACAAGATGGATCGGTACATCAACTCACGCGCGAAGCTTATGACCGGGGCAACGGCGCAACTATATTGCTTTACAACACACATCTTAAAACTGTGATACTTACCCGCCAGTTCAGGATGCCTACCTATATTAATGGCAACCACGACGGGATGCTTATTGAGTGCTGCGCAGGACTGTTGGATGAAAACAACGCGGAAGATTGCATCAGGAAAGAAACCGAGGAAGAAACCGGTTATAAAATAACCAATATAAAAAAGGTGTTTGAGGCTTACATGTCGCCAGGATCGGTAACAGAAATATTATATTTTTTTGTAGCTGAATATACACCCGACATGAAAGTAAGCGACGGCGGCGGCCTGGATGAAGAAAACGAAAACATAGAAGTATTGGAACTGCCATTTATGCAGGCTTTAAACATGATTAGTACCGGCGAAATTAAGGACGCCAAAACAATAATGCTTTTACAGTACGCGCAAATAAACAACCTGGTATCATGACAGGTAAACCTTTAATCATTTTAATTGCAGGCCCCTACCGATCTGGCACAAATGACGATCCCGAACTGATGGCCAATAATTTAAGAAAAATGGAAGAAGCCGCGCTACCCATTTTCAGGGCCGGGCACATTCCGGTAATAGGCGAATGGCTTGCCTTGCCCCTGTTAAAGCAAGCAGGATCAACACATCCGGGGGATGAAGCTTATCAGGAAATCTCGTACCCGGTATCGCGGCGGATACTGGCCAAATGTGATGCCATTTTAAGGATAACCGGCGAATCAAAAGGGGCCGATGGCGATGTACAAATTGCCCTGGAGCAAGGCATTAAGGTTTATTACAACCTGGAAGATATTATCGCGCTTTAAATTCAACGGCGTGCTTAAACTTTAAAAATCATTACTACTTTTGATATAGTATTAACACCATGCTACTATGAAGATCGCCCTTTTCCCAGGTTCGTTTGATCCGGTTACCAAAGCACATGTAGATATTGTCAAACGCTCTGTTGGTCTGTTTGATAAGCTTTATATAGGCGTTGGCGCCAATAGCAGCAAACAAGGATTATTGAGTATTGAAACCCGGGAGCAAATGTTACGGGCTGTTTTTAAGCATGACGACCGGATACACATTGTAGCCTATGAAGGCCTTACCGTAAATTTTTGCAAAAGCATCGGTGCCACCTACATGATCAGGGGTATCCGTACGGTATCTGATTTTGAGTACGAAAAGGCAATAGCCCAGATGAACCATGCATTAATGCCCGACATTGAAAGCATATTTATTGTAAGTAAACCCGGCTACTCGTCTATCAGTTCAACCATCGTACGCGAAATTATGCGCCACCATGGCGATGTGGCCCAGTTTATCCCTTCAGAGGCATTAGCTTATTTGTAGCCAGTTTTTCTTTGTGTAACACGTCCAGTATAGATGGAAAGGTATTGTCGATAATAGGCTCGATGTGTTCTTTTTCAAACCAGCGCACATCAGTAATACCTTCTTCTTTTTGGGGTTTTAGTTTTTCTTTACCCTTGCAATCCATTTTAAACCAGTGCGTTTTTTTCAGCACTATTTCTCCGCGGTTTATATATACATGGTAGGTTTTACAAATTTTCTCGTTAAGCCTGCTTACTTTAATGCCACACTCCTCTTCTACCTCGCGTACGGCGGCTTCTTTAACTTTTTCGTCTTTCTCAATTTTACCTTTAGGCAAATCCCATTTATCGTTACGGTAAATAAATAAATAGTTACCCGCGGTATTCTTAACCAGGCCACCAGCAGCCTCAATAACTGTAATGCTTTTTTTAACAGATTTTAAAAATTCTTTAACATTATTACATTTGATGTAGAACAGCTTTTTGGGGTTGGCCAGTATCCAGGTGTAAATTATTTTAAGATCAAAGACCTCTGCATCAAGCTTTTCGTAATTTTCTACTCCATGAGGTTCTGATTCAGTCAGCAGGATAACCTTTTCGTTAATATAAATTCTGTATTTTTGAGCCATGTTTAATAATAATGAGATAGAACAGCAGGTTGCCGAGTTCCTGCTGCAAATTAAAGCAATTAAATTACAACCTAATAATCCTTTTACATGGGCATCAGGATGGAAATCGCCTATTTACTGCGATAATAGGGTAACACTGTCTCATCCGTCAATCCGCACCTATATCAGGCAACAATTAACTGTTATTATCCAGGAAAAATTTGGTAGTGTTGGCTGCATAGCCGGCGTTGCTACAGCAGGCATTCCGCAAGGAGCGCTGGTAGCGCAGGAAATGGGCCTGCCTTTTATATATGTACGGGCCAAAGCAAAAGAACATGGTACAGGTAGCTTAATTGAGGGCGATGTGCAAACTACTACCGGCAAAAGGGTTGTTGTAATTGAAGACCTGATATCAACCGGAAAAAGCAGCCTTCAAGCTGTCGACGCGTTAAAAAGCGCCGGATTTGAAGTAGCGGGCCTTGCTGCCATTTTTAGCTACGGTTTTGATATAGCTACCGAAAATTTTAAAAATGCGGGCTGCCCCTTTGTAACACTATCAAACTACAACGCTTTGATAAAATATGCCGAAGCAAACCAATACATCAGCGAAAAAGATGTGGCCTTATTAGCCCAGTGGCGCGAAAAGCCATCTGCCTGGGGGCAAATTGCATCAAGCTAAAAAATAGTTTTGAGTTATGAGTATTGGGTTGTGAGTTTCATTTGCCCATTTAAAACTTATAACTCAGCACTCAAAAATTAAAACTTCTTATGACTACATTTACCAGTTCCATCAGCATAAACAAACCGATAAACGAGGTTTACAACTATTTGGCAGATTTTAATAATCACCAAAAACTAATGCCCGATAGCATACAGGAATGGGTGTCTACCATCGATGAGGCAAGTTTTAGCATACCCAATATGGCCAAGCTATCATTAAAGATAGATAACCGTGTTGCAAACCAGGAAATTGTAATTAAGCCGGCGGCAAAACCACCCTTTGCTTTAGAACTAAAATGGTCGCTATCCCCAAATAACGACCAAACAGATGTTGTTTTTACTATTAATGCAGAGTTAAGCATGATGCTGAAGATGCTTGCTTCCGGGCCCCTGCAAAAATTAGCCGACCATGAAACGCAAAGTTTAAAAGGCCTGTTAGCCTAAATTTGCGCTGGCATTTTAAGGCTATTAGTATACCTTACGTTTTTGTATGTTGTTGACAGCTATTACTACGTTGATAATAATTAAGCTCACGATTAGTGCTCCCATGACTGTGAAAAAATTAAAAATTAATTAATATAAAATAATATAGTCAAAGGTTGTTCCATTTATTTATAATTGGTAAATTATAGTGTATAACGTATAAATCAGGCGTTTAGTTTCAACCCTGCGAATATTTTTGTGCAATAGTATCCACGTTTGACAAAAAGATTGGGCAAACAAATTCTTCCCCATATCCACAATCATTTACATAAACATAATATCAGCTTAATTTACCATAAACGAAGTTTTTAGCTTATTTTTGCGCCAAATTACAGGTGCAGCATGATCACGGTATCCAATCTATCTTTACGTTACGGTAAACGTACTTTATTTGAAGACGTTAATCTTAAATTCTCTCAAGGCAATTGCTACGGCATTATTGGTGCTAATGGCGCCGGTAAATCAACATTTTTAAAAATCCTTTCAGGAGATATTGACCCAACCAGTGGTTCGGTGAGCTTCACCCCTGGCGAACGCATGGCGGTATTAAGTCAAAACCACTATGCTTTTGACGAATTTACAGTACTTGAAACCGTAATGATGGGCCACAAGGAAATGTATGCTGTAATGAAGGAAAAAGACGCCATTTACCTGAAAGAAGATTTTACCGATGCCGATGGCGAACGCGCCGGGGAACTGGAAAATCTTTTTGCTGAGATGGATGGCTGGAATGCCGAAAGTAATGCAGCTACCCTATTAAGCAACCTTGGCATAAAGGAGGAATTTCATTACAACTTGGTAAAAGACCTGGATAATACCCAAAAAGTACGTGTATTGTTGGCCCAGGCACTTTTTGGCAAACCCGATATTTTACTATTGGATGAGCCTACCAACGACCTGGACATTCATACCGTGAGCTGGCTGGAGGATTTTTTAGCTTCGTATGAGGCCATTGTTTTGGTGGTATCGCATGACAGGCACTTCCTGGATACCGTGTGTACGCACGTGGTGGATATCGACTTCGCTAAAATGACCATTTATACCGGTAACTATACCTTCTGGTACGAATCGAGCCAGCTTGCGCTGAAACAACGTTCTGATCAGAATAAAAAGACGGAAGAGCGGGTTAAGGAATTACAGGAGTTTATCCGCAGGTTTAGCGCCAACGCCTCAAAATCAAAACAGGCCACCAGCCGGAAGAAGGCTCTGGACAAGATTAATATTGATGAAATTCAACCATCAAACCGTAAATATCCGGGCATCATATTTAATAACCTTGGCCGCGAAGCCGGCGACCAGATATTACAGGTTGAGAACCTGAAGAAATCGCTTAACGGCGAGTTGTTGTTCAATAATATTAGCTTCACTGTTAATAAGGGTGATAAAATTGCCATATTATCACAAAACAGCCTTGCTACAACAGCCCTTTATAATGTATTAACCGGCAGAGACACCGATTTTAAGGGCACATTTAAATGGGGTGTTACCATAAACCCGGCAGATATCCCTATTGATAACGCCGAATACTTTAAAGGCAAAGATGATAACCTGATTGACTGGTTGCGCGAATATTCACCAGGCGAGAAGGACGATCAGTTTATCCGCGGTTTTTTAGGCCGGATGCTATTCTCGGGCGAAGAAGTATTAAAGAAAAGCAATGTACTATCAGGAGGTGAAAAAATGCGCTGCATGTTTAGCCGCATGATGCTGCAACAAGCCAACTTGCTGATGTTTGATGAACCAACCAACCACCTCGACCTGGAATCCATCACCGCGCTTAATAATGGCATGAAAGACTTCAGGGGCACCATACTGTTCACCTCACGTGACCATGAACTGGTAGAAACCGTAGCCAACCGCATTATTGAATTAACACCTGGCGGCTATATTGATAAGCTGATGACTTACGATGAATACATCAATAGCCCGGTAGTACAAAAACAACGTGAAGATTTGTACGCGGCAGTTTAAAAGTCAGGAAGTTAGAAAATGACAAAATACTTTCAGACTTTCCGGCTTTCAGACTTTCGCGCTCAAATAAAAATTAGCATATTTGCAACCCGGCAAAAAACCGGAACGACTTGGTAGCTCAGCCGGTAGAGCAACTGACTCTTAATCAGTGGGTCGAGAGTTCGATCCTCTCCCAGGTCACTCTTCGGGACAGGCTGGAAAAATCCAGTTCTGTCCCGTTTTTTATTTCCGATAATTCACTGTTAATCAAATATATAAAATCGGCACTTCATTTACCCCTGGTGTTCGATACTCCCCTTTTTCTATTTCAAATTTTTATGGAAAAATTGCGCCATCCAGGTAAAAAATATACTTGAAAGCGCCCCGTCGTATTCTGGCAGCCTTACATCATAACAATTATAAGGGAATCGCAATATCCTTTAATCTAAAGTTTTGTTTTATCGAGATATTGTTTTCATATAATTAATACTTATTCCTAAATTAGTCGGGAATGAAACTTAAACACTTATTTTACATTTTCCCTGTCTTTTTGGCTTTAAACGAACTGCTTTCGTCATGTAAAGAGTTCATAGAACCTTCAATTGACAAAAGGCAAGTGACGCTTGAAGCACCATCAGACCAGTACTTAAGTACTAAATACACCGTTAATTTCTGGTGGGATGAAGTTGAGGATGCACTAAGTTACAGGCTGCAAGTGGTTACACCCCGTTTCGATTCCGTTGGTAGCCTGATCCTGGATACGCTGGTTAAAGGCAACAAATTTACTTCGACCCTGGAGCCGGGAAACTATCAATGGCGGGTTAGGGCAGAAAATGGCAGCTCACAGACGAATTATTCGCCAACCAGGAACTTTGTTGTCGAAGAGTCGTCACTAACCAATCAAACTGTCACCCTTGCATCACCGGCTAACAATTTGGTTACAAGCACAAATGCATCCCTGTTTAAATGGAACAGCTTATACGGCGCTACTAAATACCAGGTGGAGATTGATACAAATAACTTTGCAAATGAAGATGCGTTGGTGTATAACCAGGTTGTCCCCGGGCTCCAGGTTAATTTTACCTTTCCGAAGGATCAGGTTTACGGTTGGCGGGTTAGGGCAGAAAATGAGACTGAGCAATCCAAATGGTCGGCTATTAATTATGTAACCTATCAATTGCCGCTGCCTGCACAGGTTAGCCTGGTGTCGCCGGCTAACGGAAGTAGTATTAGTTTACCAGTGCAGTTAAGCTGGAATTCGGTCACCGGGGTGCCGGGATATAAATTATATGTATTTAAAAGCGATTCGACCACCCTGTATAGTAACAATTTTCCAATGACGGTCAATTCTACCGGGTATAACTTTACACTTGGCGTTACAGGTGAGAAGATATATTGGAAAGTAAGTGCATTAAATGCCTCGGGTAAGGAAGGGAAAGCCAGTGCGCTTAGAAATTTTGTACTGTTTTAAGCCAATAGATCATGGTCAAAAAAAATAAGGCATTAACATATGTACTAATTGTTGTTGTATTGCTGGTATGGGGGCTCATCATTTACCGTATAGTTATTGCTTACAGCAGCAACCATGATGAAAGTTATGTACCGCCACCTGCACCTAAAGAGGTTTTTAATGATTATGCAGTACCAAAAGATACCGCTCGCCTCCTGCTGAATTACCGTGATCCATTTGGGATTGCTGCCAGGAAAGACACCGCAAAGCCACTGCCCAGGATCCGCCAGAATACCGGAATTGCGCGGGCCAATGTGCCGCCGCCTTTCAACTGGGATATTATACGGTATTCAGGATATATCAAAAACCCGGGGTCTAAAAAACTGATTGCTTTTATGAAAATAAACGGCCAGGAAGCGATGATGAGCGAGGGAGAAACGATAGGGCAATTTAAACTGGTTCGGAATATGAAAGATTCTGTACTGTTTAAGAGCGGAGGCAAAACAAAATATATTCATATCCAACCTGCAATTTAATGAAATTCATTTATACAGCTTTTTTTATCTTTTTTTACTGCTGCTCATTCGGGCAAAAAATGCCTGATTATGGTTTTCACAAAGTGAGGATAACAGATACCGACCGGACGATACTGGCAGAAACTATACCTGTTAATTCAAATCCTGATGTGCAAAGCACACTTACTTATTACTGGTATGCAACCAATAAGGTACATACCCTTCAAGGCGGTTTTAGCGGGCGTTTATTAAATGGCGCCTATACCGAAACATACCTTAACCATAACACCCGAACCATGGGCACGTTTAAAAAGGGACTAAAAGACGGAACCTGGAAAGATTGGGATGAACGCGGTACCCTGATACAGGTAGTTAACTGGCACAATGGAATACGTTCGGGCAGCTTTAGCTTTTTTAACCCGGATGGCAGCCTGAAACAAAGCGGAGAATACCACCAAAATGAATTGGATGGCCCCGTGGTATTTCACGAAAGCCGCGATTCTTCACGGATAGTTTATTATAACAACGGTAGGGCTTTGAATAGAAAGCCGCGTTCGCTTTTTGACAAGGTTAATATTTTTAAAAAGAAGCCCAAGCCGGGCAAGGGTCATGCTTAAAGGCTCGGCGCTTTATATCGTCATTATTATCAGCCTGGTAATTGCCTTAATATGCGCTACCCTTGTGCTGGCAGCTTATTTTTTCAGGGGGCAATACCTGGTAAAGTCGCGGTTTGACCGTTTACAGGATAACCTTTCGTCGGGAGTACATATCCTGCTGCGGACAAATGATCCAGCCTACTTACAAGGGAAGACATTGAATTTGTTCAATAATGGCGATGATTCTGTACAGATCAAAAATATTCCCTGGGGTATCTATGACATCGGCGTTGTGGAAGCGTTTAAGCAGCAGGACACACTAATTAAAGTATTTTCTACTGCTTTTGCAATCGATTCATCCAAATGGGCAGCTATCTACCTGATAGATGAAGACAGGTCGGTCTCGGTAAGCGGAAATACTACAATCCGCGGTGACGCATACCTGCCAAAGGCCGGCGTAAAGGCCGCATATGTAGATAATAAAGCTTATCAAGGCGACAAAAGAATGGTCGTGGGCAACATTCATGACAGCCAGCGTAGCCTGCCCCCGTTGAATAACACCCGCCTGAACGGTTTGGAAAAGCTGTTTAATAATCAGGGGGCTACTGTAAATAAGAACTGGCATGTAGATACGCTTGCGGCTTCGTTTCGCCGCCCTGCCAATATTGTTAACCTGGGCAACAGCCCATACACTATAAAAAACACCAAATTGTCGGGTAACATTATGCTGTATGCAGACACGTTGCTTACTATAGATAGTACCGCGATATTGAATAATGTGATGATATTTGCAAAGGCCATCGTTGTTAAAAGCGGTTTCCACGGGAGTTGCCAGCTCTTTGCTTCTGATTCTATAAGTATCGAAAAAAACTGCAGGTTGGAGTATCCTTCTTGCCTTGGCCTGCTGCGTTATAAGTCACCGACGATTGGTTTTCCGCCACAAATTATTATCGGTCAAAACGCCCAGGTCAATGGCACCATATTCACTTACGAAAAAGAAGCTTCTGCCCTGCCGGCAACCATCAGTTTGGGCAAAGGAGCCCAGGTGAGCGGACAAATTTATGCACAACATATTCTTTCGACCAAAGACAGCGCCGCGGTTAAAGGGAGTGTTTTTACCACGCGTTTTATGTACCAAACGGCATTTAGCCGGTATGAAAACTACCTGATAAACCTTAAAATAGATGCACCCGCTTTATCACGATATTACCTGACCAGCGACCTTATTCCTGTAGCCTCGTCTGAAAAAAAAATACTGCAATGGCTGGAGGTAAAATAAAGAAAAACGGGATGCTGAAGGCCGCTACTATTGTAGAAGTGGTGGTGGCCCTTGTGATTATTGTTGTGGTATTTGGTATGGCCATGATGATATTTGCCAATGTAACACAACAAGCAATATCCACAAAAAAAATGCGGGCAACGGCTGTGCTCAGAAATGCCCTGCTTAAAGCAGAACAATCCCGGCAACTGCCCCAGGAAGCTTTTAACCAGGATGGCTTCCGCATTATACCAGTGGTTAAACCATTTGAAAGCGGACCGGGCCTTAGCGAGTTTTATTTGACCGCTTATGACGAAAACCAACGGGAGATAGCAAAGGTTTCGGAAATAATGATCAATAATGACAATGTTAAACCATAAATTAAAGGCCTTCACCATTATGGAAGTAACCATTGCACTGTTGGTGTCGGGGATACTGATAGCCATAGTTTATGTGGCATTTGCGGTGGTAAGCAATTCGTACCATGCATTTGTATTCAAAAATGATGAATCGGCAAATTTGGCGCAGCTTGACCTTTTGCTTAGTCGCGATTTCCGGCGCGCCGACCTGATCGAAAAAACCGATTCCGGTTTATTTTTCAAGAATAATAAAGACAACATCCGATACGTGCTCAATAGTGATTATATTGTGCGTACCAATGGCATAACAGACACCTTTAAGTTTAAAACAACCCGTACCAATATGCTTTTTGAGCAACACGCCATTGAAACCGGGCCCGACCCTTTAGATAACAGGGTTGACGAACTGGAATTTGATTTGCTATTACACAACGATAAAATGACTTTTCATTATTATAAACAATACAGTTCTGCTAACCTTTTTGAACAGGATACCCATGCCGGCAATTGACCTGAGCCAATACGAAAAGAAGAAAACCCCCAAACCTGCAAAGCAGGAAGGCAAGGGCGGTATTATTGCGTTTTTAAACCGGGATATCAGTTTTGGAAGCAAGGAACTTAACGATAAAAAAAAGGAATACCTATACCTGGAGCTAAGCTCGCTCCTGTTAGCCGGCATCAATTTAAAAACCAGCCTGGAACTTGTAACCGCCGAACAGGAAAAAGAAAGCGACAAAAAACTGTTTGCAGCCATACAGGATAGCGTATTGAATAATGGCATAGCCCTTTCCAAAGCCCTGGAAAAATCGGGTAAGTTTTCTCTGTACGAGGTATATAGTATCCAGATTGGCGAGGAAACCGGCCAACTGGCCATGGTGCTGCAGGACCTGGCTAAATATTACCAGGGCAGGATAAAACAAAGGCGCAAGATAGTTTCCACACTTTCCTACCCCTGCATGGTGCTGCTATCGTCATTTGGCGCGGTGTATTTTATGCTGAAGGTGGTAGTGCCCATGTTTGCCGATGTGCTCAAACGCTTCGGAGGGCAGTTGCCCTGGATTACCGAACTTGTAATAACCATCTCCAAGGGGTTGGAAACCTATTTTCTGCCTGCCTTCCTCTTCATTACCGCTATCGTCGTTTTCCTTTTCCGGGTGCGCAAAACGATACTTTACCGCAAAATATCTTCCGGTTTTGTATTGAAGGTGCCGGTGGCGGGTAACCTGGTGATAAAGATATACCTGGGCCGGTTCTGCAATTCCATGCGATTGCTTACCGGCTCGCACGTGCCGTTGTTAAGGGCTATTGCCTTGAGCAGGCAGATGGTGGGCTGGTACCCCATTGAATCATCACTCCAAAAGGTAGAAGACGATATCCTGAATGGTAAATCGCTGCACCAGAGCTTGCAGCAGTTCAAGATATACCCGTCAAAAATGATCCAGCTGGTAAGGATTGGCGAAGAATCAAACAAGCTGGACTACTTTTTTGCCAAAATAGCCGAGCAGTACGGCGAGGAGGTAGAATACCAAACAGCCTCCCTAAGCAGTATCATGGAACCCCTTTTTATCATTGTGGTAGGCTTCCTGGTTGGGGTAATTATGATTGCCATGTACCTGCCGATGTTCCAGATGGGGAATACCTTTCAATAGAAACCGGGGGGCGCAGGGGGTCGGTTTTGCCGCCCCGACCTGCCCGCGCTGTGGGCTCACTGCAATCCTTAACGCGACCTGCAGGTAATGAATAATACCCGGATGAAACGAACATCCGGGTATTATTCATTACTTGACACGGCGTTTACCCATCAGCAAGTTACCCCCATAGCTTACCGGGGCGCCGGCGAAAACACTTGCGGTAGCTGGATGAAACTAAACAACCAGCACGTAACCTCTTCCACATTTCTGTTAACTGATTTCATATATTCCACTACCGCCTGAGGATGTTCCTGCCCCTAAAACAGTCGGAATTATCAATGCAAAATCGGTAATATCATGCCCCTTAATCAGCGATTGCCAAAAAGGTTCATTTATCAAGCTTATATTCGAATCAACTAAAGTATCATAGTCAAATCTTTCTATAAAATCCCAGAAGGCAAGTCTGTTTATAAATAACAATAATCCCGTATCTGTGCTCACAACGTTCTTTTTAGCCAGAAGAGACTTATCATATCTAACTTTTTTTATCCTACCAACATTAAAAATGGCTACATCATCTGCAACAAACTCCCCTAAAGCCATCGCATTATACGGAAATACTATTTGTTGAATTTCTTCAATTGATACGCCTTTGTCAAAAGTTTCAATAGATTTCTTTATGTCACTTACATAAAGTCCATCAATTATAATATAAGTTGAGCCGACAGATAGTTTTACTGATTCCTGGTTTAAAGAAATATTGTTCATTGCCTCTTGGAACCGATTTTTGAAGTTTTGAGGTAATACATGGTGTTTATGAATATTTTCCACACTGTTAAAAAATACAAACTCCCGGATGAAACCTGCATCCGGGAGTTACATATTTATCACTTTGGATAGATAATAAAAAAAAGTACTAATTAAGTCAAAGTCAGATTGGCTTATATGAATCATTTTCGGCGTAATATATTACAGCGTCAACAATTTCCTGGTTTGTATTTTTTTTATTTGATGTCCAGGATTGCCATACTTCAATTACTTCGTTTATCAACGATATTTCCAAAAAGTAGGGCACTCCCTTTACTTCAGTGGGCACTTCTTCCTCATTTTCAAATGAGTAAATATAAGCCATTGAAGATAAATGCCACTTATCGTCTTTTTGTTCAACATACAAAACCATCTCATCCTCAAAGGAATCAATCTCTTTTATAATATTTTCGAGCGTATTGTTATTAATAAGTTCCATATCACTAATTTATAAATTATTTGCCCCAAATCGCAAATCCACCGATACCACCCGGGTGAAATAAATGTTGAAAAGCTGAAGAAGTATGTTGCGCCCTGGGTACAAGTTGCATAACCCCTTCCTCTGCAGCATGGTGCCAGGTCCAATTTGACAGAGAAGTGCGGGCTATTCCTCCTTTAGATCCAACTAATTGACTTCTGAGATCAGGGATTAGTTCGGTCATTTTTTGTTCAAATTCGACATCACTGTCTAACGATTTTAATAAAGCTTTATTAGCTTGTTGAAAATGTGTGGGTCTCGTTGCTTTTACAAATTCTTCATCTAATTTCATTTCATACGCAACCGAATATTGGCTGGCTTTTTCTACACCACTTTCAACCAGCTCCTTAGTCCCAACTTCAGCAAGCTCTTTAACTCCCGTTTTTATCCCTCCCTCAATCAACGAAGAACTTCCAAGCGTGGCCACATCAAGAATTAAACCGCCTACTCCCAATCCCGCCTGCAACCAATTACCATCGCGAATACCCTGGTAAATATCCTTAGATGAGCCTACAATGGGTATAAAATTAGTGCCGATATCTAAAGCCTGCTCTGCAAGTGAAGGACCGGGCTTGGCATCAACTATTTTTACTTCTGCCAGGTTATAACGCGATAATGATTTTGTTCCATCGGCGTTAAACCATTCCACTTGTCCGGTTGCCTCATATATTCCCCAGCCCGATGGCCCTATATTAGTATAACCCGCATGGGCTCCGCTTCCAGGAAACCAAACCGCCTTTGTTTTGTCTGTTTCTCCATCGGGTAAATACCAGTCCCACAGCCCATCCGGATCTATCCGGTTAACCGGGTTATTACTCACATAGTTGTAAGGAGAAACGGCAGCGTCATTTTCCGCTAACTGGTCGGCGGCATTCCACCTCCCAATTACCGGATCATAAAAACGCCAGCCGAAATCGTCCTGGTTTGTTAAGTCATTTTGTAACTCTTTACCGTTATAAAGGTTCCGGTTACCGTTAGAGAAATCATATACACCAGGAAGTTTCCTTAAGCCGAAAGTGTAGTAATCATCTTCCTGTATCTGCCTTACTTGCTGAGTGGATGGATCTTTATCAAAGCTGCTCCGTACGTTGCCTAAATGATCTGTTAAATTATATTGATAGCTATAAGTTCCGCCATTGGGTACTGCCCGGCCCTCGCTTGTTTCAATAAAAGCAATATTATTATTGTAGTAAACAATGCCATCAACATAATCCCAGGCACTTCCGTCGCTGCTTGTGTTACGCAATTTAACCCCGGTTGCATCATATGTGTATGTTGCAAGGGGAACGCTACCTTGGTCAACCTCTTTGGGAAGGTTTAATAAATTGTATGCTATTTGTTTACTGCCGCCATCAGATGTGGCATTACCATTAGCATCATAACCATAACTTCTGTAAGCAGTATTATTATTTTTTACCGATGCCAGCTGATTGCTTAAGCCACTATTTTGATAGGTATAACTTAACTGGGCTGCACTTCCGCCTCCGCGGGTTAAACTGCTGATATTACCATTAAGGTCATAACTTACTGTTTCATTAAGCAATCCTCCCGTAGAGGAAGCACCAAGCACCCTGTTTAACTGATCGTAACTGTAACTGAAAGCCTTGCTGCCGCCATGTGGTGCGGCATACAACATTTGAGCAACAGATCCATTATATTGCTTTGTTATGCCGGCGTCAGGAGCGTTGTATCTTAAATCTATATTCAGCAGGTTGCTGCTGCTGTTTAAGGTTCGCAGCCAGCCACGTTCATTATAGGTATAATTAACATCCTGCAAAAACGGAGCACCGCCTGTTTCGCTATGTAAATGTTTGGTTATTAACTGGCCTGCTTCATTATAATCACCCTGGGCAAGCAGTACATTTTTCCCTCCGTTTATCTGTTCGTAAACCTGTTTTAAATTTCCTGTATGATCATATGCAAAGTTATTGGCAATAGTGACTACTGGTGATGTATTTGTGGTGTTATAGTGGCTGCGGGTTATATCCGTTGCCTGACCTGTGAAGTCATAATTTACGGCATAACTATCGTAGTTGGCATAATTTGTTGCGCCGGCACCCAGGTAATGTTGCTGATAAGCTTTGGTTAATTGTCCTTTATCATCGTAATAATTAACAGCGAGCAAAAGTTTTGTTGGATTGCCGTTGTTATCCAGGATTGCAGCTTTTGTACCAGTAAGTAAACCCGATGTCATTTTACTGGCCACTGCGACATTATTATAAGCCGCCGGCAGATTGGGAATATTGTAGTTATCAAAATAACTAATGCCTAAAATATACGTTAATGCCGGATAACTGTTAATAACGTAACCCGTTGGAAATTGGGTTACATTATTGGTATTGTCTTTGGCATCCCACTGCGGGAGCGCATATATATTAGCTTGCAAAGTACTTAATGCAATTGCCGAACCTGCATTCCAAATTCCGGATATTATCTGGCGACCCAACGCGTCATATTTAAAAACAAACCACTGGTTGCCAAGTCTTTGATTACCATCCTGGCTTAATACCAATTGGTTTAATTTATTGTAAACAAAATATTCCCAGTCTTTCCCCGGAATCTTCTTCCGTACCAAACGATGCCATTCATCATATTGATACTGATAGCATAAGTTATCAAGTATATTTTGCGAAGGCAGGCCAGTATCGGGATTGGCGGCCGGAGGGAGTACAAATGCAAGATTTCCAAAATCGTCATAAACATAATAGGTTGACAATATTTTTAAACCTCCATTGTAAATGTACTTTCGCGTTAGCACCACGCGACCTATTTTATCTGTGTAGGTTTCAATACTCCCTCCCCTGCCACTCTTCCAATTTTCATCAGTTTGAACAGTTACCGTTAATGTACTTGGGGCGTACGTCGCGGTGTTATTTTGCCGGCCAATTGCTCTGCTTTGATCAGCATTGGTAGTAGCTGTAAATAATGCTGCCTGGTAGCTGTGCGCGGTATCTGTGGCCCAGCTGGTATTGTTATTGGTGCCATAAGTTATCCTGGCGGTATGCCCGGGGTTGCTGGCCCCAATTGTATTGGCAAGTTGCCAGGCATCGCCAATAGCGCCCTGTTCTGCTATACGACTTAATGGCGATGGCTCGAAACCCGACCGGGAGTACGGAAACAAAGTAGTTGCAATATTAGTAGCACCAGGCGATGACGGATTATAAAAGCTTGCCTGCTCGGCAAATGCCAAAGAATGATAGCTCCCGCCATTAACCGTGCTGCCATAGGCCAGAAAATTAATAGAATCCCGGCCGAACTGATCGTAAAGGATTGGCTGGACAATATCTTTATCCGATATCGAACTTTGTATCCCCACATATTGTAACGCCCTGCCCAGCCCGTCGGAATATTGTATTACTTGCTTCACTTCGCAGGTATTGCGGTTTACCAGCTGCGATGCATCTGTAACGCCTCCTACACGGGGAATTGAGATCAATATATAATTGAGGGCATTAGTTTGATTTGATACTATGGGCACGCAATCTGGGGCTGTGATATACGCATGAAAGCTTTGACCGGCCGCAGGGGCTGACGAAAAGCCATCCAACAATGTGATACTATTGTTATTGTAATACTCGCCGGTAGCACCGATGCTGTTTAATGAGCTCACATAAGTTTGCGCCTGTAGACTGTAGCCTGCAAATAACAAACAGATGCAAATCAACAGCTGGTTTAAAGCTTTGCTTGCAGGGATAGGTTTAGTGATCATTATATTGATAATAACTGGTTGATAGTTTTAATGAGTTAATCTGCATCCGCCAACGTAATTGGCATTAGCCTGCCCCTCGGCAATAAGTTCATTGTAAGCCTGCTGATTTGCATCGGCCTGCGAAATGACAGAAGTGTATTTATTTGCCGGGATGGTATAAGTTACAACTATAGGGTTGGGCGTGGCATCGGTTCCGCAATTGTTCTTCGAATATCCTCCGGATACAGCCTGGCTATAATAAGTTATGGTACCAACGGCGCCTGGCTGCTGTACAACGTAGTTATACTTTAAATTCTTTACAATGTTTCCGTACTGATCTTTGGTATTCTTTAATTGCAAAAGCTGATCGTATTCAAAATACGTTGCTTCGTTTTTAATATCTGTGGATCCCGTTAAACCGCTTAAAGCTGTATATGTACTGGTTGACATTTGAGCATCAACAGGATAAAATCTCACATCATCTATTTGTCCGCTGGTAATATTTATGGTGTAACTGTTACTGGTAACTGGCACCGTACTACTTTGAAGGGCCCAGGTATTTCCTGTTTTAAGCCAATAGCTTAGCGTATAACTACCATTATCAAGGCCGGTGAGATTCCTGGAATAACTGCCGCTAAAACTTAGGCTACCGGTTTTAGCCGACGTACTTATATTGCCGCCGCCCTCCTCAAAACTTTCATAAAATATATCATTATCGGCTGCATTGAAAGCTTTTGCCACCGGATATAGTTTATTATACCCAAATATCGTGGACTGTTTAGGTCCCGATTTGGCATTTGAGCAAAGCAAATTACCGTATTGATCGTAATTAAAATATTGAATAGCAGGAGTTACTGTAGTGCCATTATTCTCGTAACCAGTCTCGGGTAAAGTGAACGTTTGGCTATTAATTATCCAGTTTTTATACCCAACCCGGCTGCCTTTTAATACTTTATTATTGGTCTTGATTATTTGATCGAGCAGGATACCGTATTTACCATCTGCATATAACTTATTGACCGCATCTGTTTCTGATTGCTTGGCAAATGTTATCAAATCTTTATTAAACACATATTTATAATCAATGGTATTAGTACTATTGTCACTGTTTTGAATAGTTACATTTGTTAGCAGCGATGGATAGGGGGAATTATACGTATATGATTTTACAGTAGATACAGGTAAAACATTGCCTGTAATAAAGTTTTCTTCGGTAGTTTGACTTAACAATAATTGCTTTGCTATATAATAGTAGTTTCCAATATTATAAAACTCGGTATTTATGCTCTGGTATTGCCCGGTTCCGGAGATATTTACCTTTCCAATAGCCACCCGAACACCTTTAACACTATCCATGACCGAATTAAAAACATATTTGTTGGTTATTCTTTTAAGTAAATTATTGTTGTTATCATATACGAGCGACTGTTTAAGATGCCCACGCGCAAACGCGTAAGATGTTGCCGGCGTATATGGACTCATGTTGGGACTGATTCGTTCAAGGGTTTTAAACGAGCCATCTACTTTTAATTGGTTGGTATAATCAGGGTAATCTTCTCTGTCTGTAAAAAAGTTCACTGTTTTTCCTTCATTACTGTTATTAATGGTAACCTGGCTATAGCCAATAGCACTTCCATCAATGTCAAACATGGTGTTAAAAGAAGTGGAGTTGATTATAATAAACGGAGAGTAGCTTTCAACCGTTGTTTTGTGACTTTGGAACAGATCTATCACAGCAACAACTATTGCAGCATATATAGAATTATTGACATTAACTGGCGGAGCGCCATTGCCTGAGTCTCGGTAAATTGGTATATTGGGACTGAAAATGCTGTATTGGGGAAGAAACTGACTTTGTGTATGTTCTATGTATCTGACATATATGGGTGCCGCGTTTATAAGCTTTCCGGTTGAATGGCCCAGATCATCATTATAATTATAACTTGTAATTACAGGTGTTGTGTTCGGGTCTCCTGCTGATTTAATTCTTGCTATCCTGAGACCGCCGGCGTAGCTGTTGTATGAGATAGCCTGGTTATAATAGGTATTTGCTTCAAACACAAATTCTTTGTATCCGCCTGTTGGCAAATATATTTTTTTTAACACGTTGGCTGTCATCATTACAGGCGATGGTTCACGGTCCATATTTGCCTGTAATTCGGGAATCAGATTGGCATTATCACTATTCGCACCGGTGTTGTTATAATAACCCCAATGATCGAATTTATTTGACGCCCGTGGGGGTAAATTAATATCCTGCACGTATTCAAAGCTAAACAACGGCAATGTTACAACAGGTGTTAAGCCCGAAGTAACTGTTACATTATTTAGCTTGAGCCTGTAATTATCGGCTGTCATCGCCCTTACGGTTACATCATTAGCGTCGTTGTAAAATGAATAAAAATAATCATGCAGAAGCGAGAACGACTTAATCAACTCACCCTTATAATCTTTAATATCTACTTTATTTAGTACTTTTCCATTTGCAAGGTCTTTTCTTGCCTGGGTATCATATGTAAAATATGCACTCTGATTTGATGTAGCAATTGAACTCAGGTATTTAGGGCTTTGGATAAGTTCTTCAATATTGCTATCCCATTCGGATTTATCTACGACCGAAAAATCGAGAGACGAACTTGGTTGCGACAACGGAATTCCCAAAAAACTGATGCCCTTATCGAAGGTGGATGTTATCTTATCCCTAAATTTTTCCGTTTTGCGATAATTGGTTGTTTTAATTGGATCACCTGCAACATAACTGAAAGTAATAGTTTCTGTATTATTTGAAGTTATTATTTTATTTAGAAACCAGGTAGAGGCGTAGTTTCGTACCTGATTTGAAGTTTCACCATAAAATGTCAACTGTGTATTTTCAATGCTGGAAGCATCTGAACCAAGATAAAAAAAAGTGCCTCCTATATCTTCAAACACCCAGCCGCTAAGCCCCAATTCCTGCTTAAACGGGCTGTTTAAAATACGGATGCTCTTATCTGTGAGCATAACAGGTACACCATCTTTGTTAAATACAAATTTCCCGTACCTGCCATTAAGATTATAATAAAACAAATCAGGCTCGGCATCTAAAGTATTGCCCAGGATACCGCCCATTGTTGTAACATCCAACGGTTGTGTTACTTTAAGCCCCATCGAGCTGCCAAAGTATCCACTTGTGCCTTCATCGGGCAATCCTCTCACGTATCTTGACACCAGGCAGTTGGCTGACATTGTCCATCCCAGGCCTATGGGGCTTGACATATCCTGTACCTTATTGCCCGATCCGTTGTAAAGTAAGGCAATAGGTATACTATAGCCCCTGGCAGCAAGAGTATGCAAATCGGCACTAATATTAGGCACGCCGGTATACATATTAACAGTTGTATTAGCATATTTTGCTGTTGCAGAAACGTTAGGCGATGCAGGAGCAGCCGAGCTTTTATCATCAAACTGGCAATATCCGTTTTGCCAAATCATCAAACAACATATAATTAGGGCCATCTTTATAAAAGAGGCATAAATTCCTTTTAACATCGATGTAATTATTTATTAAAGTTGGTTATTTTTTGTTTTTCCAGGTTATCAAGACGATCTTTGAACGCTGCCATTTGTATCCCCTGTGATCGATTAACAGCTTTTCCTGTTGTCAGTTCGTTATCCTTTTCAATCAAATACAGTGTCAATTCTTCCACTTTTTTAAGCAACAGCTTATTCATCTCGCCCAGGTTAATGCCGTTTTTGGCAACCTCCTGTTCAGAAGGAATCTCGGGTAAGTGATGGTTTTGGTCGATGAAAGCTTTTATGTTGGTAAGAGGTGGCAATTCATAGTTTTTATCAAAAACATAATCGGCCCAGCCGGTTTCTACCCTGATTTCTTTAGCCCTTATTTTCCCGTTGACCGATAAACGGTAGGCGGGATCAGGAGATGAGGTATTCAATCCGATATTACCGTTCAAATCGGTTATGAGCACCGGGGTAACCGTTATCGAAGAAGTAATATCTGTGCCAGCGGGCACCGTTGTTTGTGTGGTTATACTCACCTGCTGCGCTGTAGTGGCGTACCCAAACAGGTAGGCTTTTGCAGCGAATGCCAGGTATTCGTTAGTACTGTTCACCGCAAGATAAAAACTTGTTGTACTGCCGCTTTGATAGATCTTCAAACGACTTGCCGTAAAGGACGAACCACCTTGGGTAACTTGGTTTACACTAAGCCCTCCCCTGTTGGCGATATAAAACGTTGTAGTCCCTTTATCATTAGCACCCCAGCCGCCGCCAATAATATCAATCTGTAATTTTTGGCTGTTTGCACTGTTATCCTGCGGAAACCCGAGGCTTCCCAAAAAAACATAATTTACTGCTGGGGTAATATTAGGACCACACGCAATGGCCGTATATTGTGCCCTACATAAAGGCAATAGAATTATACTAAAAATTAAACTTAAACAGAGTTTTTTCATGACACTTTGTTGTTATGGTTTTTGCTAATAGGATTACCGATTGTTATTTTTTTCGTTAATGATCTTTTCCAGTTTTTCAATACGGATCTCCTGCTGCTTTTCTTTTTTATCCCTTTCTATCAAATACAAAGTAAGTTCCTCCACTTTTTTAAGCAGCAACTTGTTCATCTCGCCCAGGTTAAGGCCGTCTTTAGCAATCTGCTCTTCAGATGGCATATCCGGCAGGTGCTGATTTTGATTGATATAGTTTTCCACATCCATTAAAGATGGAAGTTGATAATCCTGTTTAAAAACATAATCGGGCCAGTTGGCTATTTCTACTTTAATCTGTTTTGAACGGATATTACCATTTACCGATAATGCTTCGCGCGGCGTTAACGTACCAATCCCTATATTTCCGGCACCGTCAATAACCAGGTCATTACCGTAATACCATTGATTGCCTGTACCTAACTTGTTAAATGACCTCCGGGTGCCTATTATCATTTTTCCGGTAGCATTACCACTCGTGGTTGTCCCGGCTACCGTAATAATTCGCCCTTGCCCCCATATATTAGTACCATCTGTATTTGCGGGAATAGCAAATTCCAGTTGAGCCCCGTTGTTGGCCGACCGTGCACCTGTATTTCCTTGAATGATTAAGCCACCCCCATTCACAGCGTGTGCGTTATCGGCGTCAGTATTTGTACCAGCACCAACGATGTGAAGATTAGTTGATGGAGACATTGTTCCCATTCCCACATTGCCTGTAGCCGGAAATGTATTTTGCCCATAAGAAGAAAAAGCTGAAAATAGCAAAGCCAATACCAGCAGAGAAAATGATTTCATTTGTTTTAAGATTTGAGGTTGATTGTGTTTAAGGCGTTGGTATTAATTGAAATTTATTATTTATATTGTTTTTTGATGGTCATTAGTCCGATGTTAAATTAATAGTTAACATCATAATAAATGTATGCCGTCCAGATTATCGGGGCGAAACAAATGGTATCAAATTACATATACGGCACTATGAAAAAATAATCCATGTTATTGTGATTAGGTTTAACAGGTTGATATTATATTACTTACGCGTTTTTTTATTTTTAGTATTTTATTGAGATTTTTTTTATAAAAATATTAAACAATAATTCATTGTCAAGCTTTTCATTTAAACCCTGTGTTATATTTATATTAATTAATATGCAACCAAAAAGCAAACCAAGGCAGCCCGGTTTCTATACAACTTTTGCTAACTCTTAAAACTCAGTTTAGGTAAAGAACTCAGCTGAGCAGCTCGCTCACGATGCGAATGTCACTGCGTTAGTAAAGCTTTATTACTTTGTGTTGCCTATGCATCGTTCGCTAATGCTATAAAACCAACTAACATGCTGTTCACAACAACAAAACACTTTAGCCTAATTTTGTATACTCAGCCCCTTTGAGATGGGGCATTGGCACATTAATTACCTGTATAATATTCATAAAATTTGCTTATCCCTCAATGGGAAAAGTTCCAGCTGGAAAGCTGGATTCCCGTTATCAATTTAAAATCGGCCCTCCGGATCTTAATATTTAGGGGCGCTGCGAAAACTCTATCGACGATACTTCCAACTTTTTGAATTTTTCCTTTTTGATTAACAGCGTGTACCCAGTTGGTAAAAGCGGCGGTCAGGCTTTCCATTACAAGGCCTCGCTTTGCTTTTGCCGCCCCGGCTTGCCCGCGATGTGGGCTTCCACTGCGATCCTTAACGCGAGGTTGCCGGTATGCAAAAACACCCGGATGAAATTAAACATCTGGGTGTTGCATATTTATTACTTAGCATGGCGTTTACCTATCAGCGGCCACAAGCTTGGAAGCTTGCGGCAGCGAAAAACGCTTGCGGTAGCTGGAGCGACACTTGCGGTAGCTGGGGCAGCGACGCTTGTGACAGCGAGGGAATACCTTTTTCAACGTTTGCAATTCACGGCGCAACTTGCGGTAGTTGAGGCGGGTATCTGCAAATACTATTTTAATTCTTCAATCAATTTTCTAAATTTAATAGAAATGTTTCTATGAAGCACCGAATTCAAAAAATTTAGTACATCTGGATTGTCATTATTTTCCTTGAGTATGATTTTGTTCAAAAAATTGGGAGCGATAACCGCTTCTAACATTTGTTCAGAAACCATATGATCATCATATAGTGCTAAATAAATATTACATAACTCCAAATAGTCATGGATGCGTAAGTTTTGCATAGCAAGAATGCAAACGAAAGCTTGTTCAGCACTAAAATGCCTAGTCGCCAAAAGTTTTTTTACATCGGGAAAATAACTTAAACTATGATCAAAAACCTCCACAAATGCTTTATTATCCAAGTATTGTTCTAACACATCCATTTGCCTGGGCGTTTGCTTTATAATAGTCTGAATTAGGGTGTCAAAATTTTTCTTTTTATATAAGGTTTGTTTTTGCCTCGGTGATGAGAAATTCTCATTATTTAAGTTCTGTTTATTGTTGGTACAGGCAAATAAAATCATACACGCGGTTGCAAATAGAAAAAAACGGTATAGAATCTGTTTTATATTAGCTTGATTTTTCATATTTATCAATTCTTCGACCATATAAAATGTTAAAATATCTTCAAAAACAAGTATGAAGGTGATACTGGGCTATACGGAGAAAACATAGTATCACTTACCCACATACCTTCTAAATACACAGGAGGCCCGTTCTCCTATATGTCGCGGACTATTTGTAGTCGCACGAAAACCAAAATCATTTTCTTTTAATATCTCTCCTGGATGTCCATTTCCTACTTCGGCCACACTTATCGTCTTATTRGTACCACTCACGATACCAACATGACCTGTTGCCGGGTGCGAGCCATAATTTATATGCTCCGCCACTACGTCCCCCGCCTGAGGGGTTTCATTTGGACCTAATACTCTCCAACCAGGTATACTTACATTAGGGTCTGCCCATTGTTGAGCTGTTGGCGGCGATCCGTATCCGAACATTCGTTTTAAAAAATTTCCATTAGGCGTACCGAGATCAATGCCAGCCTTCTTAAGCATATCATAAACAAATTTGTTACATTTATCGGTTCCTGGGTCATAGTTATCTTTCTGTCTATCAAAATCCCAATCGTGAGGATTATTTTTCAATGCATTTTCTGCGTCATTAGCTATGACCTGGCCAAGTGTAGTTTGAGTTTGTTGGTAAGCGTTTGTAGGTGTCACAAAAGTAGCTGAGGCCATTCCCTCTATCTGTTCCATTGCCTCATAAGTGGGTACCTCTTGTCCATTAGCGTCTCTATAACTCCCAGTATTATAATCATAGGTAAGCATTCCGTCAATGTCAATATTTCTGATCGGGTTATTCTCCACGTAATTATATGGCGACCATCTCCTGCTTTTCTCAGCCAGCGGATCAATCGAATTCCATCTTGCAATCACCGGGTCATAGAACCGAGCACCGTAATCGTATTCGTTCAACTCATCCTGCATCTCTTTGCCGTTGTAAAGATATTTATTTCCAGCATTTTGCTGGCGGTGTATATTTAGGCCAAAGGGGTAATAATCATCCTCGCCAACTTTACCGTTTGTTTGGTCAAATGTTACCCGGTTGTTACCCAGGTGATCGCTCAGTGCGTACTCATAAATATAGTTGGCGCCGGTCTTGATCGCCCGACCTTCATCGGTTTGAATAAAGTCTATCGTGCCATCCACCTTGTATTGGATCCCGCTTATGTAATCGGTTGATGCCCCGCTGCTTATTTTTCTGAGTTTATTACCGGCAGCATCATAGGTGTAGGTTAAGCTTTTGCCGGGTATAACGGCCGGCAAATTCAGCAGGTTGTAGTTAATCGTATTCCCCTGGCCATCACTAGTGGCATTGCCGTTAACGTCATAGCCATAGCTCCGGGTTACGCTGTTGTTATTACTGGTAACCGTTTGCAACTGGTTGCCGCTATAAACATAACTGAGTATGCCGGTGTTTGGCCCAAAACGGGTCATGCCTTGTATATTGCCGTTCGTATCGTACGTAATACTGTTTTCACTGAATGCCTCTGCCGAATTACCCGCCGTTAAACGGTTGAGTTGATCGTAATTATAGGTGACAAACTTTTGTCCTACAGTGCCCTTGTTATATAATTGTTCGGCAATGTTGCCATTATACTGCGGGCTTCCGTTATTTGCCGGTACCGGTGTATTGTAATTAAGCGCCATGCTAAACAGCTTATCGGCGGTGGGCACCACATTAGGATCATTGATCTTAGAAAGCCAGCCGCGTTCATTATAAGCATAGCTTGTGTTTTGTAAAAACGATGCACCAGTGTTGGTGCTGTGCAGGTGCTTTACCTTTAGCTGGCCAACCTCATTATAATCCACCTGGCTTAGTAATACATTAACCCCGCCGTTAATTTGTTCAAAGGTCTGCGTTTTGCGGGCCATGTGGTCGTAAACGTAAGTGTTGGCTGCGGTTAACACCGGGGCCGTTGTACTGGTGGTGTTATAATGTTTACGGGTAGTAGCAGTTACCGTATTGGTAAAATCATAACTGTTGGTTAATACGTCATAGTTATTTACATTTGGTGTGCCGCCACCAAGGTAGTGCTGTTTGTAGGTTTGGATATCGCGGCCGAGGTCATCATAATAGCTTACAGTCCAAAGCATGTTGGCTGTGCCCAGTATGTTTATTTTACTGCCGGTAAGCAGGCCTGTGGTCTGGCTGCTTGCCCCCGATGGCATGGTATTAAACACCGAAGGCAGCCCGGTAATATTGCTGAAACTGTAGTCATCGTAATAGTTTATACTCAGGTAACTGCTCATGGCTGGATAGCTGTTGACAGCAGGATTATTGCCGACGAAATATCCTATATTTACGTCACTTTTATCGCGGGTATCCCATTGGGCAGCTGCATAAATATTGGCCTGTAAAGTAGATTGTGCTATAACAGCGCCTGCATTCCACAATCCAGTCATCACTACCTTGCCTAAAGCATCATATTTGGTCACGGTCCATTGGTTGGTTAACCGTTGGATAGCATCCTGGGTAAGTACCGGTTGGTCCAGCTTATTGTATACCACGTATTCCCAGCCCTTGCCAGGTAATTTTTTCCGAATTAACCGGTTCTGCTCATCGTAACTGTATTGGTAGCACAGGTTATCAAGAACAGTTTGTGCAGGCAGCACATTATCAGCATTACTCATTGGTGGCAGCACAAAAGCCAGGTTGCCCAGGTCGTCATATACATAATAGGTAGATAGGATCTGCAGGGTTGTACCGCTGTAATTAAATGTGCGTTTCAGTACCACGTGCCCTTCATTATCTTTATATGTTTCTGTTGTGCCCCCCCGGCCGCTTTTCCAGTTTTCATCTTTGGCAATGCCAACATCAAGTTGCGCGGCCAGGTAATTGGCATTGATCCCTGCTGCCCTGGTAAGTGTGCGGCTCCCGTCTGTATTTATTATTACCCCATAAAGCGCAGCAACCATTGTGTTAGCCGTATCCGTTATCGCTGTTGCATTATTGATGGTGTAAACCATTTTTTTGGTGTGCCCGGTAGCATTACCGGCTACAGGTTGCCAGTCGGTACCCGGCGCACCCTGTTCTGTTGCCCGGTTCAATGGTGATGACTCAAAGTTGGTTACCGCAAAGGGCTTGGGGTTATAAACTATGCCGTTGCTCTGCTGGGCACCGGAAGTTGCTGTACTACCGGCGGGGTAATAAAAATTCAGCACACCGGCGCCTGCTGTTAGGGCATCTGTTTTGTAGCCGCCATCAGCTGTAGTTGCTGCATAGGGCAGATATTTTTGTGCTTCCCTGCCAAAAACATCATATACAAAAAGCTGCACCAAATCTTTATCCAGTGGCGAGCCTTTTATCTGGATGCTTTGCAGCTGTCTGCCCAATCCGTCAAAGTATTGTACTGTTTGCATCAGTTCGCAGGTGCTGCGGTTGGCTAAACCCGCAGCTGTATTGATGCCGCCAACGCGAGGTGTCGATGTTAATATATAATTTTTATTGGCACTTAAAGCCGTGGTTTGCGGTACGCAATCTGGGCCAACAATATACAAGCTCAGGCTGCTGCTGCTTGCTGCCGCAAAGCTAAAGGTGGGATTAAGCACTATACTGGTATTGCTGTAATAGGAGCCCGCTACAGGTGTGCCCGTCATGGCGGCATTTACATATGTTTGCGCCTTTGAATATATAGCCGACAGCAAAATGCTGAAAGCTAAAAGTAATGGCTTTAGTTTTGATTTTATGGTGATATGGAAAATGGCCATATGATAGTGGTTTAAGGTTAACGCTTTAATTTAGTATCCCTGGTAATGGAAGCCTGTTATTTTAATAAATTCCAACATTTCTTTCTCCTCCGGTACCGCTATTGATATTTACATTAGTAAATGTAACATGGTTCCCTGCAACCGCTGTCCTTGCGCCCACATAACAGTTATGGCTGTTACTTGAACCAATGGTGGAAAAAGATACACTATAGATTCCGGCAGGTAATACAAGTGTAGACGAACCCGGAGGGCATACATAACTTCTGGCATTCCCGGTACCTGCAGAAAAATTTAATCCCGTTGTAAAATTCATCCCAATGGAATCCGACGTGGAATTACTAAATGTAACTGTTATCGGGTTGGCACATACACAATTGGCATTGGCATAATTTTGACCGTTGGCGTTAACTTCATTTTGAGCCTGGTTATCGGCATCGGCCTGCGAAATAACCGAACTATAGGTTTGGGCAGCTACAACATAATATACCTGCCCCGGCGTGGTACCGGCGGTGCAGGTATTTTTTGTAAAAAGTGTAGATAAAGCCGAATTATAATATTTCAGGATACAGGTGCCGTTCGCATTAGCATATGCCTGACCATATGAAGATGCCGACTGCCCATCATACATCTCACTTACAGCCTGCGCATTGGCATCTGCCTGGGATATTAAAGATGTATACTTACCGGCAGCAACTGTATAGGTTACCGGAGGGCCAGGTATGTAATTTCCCGTTGGGCAATCATTCTTCAAAAAGCTGGCAGACTGTGTAGTATTTAAAAACGGTGTAGCATAATTATATGCGTAGTTTTTTACAATACTACCATTTTGATCTTTAACGTTTATAAGTCGTATAAACTCATCGTATTCAAAATAGCTGTTTTTGTAATTGGCATCGGTTGTGCTTTCAACTTCAACTCCTTTGTAATAATTGGCGGTTGCCATTTGTGCGGTCTGCGGGCTTAACGCTACCTGGTCAACTAAATTACCATTGGTATTAATGCTTACAGCAGTAATGCCGGTTAGCGCCCATTTATATAGGCTCCAATTACTATTGATAGCAGTACTTACGCCATTTACCGTTACCGATCCGCTTCCTTTTGCCCATAAGCTTACATTGTAGTTACCGGATAATAAACCACTTTTGGTGATAACCCCATTATAGCTTTTTGAGCCTGATTTGCTTGACGATGATGAAATGCCGCCTAATGCATATGTCCAGTTACCTAAATCGTCCGTTTCAAATCCAGAGTATGCAATTGTACCAAACGATGCATTATCGGCTTTAGCCAGAGTATTTCCTGATTTATCTAAAATAATAGCAGTTTTAATTCCTCCCTGGTTTTCAAATTCAACAAGGCGGCTCTTGTCGTCATAAGTATTACATACTAAAACAGGTTTAAAGTTATGATCTGCCGGTAATAAAATGGTACCTGAGAATGAACCCGGTGTTCCTGACAAAGGTTGTGTTAGCCGCGCCGTGTAAACTTTAAGCGGTCTGATAATACCACTGTTTAGCGTTTGGTATTCTGTTACGCTTGATTGTACCAAAAAACTACCAGAAGACTTGGTTAGCCACGATTCTGTTAATACAGGTTGATTAATTATATTATTGGTAACAAGTGTAGATAACGAACCACTCAAATTATAATCAAAAGGATAATAAAAATACTTTTTTAAAGTGTTACCATCGGAGTTAAGTTGCGAAGATGTACGGAGCATGTAATAATTGGCATCATAAGTATTTTGTGTAAGTACTTCTTTCGGCGTAACTAAGCCAGTTGATGGGTAGTTATATTCATGTGTAGCTTTTAATTCTGCTCTCCCTATTACAGGATAGTAGTTATTGAATTTATATATAAATCTGATGGCGTACGGATCAGAACTTCCATTAGTTCCAAAAACATCAACTTCCCCATCTTTTGACATATATAATGATCTATAGTTATCATCAATCTTTTGTTGCTGAAATATGTTATACTCATTTACGGTTCGCTTAGTCATGGCGCCGGTTGAGGAAAAATAAGTAGTAGTAAGCGGCAGGCCCACAGCCCAATAAGGTTGGTCCACCGGGCGGTAAGGATAATAGTCCTTCGGATTCCAAAAAGTAGTATAGCTTAGGTCAGAATACTCGTATACTATCTTCCCGTTGTTGTTGCTGCCATTTTGCAGCACTTCTTCTACCCGCCTGTAACCGGCAAAGCTGCCGTCGATATTAGATATTGGATTTACAGGGGTTGTATAAGAAGTTGTCGTCGTATATTTTATATGGGGGTTAGATGGCCATCCTCCGTCATCATAATAACTATTCTTAACAAATGTAAATTCCGGCTGTTCGCCTATAAAGCCGGAAGACAAGCCGTCAATCTCCACATAATTATATTGTTTGACGATATCATTCTGCGGAGTTATGCCGTCATGCAGCGTCCGTTTCTTTATACGTAATCCGGCAACGGTAACATTGCCGCTTGTTCCACGTTTATCGTTAAGTTCGTATTCAAACTCTTCTGAACCTCCGGTTGGATAGATGATTCTCTTTATAATACCTAATTTCGCATAATTCAAATCAGGCGTTCTATCTGCAGCCGGTCCCTGTTCAGTGGGTATCACAAAAGCGGTAGCATTTGTTGAAGCAGTAGCATTTGTTTTTCCATTGTAATAACCCCAAAAATCCAAACCAGCTTCTACTATGGACGAACTATTCACCGAATAGCTGTGTGGCACATTAATTTCATTTAAGTTTTGATCTAAAAAGTAATCGAACGCATACATTGTCTGATGATTATTATTGCTGCCAACCAGGTCAATGGCATTTAAATAATCATTCCCTTTTGTAGCAAAATATGTATTTGTCGTGGGTTGTGTATTGGTATAAGTAGCCTTGGCGCCAGGGCCCCAGTATAGATATTTCAAATAATAACTTTTTACAACTTCTTGCTGGGTGTTAAGAATATCTATCGATTTTAACAAAGGAGATGTAATTGGATCAGTTCCATCCAAAAAGTAATTTAAATTAATTTTAGTTTGATCTGAAAAAGTAATACTCTGTAGGTCCGCTCCTTTTGCCCCAATTCCCACAGAAGTTGATGTGTTCCCGAATGGCATGTCTGATCGTTTACTATACACGCCCATTGATGCTGCACCACCTGTCCATGTTTGCCTAACTATGTATTGATAGGTTATAGATTCTTCGCTAAACGGTGCTTCTATTTTAGTTAATAACCAGGATGATGGGTACTCCTTCATATAATAGACAGCCGTAGGAGTCAGACCTGGGTTAGGATCATATTCTTTAGTTACCTCAGTCTGATTAAAGTAATATTTTATTCCAGCTTCATCAATTATCAGGAACGAGGCTAATTTAAATTGCGTGCTGCTGGTAAAATTGGGGATTATTTTCACTTTACTATCAGTCACTATTATCACCTGCTTGTCTTTACCAATATAAAACTTGCCAGATTTCCCCGGAATACTAAATTCAAAAATATCATGCTGTGAATCTGCGGTTCCGTCGGCATAATTAAAGGTTGGATCAACATTGTTTATTCTGCCGTCGCCATCTGGCTTGTATGTTATACCATTGTTGTATAAAACACCATTCCACTTGGTAATCGGGGTTCCATCTGATGAAGTTTCATTGGTTTGATAATCATCGGGAATACCTCTTGTGTGCCTTACAATGGTACCGCCAGCACGAAGCAGCCAGCCCCTTCCTGTTATATTAGTAGGCTCATTCGCTTTAATACCGCCGGCACCGGTATAAACCAGGCGCATGCTGAAATTCAAAACGGACATTTTCTTTTCATATAGCGGCAAATCTATATTCGCCATCCCGGTGAAGTTATTCATCGGTATATTGTCAATCTTGCTGAATGCATACGCATTCGGCGAATGCATGCTAAAGTTATGCGTATAATCAGATTGAGCCTGGAGGGCCCCCTCTATAAATGAGGTAAAAAATAATACCAGCAATAAACGGTAAAACATAGTTATTAGATTAAAGTGAGTGAAAGGGCCTTTTTTTGTAAAAAATCATGTTGCTGATTACAATCGTTGTATTTATTAATTCAACATGTTGTGAAGAATTATTGATAGCGGTTAATTGGTTTAATTTTATGATAGCTACATGGCTTTATTTGATTTTGTCGGCAAGCAACTCCATTTTCTTGTTTAATCTATCAATTTGTTCCTGCTGTATTTTTAGTTTTGTTTCAAGAGTATAATTATTTTGCGATTGCGCTTTCACCTCTTTATCCTTCTCAATCAAATACAAAGTCAATTCCTCTACCTTTTTAAGCAATAGTTTATTCATCTCGCCCAGGTTGATACCGTTTTTGGCAACCTCCTGCTCAGATGGAATTTCGGGGAGGTGGTGGTTTTGGTCGATGAAAGCTTTTATGTTGGTAAGAGATGCCAATTCATAGCTTTTATCAAAAACATAATCAGCCCAACCTGTTTCTACTCTAATTTCCTTAGCCCTTATTTTTCCGTTAACTGATAAACGGTACGCCGGATCGGGAGTTAAGGTGTTTAAGCCCAGGTTACCGTTAAGATCTGTATACATAACCGGGACAACATTTAATGCAACTTCATTGGCTGGTGCCGTGGTTGTAGTAGACAAGGTAACCAGTTGATTGGCTGTAGTCCCGCCTGAAAGCAGGAATGATTTGATAGAAAAGGCTTTATACCTGGCACCCGTGGTAACGACATAAAAATTGGTAGACGTTCCGCTTTGGTACGCTTTTAAGGTAAAACTGTTACCGCTTGAACTACCCAAGGTAACCTGGTTTACACTTAAGCCGTTGCGGTTTGCTATGTAGTAAGTGGTTTCGCCGTTGGTATCAGATTCCCAGGCGCTACCAAATATGTCTACCTTTAATTTATTAAAATTGCCCAAATCTGATGGAGAAACATTAATTGTACCTACATATACATATATAGTGGCATTATCGCCCACTATATTATTGCTATACTGCGCCTTTGCCAATACTGGTATCAGGAAGACAAATAAGAATATTAACTTTTTCATTTCGGTTGTTTTTTATTGAGGTGGGTAACTTGTTTTTTCAGATTAGCAAGTTCTTGCGCCATGAACTTAAGCTGAGCAGTATTTTCTTTTTCATTTTTGTCCTTCTCAATCAAATACAGTGTCAACTCTTCCACCTTTTTAAGCAATAGTTTGTTCATTTCGCCCAGGTTGATGCCGTTCTTGGCAACCTCCTGTTCAGATGGAATTTCGGGCAAGTGATGATTTTCATCGATGTAGGTTTTCACATCGGTTAAAGTGGGCAGCGTATAGTCTTTTTTGAAAACGTAATCGGGCCAGTTAGCATATAATTTAACAGTCATAGATGTTGCGATGACATTGCCGTTCACGGCGAATTTATAGCCCTTGGTATCTATTGTTCCTACACCCACATTCCCAGCATTAATGGATAAATAGGTACTACCAGACGTCCCCCAGGATTGTATATCCTGGTTCGGATCCCTTTCCCACCAGGTCCTGGTATCCGTTTGGGGGTTGCCAAATGATACGTCAACAGAAATTCCGTCGTGCAATCTTGCCGTCGTCCAGTCGCTGCCGGCAGCGTTACGTACAATCCAAAGATTGTTTTTGAAGTTATTTGCCGTACCCGCGGTGCTGCTTACCGAACTTAGCAATACGTTATTTTTTGCTACCGAGCCCAGGGGAACACTATTATAAACAGTAAACTTGGCGTATGGGCTATTTGTTCCAATACCAACGTTCCCTGCAAAATATCCCTGTCCGTCAGCCCTTACACTGAAATTTGTATTGCCATTTGTTATACCATCATAGTAATAGTTTGCAGCATTATTATTATTGTCTGTTATCGCCCGGAAAATTCCAGCCGGATAATAATAGCCAGCTCCTAGCTGATGACCAGTAAAAAATATTTGCCCGGCCGAGGTTTGGGCTACTATTTTGGTGTTATTATTTAATATATCGTTAGCATCAACCGTAACAGTTTTGGTTTGCGCGTTGGAAAAATGCATATTGGCTAAACCAGCCAGTATTAGTAGTAATACTTTTTTCATTTACCTATTTATTGGGATTCTTTAAATCCTGTACTTGTTTTTTTAATTCATTAATCTCTTCCCTGGCTTCTATCATATAAAGCGTCATTTCTTCCATCTTTTTAACCAGCAGCTTGTTCATCTCGCCCAGGTTTAGGCCATCTTTAGCAACCTGCTCTTGGGATGGCATATCCGGCAAGTGCTGATTTTGATCGATGTAGGTTTTTACATCAGTGAGAGATAGGAGCTGATAATCTTTTCTGAAAACGTAATCAGGCCAGTTGGTTATTTCGACTTTAATCTGCTTTGAACGAATATTACCATTTACCGACAAGGCCTCACGCGGTGTTAATGTCCCTATCCCAATATTTCCGGCTCCGTCAATAACCAGGTCATCGCCATAATACCATTGATTTCCTGTTCCTAATTTATTGAACGACCTCCTGGTACCGATAATCATTTTTCCGGTAGCGTTAGAACCAGTAGCTGTGCCCGCTACAGTTATAATTCGTCCTTGTCCCCATATATTGGTGCCGTCGGTATTTGCAGGAATTGCGAATTCTAACTGCGCACCTGCGACAGCCGATCTTGCTCCAGTATTTCCCTGGACAACTAAACCGCCTCCATTCAAAGGGTGCGCATTATCACCGTCGGTATTTGTACCGGTGCCGACAATGTGAAGGTTAGTTGCCGGGGATGTTGTTCCGATGCCAACATTACCAGTAGCCGGAAATGTATTTTGCGCGTAAGAAGATAAAGCTGAAAATAGTACAGCCAATACCAAAAGAAAAAATGATTTCATTTATTTAAAATTGAATTTGTAATTAAAGGTTGCTGCTTTGAGCAGGGCTGATCAAACATGCCATTCAGCGGTTATAACCGTGCGAATAAATAAAGGCGGATAACCTTTATTAGCCACAAGTAATACTATAACCTTAACTGATATTTAATGCTTGTTTGCTTGATAGACCTAGCTTATAGGGAGTATTTTTCATAAATTTGTGATTGGTTTAAGTTTTACGAAAATATTATTTGAAAACCATAAATCCAAAGATTTGAGATAATAAATTTGTGGGTATTGTAATATATTCGTTCCGTCGCGTTTTAAACGATTTAGCAAATTGTTTCCTGCTATACATCACTTCGTGCATAAATCGCTCGTCTATCAACAACCCATCACCTAATAACCGCAACAAACACTTACCCGATACAAAATCCACCGCTCGTATCAAACCTGTGTGTGGTTTGCAGTTGCCGCAATAATTTGCAAAGCGAAAAAAATCGCCTTCAAAATCCGGCCGTTGAATAATGTATTTATTGTCCGGGGCCGAGCTGGGTTGCACCGGCACTCTCGACAGCCTTACGTCTAGTTTTTCGGCCCGAAGGGCAATCGCGATGATCATATTGGTCCTCATAGTGGCAGTGTCTATTTTAACCCGGGCGATAATGCTGTCCAGGGATGTAAAAGATATTTTACCTGTACGGTTAAGCACATTATATGCAATTTCCGGGGATAGCTTGGCAGGTTGCCATTGGCATCATATGTATATGACACCGTTGAAGCCGCGAGGTTCATGAAGCCTGCGCCCGTATAACCCGAGTCGGTGCCATCGGGTATGTTATTGAGCTTATCGGCAATATTAGGATCGTAAGTGTAAGTAAGGTTATCTATCGGTACCGGCGTACCCGATCCCTGCGTACTTGTATTACGCATAAGGCCTGTGATATTGCCGTTGGCATCATAACCGGTTATGGCCTCGTCCCAGCCGTGCCCTGCTGCAAAAGAGGTAGTAGCGGCACTCGTTCGCTCTTCATAGCCCGATGCCGTATACCTGCCCACAGCATCATAAGTATACGTAAATGCCCCCTCGTAACTTTTATTGCCCGCGGCATCCTTATACATCCATTTAACCGAATTGGGGCACCCGTTATAATAAGCTCAGTTGTTAAGGTTTGCATCATTGGTTTCATAATACATTTGCATCCCAAACAAATCAGTATTATCGTCGTTCAGGGTGTCATCGTTACACTATTATTGATACTGGTAAGCTGCTCCCGGATGTTAAAACGGTAATCTATCGTGCGATAATTGCTGTTTAATTATTGGGTTACAATAGCGTAGGTATCGCGGTTAATATCCTTGCCCGGTACTTTCTTCCCGAACATTGTTTTTTGACTTAAAAATCATGGCAATGCCTGCGGCCCGTGCTATTCGCTTATACGGCCTCAGGCATTAAGCGCGAGGCCGGTATTCGCTGCTATCCCTATTGCGAACCGCCGGTAGATAAAAACACCTGGATGAAATTAAGGATCCGGGTGTTCTATATTTAGCGGAAATACGGTAGTTGCAAACTAAAAGCATAGCCGTTCGAAGAGACATTCGAACTGCGGTAGACTACGGACAACAGGGAAGGCTGTGGCATTACTAATGACAATAGTGTGCTTCTGATATTAAGACTTTTCGTTTTTCTTTTGTCTACCCCCCCAGGCTGGCGCACGCGTGTCGCGTGTGCCAAGTTGTTTAGCACAAATCTTGTCATTTACAAAAATTCAATATCAACGAGTCCTTTACCATCGGCATAATCAATAGCGCTTGAATATTTCCAGTACCATGGTTCGTCAACAAAGTCGGGCGCTACCGGATTGTTGTGAATATAGTCGGCTTTTTGTTGGATAACGTGGGCACTCCATAGTTCAATAGGTTTGTTATGATGCTGCCAAAACTAGTAGCTTGTAACGTTACTGCTATTTGCAGCCGCCTTTTTAAACATCGATAACATCCACTCCCTGCGAGATTCCTGGAAGTTGCCCTCAATTTCCTTAACTAATTTTTTCGCTGTAAATTCTTTAAACCTGCCTAATATTACTTCCGGATTATTATCCCTTGCCCTGTAAATTAAATGTATGTGGCTGGGCATGATACACCAGCAATATAATTCCATGCCGAGGTTATTTTTGCAATATGTTAAACTTTCTGTTATTACCTCGTTATAAACCGGCCTTGTAAAAACATCTATCCAGTTAACTGTGGCAAAGCTTACAAAGTATAACCCCTCTTTATTTAAAAATTTATATTTTCTGCTCATTGGTGATTGGTTTAGCTTTATAAAGCTACAATGATTAGATAACATTAATAAACAAATGAAAAAGATCCCAGATGCTCTTAAACATCCGGGATTTGAAATTGGCTTTGCATAGCGCATACCTATCAGCGGGGCACACGCGACACGCGTGCGCCAGCTTGGGGCAAACATGCATCCTATAACAACGAAACTGTTAAGCGCCTGGAAGATATCGAAACGCTGGACGGTAACACCAAATCAGTGCTGTTTAATATCATTGACACTTTTCTTAGGGATGCTAAAGCAAGAAAAGCTTACGCCCATTAAACAACAAAGCCCGGCATCTCCGCCAGGCTCTGTTTATTCTACAGCTTTATATTATCCAACAAGCACCCTGCCTTGCATGAGTACCACAGGCCTGGAGGCCTGCGGTAGCGTTCAACAAGCCCTCGCGGTAGCTGAGCGACACAGTTTATTTTACAGACCCATCTGATTTTTCAGCTTTCGGATTTCCTCAATTAAATAAGGAATATCCTGTTTTGCGTTAGCTATGAAATCGTAATCTGCTTCAGTCGCGCCCAATAACTCAATATCTTGACCACGATCTTCCTCCGAACCTGTCATGATAAAATCCGACCCAGCTTCGTGATCTCTACCTTCTATGTAAGCTTTCCATGGGCCTTTTTGAGTTTTTGAACACCGGAACTCAATTTGATTTAATTCGTCTTCGGAAATCATGTTTTTTATATTATTATTTTTTTAAAGCTGGGTTTTTAAAAACTGGATTTAATAGCCTACTAGCAATCTCAGGCGGCAACTTGGTCAAGGTAGCATGCCAGATGCTTTGGCCTTGTGTACGTATTACGTCGCCCCCTGCCGCGCGCACATCACGGACCGTTGTAACTCCAACTTTGCCATTTGGCAATCCTTCTGCCAAATGTTCGACGGGTGCTTCTCCAGTATGTGTTGAAACTCCCACTACCCCGCTTGGATGAGTCTCAGTACTAATTTTAGCCAAACTTTCAGGCGTATTCATTCCTCCTCGAACCACGATAGCATTATCTGGTATTATTTCTCCCAATGGCTCTATTGTGGGTTTTCCTCCGCCTCCACCTCCATCTGCAAGAGAAGACAATATCATCGCTGCATTCAGGACGTTCGCCCCAAGTTCTGTCTTGCCGGATCCAGATCCCTTTGAACTCATGTCGGCTATATTATCATCCACAGCGTTAAGGCCCACTCCGCTAACAATGCTGAACGCAATGCTTCTTATTGTCGAATAAACCGGATGGGTCAACTTGTCACCGCTTGTAGGCGGTCTAAGCAATCCTTTTTGCGCGGATGGACTGTCGTCAGGATCTTCACCTACTGGGAAGGTGCCGCAACAAGGCTCCATTCCATCAGGATCGATAAACCTGAGAGGATTATCCATTACATAATTATAAGGCGTCCACCTCCTCGACTTTTCCGCCAACGGATCCACACTCGTCCACCTCCCAATCACCGGATCATAGAACCTTGCGCCGTAATCATACAATCCTGTCTCCTCCTGTAATTCCTTTCCATTATAAAGGTACTCATTTTTAGGAGATGATATAGTACCCTGTAAACTTTGTATGGTATACCCAAATGCATAATAATCGGTATGCTGCACATTTTTGGGTGTCAGCTGGGTAGCATCTGCCGGGTCCCAGGTGGTCGTTAACCGGGTATTGCCCAGGTGGTCTTTCAGGTCATATTCGTAAACGTAGGCTGTCCCGCTTTTCCGTGCCCGGCCCTCTTCTGTCTGGATGAACGCGATAACCGGCGCGCTGCCGGTGTATTCGTACTGGATGCCATTGATATATTCATCCGTTGTCGTGGTTGCCCCCGCAGTAAACAGTTTTCTTAGCTTCCGGCCTGCTGCATCATAAACATACACCGTGGTATTCCCGTTCGATCGGGTTATCGTTTGCGGCAGGTTCAGCATATTATACGTAAAACCGGTCAAGCCTTTATTCAAATCTTTCAACTGGTTGCCGTTGCCGTCATAAGTATATTCCCCCGTTTGGCTTACCCCGTTGGTAAACCCATAGGTACCTGCATAGGCAGATGCATCGTCAATCCTGTCTACCCGGTTACCGATATACGTATACGTCAGGGTATCTATCGCTGTACGGGTGGTGCCTATTTTATCATACCTGCCCAGGTTGGTGATATTGCCCATATTATCATAGGTGGCATACTCGCTATGAAAACCATCCTTACTGGTAGCAGTGGTTGATACCGCGTCGTTCAGCCGGTTCAGCTTATCGTACCGGTAATCATAGGTAAATGCGCTGAACGATGTACCTGATACGCTGCCCGTTTTTACCGTAGTTGTGGCTATGTTGCCGTTGTACTGCGGTCGCGATGAGGTGGCATTATCATACTTCAGCTCCATACCAAACTGGTCGTTAAGGTCGGTATTGGTAGTCCCGCCATCGGCGCTTAATGTAGGGTTATTGATATAGCTAAGCCAGCCCCTCGGGTTATACCTATAATCCAGGTTCTGTAAAAAGTTGGAGGTACCGTTAATGGAGTGTAGTCCTTTTTTAATCAGCTGCCCGGTTTCATTATAACTGGCCAGTGATACCCGCACAGCGCCCTGGATGGTATTGGTACTGTCCTGCAGCTGGCTGGAGTTTGATCTGCGCCTGCCCATATGATCGTACGAATAACTTTCGGACGATAGCAGCTTCTGGATCCTGGCCGTTTTGGCTGCATTGCTGATATAATGTACCCGGTAATTGGAGGTTACCTGTTTTACAAAATTATAACCAATGGATACGTCATCATAGTTATATGGGCTCAACGAGGACGAGCCGCCAAGATAATGCAGTGTTTTTTTGACTTTTGAATTTTAACTTTTGGCTCAAATCATGGCGTACGCCGCTGGTAGAAGCGGCGCCAGGCTATACACTCATACTACACAGGCATTAGCCACAGGCCGGTACCCGTTTCTATCCTTTACGCGAGCTGCGGGTATACAAAAAAACACCCGGATGAAATTAAACATCCGAGTGTTGCATATTTATTACTTAGTATGGCGTTTACCTATCAGCGGACCACAAGGCTGGAGGCTCAGCGGCAACTGGGGGGCAAAAAGCCCTCGTGATTGCAGGAGAAAGGATTCAAATTATCTGGCTACAAGAGCAGTTTTATCTCTTTGGAAACATGAAATTAAGCAACCTGATTTACCGCCTTTGCCTTTTAAAATAACAGACTCATATAAACAGCCAAGATTTAACCCAGGGACTTTAAATTCAGAAAGAAATGCTTTATAATCATCTAACTTAGCAATGCCACTGCCTTTCTTTTTGAGCGAATTAGCTACTTCGTAAATATAAAACTCTTTAAAGTCGTTGGTTTTAAATCCTTTAAGATGATAAATCCTGTTTTGTATTTTGTTGTATGCTATTATATAGTTACATGAAAATAGTTTTTTATTATCAACATCTAAAGAATCATTCTCAGGATATAAATCGTCTACACTGAACGATAAAAAAACTAATTTATTAAATCCAATATTGTCTATTGTCTTAACCTTATCTGTATTTTTAATAAACGAGTCAACATCAAGTATACCTTCGTTTCTATCCATAAAAACATGAATAACAAATGTTTGACTCAACTTAACATTTGCAACTTGAGAAAAAACGTTTCTTGAAAAAAAGAGGAGCAATAATATTAATTTAGTTTTCATTGTTTACTACTTGATTTTAATTTTCTATAATCTGATTGAGCTTTCTCTGCACTTTTTCCGCTCGGATCTCCTGCACCATGACCATCAGTTGTAGGGTGGTTAAGTAAAAATTTATAATATTGCAGCATATTTCCAACGGTATATAGTAAATGACCGAATTCGTGTGCTAACCATTCGGCATCTTGTCCAATCCTCAAATATACGGAAGCCTTATTATCTCCATCGCCTGGGAAACCTAGCATACCAGCACTCCTCACGGGCATATATGTTCCTGATGGACCGTTTTTAAATATTAAACTGCCCTGGTCATTACGCTGCCCTTCTGCTAAAGCTATACCTTCTCCTTGGCGTCCCAAGCCAAGTAATTTATCCGTAGATGAATTATCTTCCATATTTGAGAACATATCAGCATCAACCGCCCTTACAACAACATCTACTGAGGTCCCCCCTGCATCTTTTAAATTGTCCATTTGTTCAAATAACGGCTGATCATACTGTTTTACAGCGGCAATTAAATTTTCTGTTGCTTGGAACTTTTCGTTTACCTTTTCAAATTGTTTATTAGCCTGTTTTAGTGATTTAGTAGCATCTTTTATAGCTTTTTTATCTCCCAATTTGGTAACATTAGCCAAATTTGTTTCGGCACTCTTTTTTGCTTCCCATTCATCCTTAAAGCCATTCAATACATCCATTCCGTTAGGGTCATTGAAAACAGCTGGATTATCATGAGAATAGGCGTATGGTGTGTATGATGGATATAACATCGTCATCGGATCCACCGCATTCCACCTCCCAATCACCGGGTCATAGAACCGTGCGCCGTAATCATACAATCCCGTTTCCTCCTGCAATTCCTTTCCATTATAAAGGTACTCGTTTTTAGGAAAAGGTATCGTTCCCATTAAACTTTGTATGGTATATCCAAACGCATAATAATCGGTATGCTGTGCGTTTTTGGGTGTCAGCTGGGTAGCATCCGCCGGGTCCCAGGTAGTGGTGATCCGTGTATTGCCCAGGTGGTCTTTCAGGTCATATTCATAAACATAGGCGCCTGCCTTTCGTGCCCTGCCTTCTTCTGTTTGAATAAAAGCGATAACTGGCGTACTGCCCGAATAATCGTACTGGATGCCGTTAATATATTCCGTAATGTAGGTGGTAGTACCCGCCGTAAACAATTTTCGCAATTTCCGGCCTGTTGCATCATAAACGTAAACCGTGGTATTCCAGTTCGATCTGGTAACGGTTTGCGGCAGATTCAGCAGGTTGTACGTGAAACCCGTCAACCCTTTGTTTAAATCTTTCAGTTGGTTGCCGTTGCCGTCGTAAGTATACTCTCCCGCCTGGCTTACACCGTTGGTAAACCCGAAAGTACCTGCATAGGCAGATGCATCGTCAATTCGGTCTACCCGGTTGCCGATATACGTGTAAGTCAACGTATCAATCGCGGTACGGTTTGGACCAATCTTATCATACCTGCCCAGGTTGGTGATATTGCCCATATTATCATAGGTGGCATATTCGCTGTGAAAGCCATCTTTGGTGGTAGCTGTAGTAGATACCGCATCGTTCAGCCGGTTCAGCTTATCGTACCGGTAATCATAAGTAAAGGCGCTGAACGCGGTGCCCGATACACTGCCCGTTTTTACCGTAGTGGTGGCTATGTTGCCGTTGTATTGCGGCCGCGATGAGGTGGCATTATCATACTTCAGTTCCATACCAAACTGGTCGTTCAGATCGGTGTTGGTAGTACCGCCATCAGCACTCAGGGTAGGGTTATTGATATAACTAAGCCAGCCCCTTGGGTTATACCTATAATCCAGGTTCTGTAAAAAGTTCGATGTGCCGTTAATGGAATGCAGCCCTTTTTTAATCAGCTGTCCGGTTTCATTATAGCTGGCCAGCGATACCCGTACAGCCCCCTGGATGGTGTTGATGCTGTCCTGCAACTGGCTGGCGTTCGATCTGCGCCTGCCCATATGATCGTATGAATAACTTTCTGACGATAGCAGCTTCTGGATCCGGGCCGTTTTGGCAGCGTTGCTGATATAATGCACCCGGTAATTGGAGGTAACCTGTTTTACAAAATTATACCCGATAGATACATCATCATAGTTATACGGGCTTAAGCCCGACGAGCCGCCCAGGTAATGCTGGCTGTATGTGCGCACCACTTTACCCTCCTTGTCATAATAAGGAACCGTCCACAGGTAATCGCCGGTGGTGTTCAGTACAAGGTTTTTGGTGGCCGTTTGCATCCCCATGGTTAGCGGGGTATAGGCGGCATTGAAGTAATTTGCCGGTAAACCAGGGATATTGGTATACACGTCATAGTAGCTTACGTTCAGCGTGGTATTCAACGTGGCAGGCCAGGCATTGGCCGTATAGCCGTTGCCTGTTGTGGTGGTGGTTTCCCACAAAGTGCTTACCGCATCGGCAAGGCCCTGCACCGTTACATGGTTATCAACTCCTGCTGTGGCCCCATACTGCAATATTCCCATAATTACCGGCCTGCCCATATTATCGTATTTGCTTACCGTCCATTCCTGCGGCGCTTTCATCCGCTGTACTGAGTCCTGGATACCCACTACCTGATCGAGCGTGTTATAGATCATAAACTCCCAGCCCCGGCCCGGTACTTTTTTCTGGAACAGTCTGCCACGGGTATCATAACGGTACTGGTAACACCTTGTATCTATCGTGCTTTGAGAGATTGCCGCATTGGCATCGGGACTTGCGCCTGGGGGCAGCACAAAAGCCAGGTGGCCCAGGTCGTCGTACACGTAATACGTGCTCAACATTTCGGCAGTACTTCCCTTGATATTGTAGGTGCGTTTTAATAGTAAATGGCCTTCCTTGTCTTTATACTCTTCGGCAGTACCAAAACAGCCGCTGGCGGGCAGCCAAGCGTACAATGAACAACAGAGCCATTCAGGCTAATGTCCATACCTATCGAATCCTGGTAAAGCTTCGCGGTATGGAAAATATCCAGGCCGTTTACCGTAACTTTAAAATGAAGCCCGGTGGTATCCTGCCGGCTTTCCTCGATGGGAAACTCCCCGAGCGTACTTTTAGCGGTCCCAGCCACCGAGTCGCCGAGCATGGTAAAGTTGTAAGTTAAAGGATAAGGGGTGTTGTCGGCCGTAGTTAACTTGCCATACCATTTCCCGGATAAATCAGTAAACGTGGCAAAACTGCATAAAATAATTATCGGCAGTAAAATTGCGATAAATAGGTATATTTGGTTTAAGGTCAACCAAATATATTAATATTTCAGCAATTAAGATATGTGGAGATTTTTTTTAAAAAAAATCTTATTTAAGCGTTGAAAACTTTTGATATAATTGCCAAAAATAGTTGGTAKAATATTTGTAATCGACTGTAATAAAGGAATATACATCAAGCAAATTGAAATCGGTTTCAATTTGCTTTTTTTGTTATATGAAATCGTCAAAAAAAGGCGTGTTTGACCTGTAAGAGCACGGATGTAATAAAGTGGGGCAAGCAGAATAAAAAACAGCGATATAAGTGTAAATCATGTGGGCAATTGTTTATTCGGCAGCACGCTGGTGTAAGAGATAAGG
>NZ_JBFUIA010000010.1:0-218638 GCF_056402115.1 Mucilaginibacter sp. P4_C11 | reverse complement strand
GTAAAGACGCTTCTGCATATGGCTGCACTGGTGGCGATTCAGTATAATGATGAACTAAGGCTTTACTACGAACGAAAAGTCAAAGTCGAAAAAAAGAGCAAAATGAGCGTAATTAATGCGGTCAGGAATAAACTTGTGCAGCGCATCTTCTCCTGTGTTAACCAAAACAGAAAGTATGAAAAAAATTATCTTAAATTAGTTGCATAGATCATAGAAATCGAGTATCCACCAGCCTATGCTTGAAAAAACAGTAATGACATAATTGTAAACGGGGCTTTTGTAGAGACGCAACATTTTGCGTCTCCCGCATGCAAATCACACATGCAAGTTGAGCCTGTAAATTTTGAATGTCCTGGGGGAGACGCAAAGTATTGCGTCTCTACATTAAAAAAACAACCCTGATAATCAATAGCTTAAAATCATGTCATTATAAGGCACAAAGCAATGACGGTAGTTTAGTGCATTCGCTTAACTATATCCGTTGCGCGTCATAACATTTTTTTTCAGATTTTACCTGATGGATACCCGCAATGACGGTAGCTTAGAACATTCGTTTAACTACATCCGTTGCACGTCATAAAAATTTTCTTCAGGTTCTATCTGGTGTGCAATGACATAATAAAAAAAGCCTTGCGAAGTTTTGAAAACTTCGCAAGGCTAGTATTTGTAAATAAACCCGCTATCGTTCCCCCTTCAGGGGGTTAGGGGGCTATTCGTTGGATAACGAGTAAGGCACATCGCTATCCTTCACCCCTCTTGTTTTATTTGGTGCCGGGGCCATGTTAAAGTTGATGGCGGCACCTTTTAACAATTCCTTGTGGCTTAACCAGTTCAAATCATAAGGCCTGCCATTTACACTCATGGTATTGATGTACCTGTTTGCGTAGTTATTATTGGCAGCATTAATGGTTACCATTTTGCCGTTCTCGAGCTTTAAGGTGATCTTTTTAAACAAAGGCGCACCCAGCACATATTGGTCGCTGGCCGGCGTTACCGGGTAAAAGCCCATGGCCGAGAATACATACCAGGCAGATGTTTGCCCGTTATCTTCATCGCCGCAATAGCCATCAGGGGTAGCTTTGTATAATTTGTTCATTACATCACGCACATGCAGCTGGGTTTTCCAAGGTTCGCCGGCGTAGTTGTACAGGTATATCATGTGTTGTATAGGCTGGTTGCCATGAGCATATTGTCCCATATTTACAATCTGCATCTCGCGGATTTCGTGAATGGTTTCGCCGTAATAACTGTCATCAAAAACTGGCGGCAGGGTAAATACCGAATCGAGCTTGGTAACAAATTGCTTTTTGCCGCCCATCAGGTTTATCAACCCCTGGATATCATGGAACACACTCCAGCTATAATGCCAGCTGTTGCCCTCTGTAAAGGCATCGCCCCATTTAAACGGACTAAAAGGGGTTTCAAATGAGCCATCCTTATTTTTGCCACGCATTAATCCGGTTGATGGATCAAACAAGTTTTTATAGTTCATGCTGCGCTTTTTGTACACATCAGTTTCAGAAGCAGGTTTGCCTAAGGCTTTACCCAATTTGTAGATGGTGAAATCGTCATAAGCGTACTCCAGGGTACGGGCAGCATTTTCGTTTATCTTTACATCATAAGGTACATAACCTAATGTGTTGTAATACTCCACCCCTTCGCGGCCGGTTGCTGCGGGGCCTTTGTTATTGGCGCCATGTACCAGGGCCTCGTACAGTTTCTCGATATCGTAACCTTTGCCACCTTTTAAGTACGCTTCGGATACCACAGATGCAGAGTTGTTGCCTATCATTACCGCAGAGTATCCGGGGCTCGACCACTCCGGCAGCCAGCCGCCTTCTTTATAATCGTTAATAAGGCCTTCCTGCATCTCTTTATTGATAGACGGATAAACCAGGTTCAGGAATGGGTACAGCGCCCTGAAGGTGTCCCAAAAGCCTGTACCAGCAAACTTATAGCCGGGGAATACTTTACCTGTAGATGCGCTGTAGTGTACAATATTTCCTTTCTCGTCTATCTCATACAATTTATTAGGGAAGAAAACCATGCGGTACATACAAGAGTAAAAAGTACGGGTCTGGTCGATAGTGCCGCCCTCAACAGTCAAGCGGCTAAGGGTTTTATTCCAAACGTCCTTTGCTTTTTGTTTGGTTACATCAAAGCTATCGTTACCCACTTCCCTTTTCAGGTTTAGTTCGGCCTGCTCAATACTGATGAATGACGAAGCTACCCGCAGATGTACTTTCTCGCCATGGGTAGTTGCAAAACCTATTAAAGCGCTTGCATGCTCGGCTTTCAGTTCCAGGCCATTGCTCAGGGTAGTATCGCTGTAGGTTTGCGCAATGGTGATGGGCTTATCTACATAAATAACAAAATAGTTTTTAAAGTTTTTTAACGGGCCGCGGGCGTATTTGGTAGAGTAACCTACTATCTTCTTCTCGCCGGGAATAATCTTTACGTATGACCCTTTGTTCAGCGCGTCTATCACAATAAATGAGCTGTCTGTTTTGGGATAAGTAAACCTGAACTGGGCCGCCCTTTCGGTCGGAGTAATTTCGGTAGTTACGTCATGATCGGCCAGGTAAACGCTGTAATAATATGGCTTGGCTGTTTCGGCTTTGTGCGAAAACCAGCTTGCCCGGCCGTTTTGCGATACTTTTAAATGTTTGGTTACCGGCATTATAGCAAACTGCCCGTAATCGTTCATCCATGGCGACGGCTGGTGGGTTTGCTTAAAGCCGCGTATTTTATGGGCATCATAAGTATAAGCCCATCCATCGCCCATTACGCCGGTTTGAGGTGTCCAGAAGTTCATACCCCAGGGGAGCGCAATTGCCGGGTAAGTGTTACCGTTGGATAGGTCATAATGCGAATCGGTACCCATCAGCGGGTTAATGTATTCAACAGGGTCGGTTACTTTATTTACCTGCTGCGCCATGGCACAGGTGGCAGCCATTAATAATGAACCAATAAGTACAATGCTTTTCTTCATTCGGGGAGACATTTAATGTTTTTCAATTTACCTGTAAATATAAAAGACCGGCTGCAATGGCCGGTCTTTTATATTTAAATATTTGCCTCACCTAAATCCTTTCTAAAGGGGCCTCACCCTGCCCTCTCCAAAGGAGAGGGTTCTTGATTTGAATGTTTTTTTAAGTCCTCTCCTTTGGAGAGGATTTAGGTGAGGCTTCTATTTTACCAACCTGGGTTTTGGGTTAGTTTAGCATTGGTACTAATCTCGCGCTGCGGAATAGGCCACAGGTAATACTGAGCTTTCATGGTTACATTTTGCTCGTTTTTGGTTGATGTAGCATCACCAAAAGTATTGTTGATAACATCATAAACCTGGTGGGTACGCTGTATATCAAAATAAGCTTTGTTTTCATAGGCCAGTTCATGATAGCGCTCTTTCCAAACCTCTTTGCGGAAGGCGTCCTGGCTTAAGGCGCCTATCGGTGCCAGTTGTGCACGTGCCCTTATTTTGTTAAGCTGGGCAATTGCTGTTGCATTAGGGGCTCCTTCTGCTTCGTTACTTGCTTCTGCATAAATCAGCATGGCTTCTGGCAAGCGTAAAAAGGTCCAGTTTTCATCGCTTTGACCATTACCTGTAGCACTCTCTACGTGGAAATATTTGTAAAGGGCATGCTCGCCAAAGTTGATAATAGTACCATCTTTAGATGATGGGTAGCTTGAAAAGTAAAACTGTCGTTCTTTTGCACGTAAGTCGCCCGCCTCGTAGCTGTTAAAAAAGGCATTGGTAGGTATCATAGCACCAAGGTGATCGCCATATACACCAACCAGTAAGTTAAATGGAACGGTTAACTGGGGTATGGCATTTGTAGCTACACCAACCAGGTAGTTGGATTGAAATATCAATTCACCCTGGTTTTTGTGTGCATTGTCATGCAGGTAATCGTACTTATCAAACAAGGTGTAAGCGTTGCTATTTATAACCGGCAATATTTCGGCAGCAGCCAAAGCATAATTGGCGGTCTTTTTAAGCGGGAAACCCGCAGTGGTTAAATAAACACTGGCCAACAAAGTGCGCACAGCGGTTAACGTAACCTTCCCTGTTTTATCAGACTCGGGCAGGCCCGACGCTTCTGCGGCTTTTAAGTCGCTGATGATTTGATCATACACAGCAGCGGTAGCTGTACGTGCAGGATAAAGATCAGGGCTTGTAAGGCTAACCGGCTGGGTAATTAATGGTACATCGCCGTATAACCTCACCAGGTGATAGTAAAAGAACGCTCTTAAAAAATAGGCTTCGCCTAATAAGGCTTTTTTATCAGCATCGGCGAAGGGAGTGATTGGCGGAATATTCGCAAGGGCGAGGTTGGCGTTCGATATTGCCGCGTAGCTATTTTGCCATACATCCTCAAAACCCGGGTTAACCGCATCTGTACGGTTGTTGATAACGTTATTATTGTTAACGCTTTGCCCTAATGATGTGGTGTGGCCTGCAAAAAGCTCAATGGTAATAAACGGGCTTTCGCCGTAAGCATCGCCGTTTTGAAATAGGTATAGCTTTTGGTAAATACCATTAACAAATATACGCGCCTGGTTTGCACTGGTAAAATAATTGCTTTTTACAAAACCGCCCTTATTCTTTTCAACAAGTTCGTTTTTACAGCTGCCAACCAGTATAGTAAGAATCAGTAATAAGTAACCGATCCGGTATTTTTTTAAATTAAACTTCATAATAATATGTTTTAACGTTTAAATTAGAAACTAACATTTAAGCCAAGCAGGAAGGTTCTTGGTTTTGGATAATCGTAAAACTGGATGCTTTGATTAAAGTTGCTGTTATTGTTAGGATTCTTAGGATCGTAACCATAAGTAGAAACTTCGGGATCGTAACCAGTATACTTGGTTATCACAAACAAGTTTTGAGCCTGCGCATACACCCTTAGCCTGCTCAATTTGATTTTAGCTATTGAAGCAGTTGGGAAAGTATAACCAAGTGTTACCGATCTGCCGCGGATGAAATTACCACTCTCTACCTTAGTCGAATAAATCTCCGTTTGGTAATACACATAAGCCGGCCTGTCTTCTGCGATGCTTGTATTTTGATTAGTCGGAGTCCATGCGTTTAATACGGTTGCATAGCTGTTAGCCTGGCCTGTGCGATCCTGACCCGAGTGGCGGGTTAGGTTCATGATCTGGTTACCATAGTTAAACTGCAGATCGATACCCAAATCGATGTTTTTATAACGGAAGGTGTTACTTAATGTTCCGTATCCATCTGGTATTGATTTACCCAGGATCACTTTATCATCGGCTGTAATTTTGCCGTCGCCGTTAGTATCCTGTATTTTCAGGTCGCCTGGTAATTTGTTAAATATTGCGGCCTGCGATGCTTCGGCAGTACCCCATGTACCCAACACTTTGTAACCGTAAAAGCTACCCGCAGGTAAACCTACACGCATCAGGTTAAATTGTGAAAGGAACGTTGGCGATAAAAATATATCATCGTTTGAGGCACCCAAAGCCAATATTTTGTTCTTTAAGAACGAGATGTTGAATGTAGTATTCCAGGAGAAATCCTGGCTTTTGATATTTTGTGTACTGATAGTTAACTCCAAACCTTTGTTTTGCAGCCTGCCAATGTTTTTGTAAACACTGTTAAAACCGCTGGTTTCTGGCAATGGCGCGTTAAGCAGCAAGGCTTTGGTTTTCTTTAAATAGGCATCTGCCTCAATATTAACACGGTTGTTAAATAAACCTACAGAGAAACCAAGATCGTACTCCGCGGTTTTTTCCCATGAAAGATCATTGTTGCCAATTGATGTTAGCTGTGTACCTACAGCCTGGGCTCCATTAAATACATAATTAACTGTACCAATTTGCGCTTGTGAACGGTATTCGCCAATTTCGGAGTTACCTGTTAAACCGTAGCTCAACCTGAATTTAAGATCAGAAATTGTTTTGTTGTCCTTCAGGAAATCTTCTTGTGAAGCCCTCCACGCAAAAGCGGCTGATGGGAAAAACCCTGTTTTTACATTTGTACCAAAACGGGAAGAACCATCCTGACGACCGGTAACCGTTAACAGGTATTTTTCATTATAGTTATAATTTAAGCGTCCAAAATAAGAGCGCATTTGCCATGCATCATAATTTGATGAAGGAATACCTGGGATAGAACCTGCGCCTAAATTATAATACTGGTAGTAATTATCGGCTAAGTTGCCGGTAGATGCGCCTAAACCTGTTTGCTGAAAGTTTTGCTGCTCGGTGCCTGCAACTACGTTAATAGTATGCACCTTATTAAAGGTTTTGGTATAAGTAAAGTGATTTTCCCATTGCCAGAAAGTATTGTTCTGCTCATCAATTGATGCCGAACTGTTTGTTTGGCTGGCTACAGAACCACCTACTAAACCACTTTGAAAGTGCGGGTTATAATTGGCGGCTGTTGTTACACCCAAAGTACTGCGAAATTCAAGGCCGGGTATAATGTTTATATTCAGGTAACTGTTACCACTAAAAATACGTTTGCGGTAAAGTGCTTCAACTTCGTTGGCCTGGGCCACCGGGTTATCGCCACCTTCTAAGTTTGGATAATCAGTGCGTTTACCGTAGGTTCCATCAGGATATTTGATTGGAATAAAAGGAACCATCTCAATTAACATACGCGGAATGTTATTGCCTCCTGTACCATCATCAGCTGTACGTTGATCCTGGGTGTTGTAATTTAAAGTGGCACCTACCTTTAACCACGGTTTAATTTGGTTATCGAAAGTTAAACGGGCATTATAGCGTTTTAAATAGCTATTTAAAATTATACCCTGATCATTAGCGTAGTTTAAAAAGAAACCATAGGTTAACTTGTCTGAACCACCTGTGAAATTCAGGTTATGATTTTGACTTACCGCATTACGGGTGGTAGCTTTTTGCCAATCCACATCATACAACGGCTTAAGGTTTGAGTCAAATAACTTACCTATTAAAGCGGTGCGTAATTTAACAGGATCCTGGTCGGCATATTTGCCAGATGCCCAGCCTGTAGGGTCATATTTTTTAATGTTGGCGTATGAAAGGTCTTCAACAGCCATAAATTGAGCCGAATTCAAAACAGGTAATTCTTTGGCCATGTGACCTACGCTTACGTAGCTATCATAGCTTATGGTACCTTCTCCTTTTTTACCGCGTTTGGTGGTAACTAAAATAACGCCGTTTGCACCGCGTGTACCGTAAATAGCAGTTGATGACGCATCCTTCAGCACATCTACCGATTCGATATCATTAGGGCTTATCGAGTTACCGCCCTCTGTCCATATCACACCATCTACTACGTACAAAGGATCTGTACGGGTGTTGATGGAACTGTAACCACGAATCCTGATCTTGGTGTTACCACCTGGCGCGCCAGAGTTTGTAGATACGTTTACACCGGCAATTTTACCTGATAATTCCTGCTCCAGGTTGGTTTGCGGCCTTTCCTGTAACTGCTTTGAGTTTACACTACCTACCGAACCTGTTAAATCAACACGTTTTTGGGTACCATAACCAACAACAACAACTTCACTTAACGCTTTGGGCGCTTCGGCAAGTAACACGTTTAGTGTTGTTTTACCGCCAACAGGAACCTCCTGCGTGTTGTAGCCAACAAAACTGAATACCAGTGTTCCGTTTTCGGGTACGTTTAAACTGAATTTACCGTTTACATCGGTTTGGGCGCCTTCATTGGAACCTTTGATCCTGATGCTTACACCAGGCAGCGGGCCTTTTGAATCAGACACAGTACCCGATACTTTAATATCGGCAGCAGCATCTGCATTTACCGCGTCCTTCTTTTTAACCACAATGGTTTCCTGGAAAATTTTGTAGGTTAAGGGCTGATCTTTAAACGCCTGGTCAAGCGCCTGTTCAAGTGTAACGCCCGAAACTTCGATATTAATAGCGCTTGCTTTAGCTACATCCTGTTTCTCATACATGAAATGATAACCAGTTTGTTTCTCGATAGAACGTAGTACTTTTTCGACACTGGCATTTTTTTGGTGCAGGGTAACAACCTGGCTGTAGGTTTTGGCGCTTACGTTGGTAAGTACCGCCACCATAATAATAACTGTTAGCTTCATAGCTAAAATTATTTTGGATAATTGGGGCCATACCAAAGGCGTGGCCTTAGAATTAAAATTCATAAGTTTGTAGAGTTTGGGTTAAACATTAACTTTCAATTCGTCGATTGCATTTTTTTGGGGCCCAGATGCTTAGCCGGGAAAGTACTGCGAATACTTCCCGGTTTTTTATTGGTTATATTTTGGCACCGGCATGTTATTTAAACATGAGCGACGAGCCATTTTACCATGCAAGCCCCGCCCGGGCTAACTTATATTTGGTATTTCTTCCATCATAGCTTTTTTAAAAAGTGAGTAATTGGTTGTTGATTAGTTGTATTTAAATTGGTTATTAATTGGGGTTGATTATTTATGGCAGCACCGTTATATGTTTGTCTTCAATTTTAAAATTAACGCCCATATATTTTAGCATTCCCATCAGTTCGGACGCCTTTACATTACGCGAAATGCGACCGGTAAACTCTTTTGCCGGTATTTTGCCGGCAAAGCTCACCTGCACATCGTACCAGCGCGCTGCCTGCCTCATAATGGCCTCGATACTTGCATCCCTGAACTGGAATATCCCCTGCTTCCAGGCAACAGCATCGTCTGCATCTGCTTCATCCGTTATTTTTATAGGCCCGTTTTGCTTAAGTAATGCTTGCTGCCCGGGTTTTAAAAGACCGCTAAATTGTTTGTTGCTGATTTTCACAGATCCTTCTAACAACGTTGTCTTCATAGCATCTTCATCATTATAAGCCATAATGTTAAAATGGGTACCCAGCACTTCAACAACGGTATTATTTACTTTTACTTTAAATGGCATCTTCGCATTTTTGGCCACCTCAAAATAAGCCTCGCCAGTAATTTCAACCTCCCTGGTTGCGCCCTTAAATGTTGCCGGGAAACTTAACGACGATGCCGAGTTTAGCCAAACCTTACTGCCATCATCCAATACCAGCTGATACTGCCCTCCGCGCGGGGTAGATACAGTATTCATAGCAGCAGGTACATCAGCGCCTCCGTTTTTACCCCCTTCGTACACTAACTGGCCATCATGTGTTTTTTTGATATGAGCATTGCCTTCATTAGCCAGTAAACCATTTTTTGCGCTATCCAGCGTTATAGTTTTACCGTTGGCCAGGGTAAGCACGGCCTTGTTGCCACCGGGCAAAACATCATGCACCGGCACAGGCTTTAGCCTGGCCTGGGCCCGTTTATTTGCTGCTGTTTTGTGTTGATTAATTAAAACATAGGCACCAAAGCCAACAAACACCATCATAGCGGCTGCAACACCAACTTTTAACCATAACTGGTTTTTATTTGGTGGCCTTATGGGGTGTATATCGTCAGGGTGAGATTTACTTTGAAGAATATTATTAAGCATCTCCATGCTTTTTGCGGCATCAAAAAGTGTGTCATCTGCCTGGAGGGCATTCCAGGCTTCATGAATAAGTGCAGTAAGCTCCGCATCATTAGCAGATGAGTTGATGATTTCAAACAATTCATCCCTCTCCTGCTGCGTAGCAGTTTGGTGGTAATAACTATTAAACAGGTAGTTAAGCCTTGCATTAAATGCACTCATACAGGTAGATGTTAATTCATATTATAAATTGGTAAATGCCGAGTTTGGGGTCAACTCACACATAAGACAATAAATGCGATAAAAAAGGGGCTATCGCTTTTGAAAAAAAATAAAAAAAGTTTTTATTGCCAATAAAACAACCGAATATACATCCAAATGGCTCCGTACATAATCGGTTATAGAGGTTGTGGCTATTTGCAGGTATTTTTTTACCGTTTCGCGGGACAGTTTAAGCTGATCGGCAATTTCGTTGTACTTCAAACGATTGTGCCTGCTTAGCAAATATACTTTTTGCTGTTGCGATGGCAGGTGATCTATTGCTTCATCCAATAAGTTATAGTATAAGTTATCCTGCTGATCGCCCATGATCAAACCAAAACTGCTCTCTTCCAGTTTTTTTGCCTGTACCTTTTCTTTCGCCAGCTTTTTGAGGCAATTAAGGGCATGGTTTTTTGATATAACAAACAGGTAAGCCTTAAAGTCTTCTACCTGCGCCAGGGTTTCGCGCGCCATCCATATTTTCAAAAAAACATCTTGTACAACTTCTTCGGCCAGTTCTATTGAGTTGGTGACGCGATGAATATGAACCCCCAATTGCTGATGGTGTATAATAAACAAGCGGCGAAAAGCATGTTCATCCCCTTCCGCTACCTGTAATAGCAAATCCTTGTCATGATGTTGCGGCGATGCCCTTGCAAGCAATTCCGGCTCATGGTTATAAGCAATATCCAACATAGGTAAACGTGTAGTAGTGCAAATAATGGTTAATTAAAATGCAATAAAAATCACTTAGGTTAAAACACTACTACAACTACGAAATTGCGAAATAGTTTATACTTTTTTATCAACTAAATTGATTTAGTTGATATTATTTTGAGTTAAAGCCTATTTATAGCTGGTTGTCAGTATCATGATGGGTAAGTTTATTTTCGATCCTTTTATCGGGAATAAACCAAATACCGGCTACCAAAACATATAGCGCCATAGCGCCACTGGCACTAAACCACGATAAACAAATGGCTACGGCATATAAAATAACAGATATTTTACCCTTCCAATCTTCGCCAAAGGCCTGTGCCAACAAAGAGTGTTCGCCGTGATGGCGAACAAGATTTTTCACCAGGATTGAATAGGCTATGCCATTCATCAGCAAAACAAAACCGTAACACATTACAGGCCATTTGGCAAAATGATTTTCGCCCATCCACCCGGTTACAAATGGTATTAACGATAGCCAAAACAGCAAATGCAGGTTGGCCCACAGCGTTTTGCCATTTATTGATTTTACCGCCTGCAGGGTATGATGATGGTTGTTCCAATAAATACCTACGTAAACAAAACTCAATACATAGGTCATGAAAACCGGAATAAGCGGCTTTAAAGCTTCAATACTATCGCCGTGCGGCACCTTCATCTCTAATACCATAATGGTAATAATGATGGCGATAACGCCATCGCTGAAAGCCTCTAACCTACCTTTACCTAATGCCATTTTATAATTTATACAGCTAAAAGTAAGTTATTTTTTTGTGCCGAATGACAGGTAACGCTGCATCGCCTCGATAAAATAATAATCGGCGTAAGTTAAGGGGACGTCAATTTCTGTCCCGGCAGGGAAATGGCCAACGCTGTGCTGCAAAATAAAACCACCATTAGTACCCGCGGCAGCCATATAGGGGGGCGCCGAAAGGGTTTTCAATATGGTTTGTGCAACATCAAAATACTGTTGCCCCTGTTTGGCATCGCTATACCTGCATAATTCAAGCAGGGCGGATGCCATGACCGACGCAGCCGAGGCATCTTTTAAAGCATTGGGAATGTTGCTTGCATTGTAATCCCAATATGGAATTTTATCTGCCGGCAAATTTGGGTTAGTCAATATAAAATGAGCAATGTTTTGCGCCTGGTCAAGATATTTTTTATCATGAGTTTCACGGTACATAACAGTATAGCCATACAGCCCCCATGATTGTCCTCTTGCCCATGCCGATTCATTAGCGAAGCCCTGGGCTGTTTTCTTTTCTTTTACCGCTCCTGTTTGGGCATCGTAATTTATAACGTGGTACGAACTAAAATCGGGCCTGAAATGATTTTTCATGGTGGTATTGGCGTGGGTAACCGCTATTTTATAATAGCTGGAATCGCCCGTTTCATGGGTTGCCCAAAAAAGCAGCTCAAGATTCATCATGTTATCAATAATCACCAGGTAATCGCCGGGTTTTGAATCCCAGGATTTAATACAGCCCACTGCCGGGTTAAACCTGGTTGACAATGATTTGGCGCTATTAATCAGGATTTGTTTATACTCCGGCTTTGGCTCAATTTTATTGGCGTTGCCAAAGCTGCAATACATCATAAAACCCAAATCATGGGTATGGGTGTTAAATTGCTCTTTAGCTAGTACCCCCATAATACGGTTGGCTTCGGTGAGCAGCTGTTTATCTTTTGTTTCCTGGTATAAAAGCAACAGGCTGCCCGGATAAAAGCCGCTGCACCACCAGCCCGAGTTGCTGTTTTCCTGTTTGTCTTTATCCGGATGGTAAGTTTTCGGGAACTCCTCCGGTCCTATCTTTGTTGCTAATAATTTGTATTGGGCATCTGCGGCAATAAAGTTTTTTTTGAGGGTGTTAGAAAGGTCCTTTTGCGGTTTAAAAACCGATTGCGCATTACTAAAAAAAGCTATCGCAGTTAAGCAAACAGTACAGGAAAGGATTGGCAATATTTTAAATTTCATAGGTATTATTTGGCTGGCAATAAAGTTGCAAATTTTGGTTGGAATTTGCCAACATAAACCGGTGGCTTTATTAACCCGCCCCTATCTATACACTACCGTAAAAAATCGAGCACCAGCTTTTCCATTAACTCTGGCTGCCGGTAAAAAATAATATGGTCGGCATTGGGGATGATGGCCAATTGTGCGTGCGGCAACAATTTGTATACGCGCACAAAGCTTTCTATCGAATTATACCGATCCCTGTCGCCGGCAGTTACCATTACCGGGCATATGATATTTTTTATCTCATCATCGGTAAAAGCTACCTGGTTAACCCATGCCTGTTTCAATAGTTCCACAAATTCATCCCAGCGTTGTGGTTCGGGCATTAGTTTTTTCCTGTCGCTCACAAATCCCGGATCGTCTTTTTCCAACGAGCTGCCGTTTAGTTTTTTAAGCTCTTCTATTAGGCCGGGGCGGTAACTTGCCGCCGAGATATTTCCGCCTGCAAATACCATTTTTTTTACCAAACCGGGGTGATGGATAGCCAGGTCCATTGCCTGCACAGCACCATCGCTAAAGCCTAAAAGTAAAATACTGTCCTTCGTTAGATGTTGGATAATGGCATAGGCATCTTCGGCCATCATATGGTACGTGTAAGGCTTATGCCCTATTTCGGATTTAGCGTGGCCGCGGGTGCCAATAGCTATAACCATAAATTGTTTGGCTAAAGCAGGGATTAGTCTTCCATATTCAGAGATATCGCCATAAAGACCACCGTGAAGCAAAACCAACGGCTTACCGCTGCCGTAAACTTCGTAGTAAATCCTGGTACTATCTTTCATTTTCAGATAATTACCTACGCCTGGGTTATTACCGTATTCGATGGTTTGCGCCATTGCCGAAGAGCAAAAAAGCACCACCATTAACATTATATTCTTCATAACTATTCGAGTGTTTTTATTGTCAGATTCCGGTAAGCGCCTAAGGATGAATTACCATGCCAGTAACCAACAGAGCCAATTTTTAATGTAGGATCAAGCGAGGTGTAAACCATGGCAGGTTTGGCAGCATTGTTCACATACACTTCCATTTTGCGCCCTATAACTATCACTTTAACATGAAACCAGCCGTTAGCAGGCAGTATTGCGCTGGCCTGGTATTTATCGGCCTCATAATCCCACCAGTTAAATTCGGCCTTTTTTTCGGGCATATATTGAATGGCGTTGATGGTACCTGACGACAATGGCCTGAAATATACAGTTTCATAATGATGAGCATCTTTAATCCTGAAGGCAAGGCCGATGTAACCATTGCCTTTTCCTGCAAATGCCAAATCGAAATCGATAATACCATCCTTAAAAATTATTTTTTTTGGATAAGCCAGGCTGGCCGATTTGTAATTATCTATCTTCCGTTTTATCAGCAGCGCTTTTTTACCCTGGTAGCTGCCTAATTCATAGTCAAGGGTATCATTTTTAGGAATATCCCATTCTTTCGGGTTAATGGGCGGCAGGTTCAGCACCTTATACCTTGGCTGGGCACTTACCTTAATAGCTGCAAAAAGAATAAATAGTATCAATAGCTTTTTCATAATTTGACTTTTATAGGTTGGCATTTTATTGTTTGATAACGAGACTGGCAAAATCGCCGGGCAAACTATCATTCCACAATCCGATGAGGCCGTGTTGCCGGTCATTCAGCTTTTTAACGCTGAGCGATGGTTTAGTTGAATGATTTACATATACCACAATTTCATCAGCTTTTACCACAATATGCGCGTGGAACCAGGCGGTAGCCAGCGGGAATGGATTAACGGCATTTTCGTACACAAGCGGATGATCTGCCCGCAGTTTATCCCACGAAAAATTTGGCTGGCTGATGTACTGCACGGCATGCTTACGCCTAAGTGTATCTGGTGATTGAAAATTAAAAGGCCTGAAATAAATGGCATCATAGGTAACCGTATCAATCCCATGAAAAGCAATGCCTAAAAAGCTTTGCTGAAAAACGTCTTTGCCCCGAAGATCAACGTCAATTGTCCCGGTTGTAAAGTCTATGTCTTTAAGCCAAACGATACCTGTAAACGAAATCCCCTCCCTGGTACCGTCGGTGATTTTGCTTAATTTTTTTGCGGACGATGTTATCGGCGTATCCTGTTTTAACAGGCTATTCAAATCATAGGCTCCCTTTTGCTGCGCACAGGCATCGCCGCAAAAAAACGTAGTTATTAAAAAGAGGCTAAATAAAATATTGTTCTTCATGGTTTTAGATTTTAACTTTAGCAAAACTTGCAAATAGCATTCAGAATTAAGCAGAACGGGCGTTTCAATCCTGTTCAAGTTTGTGTCAAGCCGTTTTTGCAGGTTTATAATATGCATCATCGCCTAAAATTTGATGGAAAAAGAAAAACAACTGCTTTTATTATGCTGCCAGCTTATTCAACGCTCGTTAAACTGGGGCGATAACAGCATTTGGAGTAATGACGATTTTGAGCAATTGAGCAAGCTGATCTTCGAAAAAACAAAAGTCAGGCTCAGTATTTCTACCCTAAAAAGGATTTGGGGCAAAGTACGTTATGATAGCTACCCAACAACCGCAACACTCAATGCCCTGGCCCGTTTCCTGGATTATGAAAGCTGGCGCGATTTCAGGCAACACCACCAGGTTAATGGCGTGGTTGAACAAAACGAGCCAGCCATTGCAATTGAACAAATTCCGGCGGTCAAGGCTTCCTCCAAAAACAGGTACAAATATTTGTTGCTCATGGCTATCCCCTTGCTATTGTTTGCCGCCTTTTATTTTGCCGGCATCAACAGAAAAGACACACCGGATTTATCAACCGTAAAATTCAGCAGTAAAAAGACATCTGACGACCTGCCCAATTCTGTGGTTTTCAACTATGATGCATCTGCTTTTCATACAGACAGTGTTTACATCCAGCAATCATGGGACCCACGCCGACGCGAGCTTGTGCCCGGCGGTGGTAAACAGCATACGTCCATCTATTATACCCCTGGCCATTTTATAGCAAAACTGGTGGTAAACAACCGGATAGTTAAACAAACTGTTGTTTTTATAAAAACCAAAGGATGGGTTGGGATTATAGATCGTCAGCCTGTGCCCGTGTACCTGTCATCGTCCGAAATAAAGGGTGATGGCTATATGGGCATTAAAGATAGCCTGATGCAGCAAAAACTGGGCACGCCGGTGTTTAATGATACCTGGTTAAAATTTTGCAACGTGCGTGAATTTCCTGGCATCCGGGCTGATAATTTCATGATGGAATGCACGCTGCGCAATACAGCAACACCTGGCCAATCTGTTTGCCGTAAAGCCGATTTAACCATTTTGGGCGATGGGATGGCCATTGTGATACCCATTGTAAACAAAGGATGCATTGCCAATATGGGCGTTTTAACCGGCCAATATTGGATTGGCGGCAACGACCATGACCTGAGTGCATTCGGCTGCGATTTCAGGCAATATCAAACCTTAAAATGCAGTGTTAATAACCATCGCTTAAAAATTTATCTCAATAACAAACAAATCATGGATGTTGAACAAAAGCGCAACATTGGCCGTATTGTAGGCCTGCGCTTTGAGTTTGAAGGTCCCGGCCAGGTAAAACATTACAAGCTGGAAACGCCCGGCGCAATGGTATACGAAGAGAATTTTTAGAGCTCAGGACGTCAATTCTACCTTCTGGTTAAAATCCTCATAGCTCAGTTTGCCTTTTCGCAGCTGGCTTATGTATTTAAAAACGCTTAGTTTATCCAATTCCTGCTTGTAGCGCTCGCGGTCATGATCTGCCGCCAGGTTGCCCTGTAGTTTTAAGCGGATTGATGTGCGGGAGATATCCTCCTCCAGTTTATCTATCGGGCAATTACGAAGATCATCAAAGTTACTGCGGGGGAAAAGGATACGGTCCATTGGGTTTTTGCTTCCTTAAATTTAAGGGCCGGGCATCAACATCAATTTAACTGTATGTTATTTAATTGTTATTGATAAGGGGCAAAAAACACCTTTTAAACAACCGTCGCCTGTATTTACTTTTTTATCTCATATATATTATTTCCCCTGTTTACATCGGGATACAGGCTATCCGGATCGATAGACACTTTAGTAACCGCGGCTTTTTTGTTACCGGTAAATCTGTAGCTGCCAGTATATTCCCATACCTCTACCGGAAACTCCCGGTGCTCTGTCGAGCCATCGGCGTAGGTTAGTTGAACCACCAGGGGCATGGCGGCCTTTTCCAGGTTTTCTATAGTGATCTGCGCCCTACCATTTGCAAGGTTTTCTACTTTAGCTACCGCCTGATCAAGGCGGTAATTTTCTAAAAACATCGATTTCCAGAACCAGCTAAGGTCCTCGCCTGCCGAGCTATCCATGCTCCTGAAAAAATCCCAGGGTGTGGGGTGCTTGTAGGCCCAATCGCTGATATACTTGCGAAAAGCTTTATCAAACCTTTCGGGGCCAACTACCTGGTTACGCAGCAAGGTTAACACATAGGCTACCTTTTGGTACTGGACCGGGAAAACCATATCGCCGGGTATGGCATCAGGTCGGGTAATGATAGGTACAACCCGTTCTGAAAAAAGCGTATCAAGCGGGCTGTATATCTCAGCATAGCCCCTAAACTCACCCTTATTAAAATCTTTTACCTCCAGGTTATCAATAAAGGTGTTAAACCCTTCATCCATCCAGGCGTATTTACGCTCGTTGCCGCCCACTACCATCGGAAACCAGGTGTGGCCCAATTCGTGGTTTACCACCATAAAATAAGCATTGCCGGTATCCCTGGCCGAACAAAACACCATACCCGGGTACTCCATACCATCCAGGTTGGATGCCACATTTACCGCCTTATTGTAAGGGTAGGTAAACCACTTATCCGAAAAATGTTGTAACGTGAATTTGATATATTCCGACGACCGTTTCCAGCTGTCTTTCTTATCGGATTCAACCGGGTACAGTGAACTTCCAAACACTTTTTTACCCCCGGCTACCGGGAAGCTGAAGGCTTCCCAAATAAACGCCTTCGAAGCCGTCCAGGCAAAATCGCGGGTATTATCCATCCTGTATTTCCAGGTACAGGTAGCTTTTACAGGCCGCGACGAGGCTTCCGTAACTTCTTTGGCCGAACGGATAAATACCGGCATCTTGCTTTGTTTAGCCGCCTGCCAGCGCTTAAGCTGTATGGGCGTTAACACCTCTTCGGGATTCAGCAGATCGCCCGAGCCCTCTACAATATAGCCCGCGGGCACGGTAATGTTCACGTTAAAATTGCCGTATTCCAGGTAAAACTCGCCGTTACCCAGGTAAGGTAGCGTATTCCAGCCTTCCACATCATCCAGTACGCACATCCTCGGGTACCATTGGGCAACCGCGTAAATGTTGCCATTTTTAGTCGGCAGGATATCGGTACGGTTAACCAGGAAATCGGCATTTTTATAGCTTTGAGGGAAGTTGTAACGGTACTGAACGCTGAAAGTTACTTTTTGCCCGCTTTTTAAAGGTTGCGGCAATGTCAATTCCATCCGGGTATCATAAATGCTATATTTAACATCGCCGGTAATTGCGCCATCTTTCAGCTTTACTGCCTGTATATCGTATCCGCCATCGGCAGTTTCTTCCTCCGGGTTTTTATAAAGGAATAATTTTGATTTTATGCCCTTTGACTCTTTTTTAAAAACATTTTGCTCCAACTGCAACCATAATGACGATAGCGATTTGGGGCTATTATTGGTATAAGTTATCGTGGCGGTTCCGCTAACCACGTTCTTCTGATCATCCAGGGCTACGTCTATCACATAATCGGCCTGGTTTTGCCAGTATGATGGTCCGGGTTCGCCGGTGGCAGTACGATATTCATTACCTGGGGGCAACAGCGGTAAGGCGGGAAATAATGCCGATGGTTGATATCGCGATTGCCCGAAGGATTGGCAAACCACTAAAACGATTAACGTAAAGGGGATGAAAAATCTAACCAAGCGTTTATTTGAAGAAACAGTTTTGTTATTTTGCATATGCTGCAATATAATAATTAATGGCTTTGGCTAATGTGGTTAAGATGGATAGAAATTATCCTTTTTGGCGTGCGCTGGGCCAACCTGAGGCAAGAATATGCATAGTTTGAATTGCATCTATCGTTCGCCCCCCCGGCATCACCTCAACACCGTAACATTGCCCGAAAACTTTTTGCCGCGCGAGTTGATGATATAATAATATGTTGCTGCAGGTACATCGCCGCTGTTTGTTTTGCCATTCCAGGGGGTGGCATAACCAATGCTGCTAAATACTACTGCACCAAAACGGTTGTACACGGTAACCTTACATTGCGCATCAAATGACAGGTTTGGTATCACCCAGGTATCATTAGCCCCATCGCCATTGGGCGTGAAAATGTTAGGAATTTTCAACACCCCCAAATCATCGTCAATAATTTTCACTGCCTCCGTGTTTTGCGGATTGATGGCAACAGTGCTGCCATCGCTGACGGCAAGAGCGTTAAATTCAATTAACCTATCATTAAATTCGTTTATCTTTTGGTCATCGGCTACGGGCATACTAATGCTAACTTTATTTTGCCCTACAGGGATAGTTACACCGGCCTGTGGTATAATTATCCGCTGATCTGTGCTGATATCCGTGCCGCCCCATTTATAAGCTATCGCAATATCGTCCTCAAAATAACGCCCACCCGGTACCTGCAGTGTTACATCCGCCGATTTGCCCTCGGGAATAGTAAGTTTCAGCGGCGAAATTTCAAGGTATTTGTAGTCCTGGTCATTATCAACTGCCACAACGGAGAGCGAATCGGTAAGCTGCCCCTTCCACAAAAACTGAAAGCTGCCCGTATGCGCGTCAATTGCACTAAGCGTTAGCTTTACCCGGCGATTTTTGCTGATGATATTATCATCAGGGTAAGTGATATTGATTGATGCAGCAACCGATGGTGTATCTATCAAAATATCATTTTGCGATTGTTGTAACGGTGTAAACCATCGTGTTTGCACCGTTTGTACAGGCAGCTGCCGTACCAGTTTATTGGGTTGCAGCAGGTTAAAACTATAAGCAATGCTGCTCCCTTCTTTTAGCGTATCGGTAGCTGGTGTAACCAATATCACCATATTGGCAGCAGTATTATTCAAATCATTTATTTTTATGCGGATAGCATCATTTGCAGTGGTAAATGTGCCCAGATCATTTAATACCGGACTCAACCGTCCGTTAATAAATTCGTCGCCTTCAATTAAATCATCGGTTTTGGCATCAACCTTAAACTGTACCGAATTTTGACCTGCCGGTATTGTGATGGCAACAGGCGTATAATCGGCGCCTGGTAACGCGGCAAAAGGATCGGCAAGTGATAAAAAATTAAAACTTAGCGGCAATGATAACAAGGTACCAGGCGGCAACGATACAGTGATCAATCCGGATGCGCCTTCTGTTATTTGAGGTGTATAGCTAATGGTATAAATTCTGTTGGCCGGCGTATTATCGTCGTCGGCAATGGTAAAATCCCTGGTAGTTGATCCTGTTGCCAGCCTATAACCGCCAGCGTTGGCACCAATATCCAGGTTGGCGGTAAATGTTTCAGCACTTTCAACCACCGCGTCATTAATCACTTTTACCGTAATATTGGTGCTGGTATCTCCTTTTTTGATGACCGCTGTAGCAGGTAAAACAAAGTCGTTTTGATTAAGGGACGGATCTTTTTGCGACAATTTCACCGTAATATCTTCGCCCGCCGGGCATGACCTAGGCAAAGCCAGGTGCAATATAACATCCTGGCTACCCTCTATGCCGTTTTTAAGCACCGAGGCGTGCAGCTTTCTACAGGAATCAGCGTCTTCGTACAGGTATTTACACCAAAAATAGCTTCCATCCAGGTTGGATGGTGTTGAATAGTGTTTGCCATCAAAAGTATAATCGGTAGTATAGTAACTTAAATGCCTCACCAGCATATTCAGCGTATCACCAACCATTTTTACGTAGGTTCGTGTTATCGGGTCGTCGCCAAAGGTGCCGATGTTATCATCGGGCAAAAGGTTGTAGCTCCCTTTCCCGTCAGCCAAAGACCAATCGAAATTGTAGCCAAAGCAGCATGTTTTAGGCAGTGTTATAAAGTACTGATCATTGTATTTCAACGTGCCATAAATCAGCCCCAGGTTTTCTTTATCGGCAAATACCCTGGTTGCGCTGATGGTATTTAGCTTATCGTCGAAACTGTAATCATAAAAACCGTTGTAAGCAAGGCCATTGGGTGTATCATTGTAAATATTGGTAAGCATTTGATAACCAGCACCGATAGCCCTTACCGGGAGCGGAAAATCGCCATAAATAAGCCAAGGCTTATCAGATACCACCTGGCAGTTGGCATCAAGTACTACCTGGTTTTTAGGAATACCTCCCCGGCTCATGATCACGGTTGCTAAGCCGTTGTTTGACGATACCATTATCTGTGGGATTGAACCCCGCGCCGGATCATGGTATATGGCAGTTATTTTACCTGCCGATGTTACTTTGGCAACAATGCCTTCTGGGGTTGTTGTATTGGGGTAAAAAGCGTTGATGTTGTAACCTTGAATCTTTAAATTATCGTAAAATATAGCGCTCCAATAAACGCCATCGGGAACCAGCGCCAGCGGGCCGGTTATTTCGGGATCACGGTAAACATCGGAGATGATTCCCCAACTCGTTTTTCCGTTTTTGTCGAGCTTTATTAAAAACAAACCTGACTGCAAAAGTGTGCCGTCGTCAAGCGTGATATCGCTTCCCGCACCCGAAATATATACATTTTCATTGTTGTCGACCTTAAGGTCATAGATCTGATCGAACCCGGTAACAGCCGATAATGTTCTTGACCACATTACCTTGCCCGCGGCATTTAATTTGCCAACTACCGAGTAGTCGCTTGCGGCGTGCCGATCGAACAATTTACCACCAAAGTTTATATCGTCCCTGCCTGACATTACCACATAGGCGTTCCCCGCGTTATCAATGTCAAAAATACCGGCACCCGAATCTTCGGCAAAGCCAAACAAGGTGCTTTGTTGATATTTTACCTGCGCATAAACACAAACCGGCAATACCAGCAGCCATATGACTACTTTGAACGCTCTTAATATTATCATGATAAGTGCCGCTAATATATTAATATTTAAGGCACGATAAGCAACGTACCGTTACTTAAGGATATATGATAAATTTAAAAGCTGCAGCCAAAAACAGAATGCATAATTAGGATTAGACATCTTCACCTTCACTCCCCCCAACCCAAAACAAACATACTCATCGCCCGATTTACTGCCAATTTTGCCACCGCCGCAAGCTATAAACACATATTGTTTTCCGTCTATTGCGTATGAAAATTTAAGACAACATCATGGAGGTTAATTGGCCGTGGTAGCAAGAGGAGATTATATACCTGCTCTTTGAGCCATCGGTAATCTATTTCGTGTTTTTTAACCATTGTGCAGCTAATTCTTCAACGTAATCCACAAATGTATTAACTCCTTTAAAAGTATGAAATGTGTACCGGGGCTGTCCTTCCATAAAATTAACATTGTCAAAACTATGATCATGTGAAAATAACAACACATTTTTGGTTGTCGGTTCGTACATTGTCAACGCTCCATTTGCTTCTTCGGCAAAGGCAATCAAATTAGTAAAATCGATTTGAGCGAAATCGGCTTCCTCGCACATCATGCCGTAGTAATCATCCCAGTCCCCAATGCCCATTGAGCACTCAGTTGCTAAGAATATAAAGTTTTGGTTATTGGTAAATGAATTTTCTGGTTGATTGAAAGCTTCCTGTATGCCCCCAATAATTCTGACGAGTAAATGATGTTCGGGAATCATAGGGACAAAATAACTATCGGGTTCCTGTATGATATTTAACCATCCGCAAACCAGATTTTCTTTGGTATCCCATGCAAATAACAAATATTCTACCTTGTCGATATCAACTATTGTAACCCTCGCTTTTTTTATCAACGAAGTCAGTTTTGGAAATGTAACTTCAAATTCAACACTTAATCTGATGTCGCCTTCCGTCAACTGAACTTTTGAAGCCGGTTTTATGAACCAGCTAACCTCTTCCCGAAATATTTTAAAATCGTCATTCTTTGTCATTTTGACTTGATCAGGTATTTAATTTGTCAATTTACATTGCTACAAATACACGGTTATCTCATTTATATTCCCCGTTTAAAATAGCAATCGCTTCCAAATTCACCTCATCTTCAATTTCATCTCTTGATGGAAATTTCGCGATCCGTTCAATTTCTTGTAACAAAATAGGGTCTGTTGTATCTCTCGCTAGGTTTATCAATATACGCCTTTTCCACTCGCCATCGTTTGTTTTTAAGATCTTAATTATTTCAGGAACTATCCTATCGGCAAAGGGTTCAAGAATATCGGCAACAGGCCTGGCAATTGGCCAATTTGTATCTTGAAGCCATACTAACAACTCAGGAATAATAGGCTCCAACTGTTCAAACGAAAGCTTTTTAAGGCCTGCAATTACTTCTTGATCGTCTTTATGTTTTGGAATAAGTTTTTTAATATCCATATCTTATCTCAATAATTTTACTCCCCCAACCCAAAACAAACATACTCATCGCCCGATTTACTACCAATTTTGCCACCGCCGCAAGCTATAACCACATATTGTTTTCCATCTATTGCATAGGTAGCAGGTGTTGCGTACCCGGCCGCGGGCAGTTGGGCCTCCCAAACTATTTTGCCTGTTTTTTTATCAAAGGCATGAATCTTTTCGTCCTTGGTGGCTGCCACAAATACAAGCCCGCCTTTAGTTACTAACGGGCCACCGTATAATTCGGTACCGGTAACAGGGATATCTTTTTTCTTCAGTTCCGGATATTCGCCCACCGGTACCTTCCAAAGCAGCTTGCCGGTGGTAAGGTCAACCGCGTTAAGCGTACCCCATGGCGGTTTAATGCCCGGGTAACCATCCTTATCCAAAAAGCGGTTGTAACCCGTCATGGTGTATGGTATTTCGTCAACCATTTTCTTCTCAGTTTTGGTTGCTGCGGTGCGGTCGCCGGTTGGTTCTTTGGCCAATGCTTTATTTGCCCTGGCATCGGGTAGTTTAAGGAGGAACGCCAGCAACGCTTTTTTATCTTCGGGTGTTATCTGTTTAAAAGACGGCATCATATTTCGGCCGCTGGCTATAATCTGGCTCAACTGATCCTCCTTATATTTTTTGCCAATGTTGACCAATGAAGGATACGACGACCCGTTGCCCTTCAGTTGGGGGCCATGGCAGCCTATGCAGTTTTTATTGTAAATAACCTGTCCGTTGCCGGCCAGCGTGCCATCGCTTGTCGCTTTAGGCACATCAATCATCACCTGCGCCCAGGGCATTTCAGAACAGCTGATGTACATGATATTGGTTTGTATATCAACCGCGGCGCCACCCCACTCGCCTCCGCCGTCAAAACCAGGAAATATCCAGCCGCCTTGTTTGCTTGGCGGTGTAAACATAATGCGGTTTTTAACCTGGTTATATTTATCCAGCATTTCTTTGTGCGCCTCGGGTGTGCGGTCGGTAACATCTTCGGGATTAAATATTTGCCGGGCAAAAGGCTGCGGCAACGTCGGGATTGGCTGTGTTGGCCATGGTGCCTCGCCGGGCAATCCTTTGGTTGGCACAGGGGTTTCCACTATCGGGAAAACTGGCTTTCCGTTTGTCCTGTCGAACATAAAAATATAGCCATGTTTGGTTATCTGGGCTACCGCGTCAATCTTTTTACCATCGTGCGTAATAGTCACCAAATTGGGGTTGGCCGGCAAGTCCCTGTCCCACAGGTCATGATGCACCACCTGGAAATGCCACTTAAGCTTGCCGGTAGCAGCATCTAAAGCCAATAGCGAGTTGGCAAACAGATTTTGCCCTTTACGGAAACCGCCATAAAAATCGCCGCCAACAGAACCGGTGGGGATATAAACCAACCCCCGCTTTTCATCCAGCGCCATTCCCGACCAGCTATTAGCCCCACCGAACTTTTTATAAGCGGCTGTATCCATCCACGTTTCATAACCAGCTTCGCCGGGATGGGGTATGGTATGAAAAATCCAGCGTAATTTCCCTGTCCGCACATCATAGGCCCTAACGTGTCCCGGCGCGGCATCTGCCGATTCGGCTACACGCGTACCAACTATCAGCAAATCTTTATAAACTACGCCCGGCGTTGTACCGGCCACAAATGATTTGGTATCCCTGTCGAGATTTTTCGTCAGGTCCAGGTAACCGTTTTTCCCAAAGGTCGTAATAGGGCTGCCGGTTTCGGCGTCGATGGCAAAAGTTTTGGCACCAACGCTGTAAAACAGCCGTTTTTCGCCGCCACTCTTGTTTTGCCAGTAAATAACTCCCCTGCTCACTTTGTAGTAAGCCATCGGGTCGCCGTTGTTGGTGGTGTCGGCCTTGGCCGGGTCAAAAAGCCATTTTTGTTCGCCCGTTGCCGCATCCAATGCAAACAACTTTAATTTGGGGCTGGTGCCATATAAAATACCATCAACCATAATGGGGTTACATTGATTTTGGCTGCGGTTGGCCGAGTCTTTATCGTTAGTGCTGTATCGCCAAATCTCTTTTAGCTTGCTTACATTAGCTAAATTAATTTCTTCATTTGATGAATACCTGTTACCTTCTTTTGATCCCGCGTAGGTGCCCCAGCCACTATTTGGCGGCCCTGGTTTTACGTTATGGCTGGGCTTTGGATTTTTACACGACACATAAGTGCAGGTTGCAATTAAAAGGGCTATCAAAAATCGGGACTTCATTGTTATAATGGGTTAATGGTATTATTATAATGGGCATGCTGAGCTGTAAAACTTTGCGAAGCACTGAAGGGTGTTACGTGAATCGCAGGGCAGCGAAGACTCAACCGAATGTTTTTGTCCTTACTTCCCTGCCATTCTATTCCAAAAATCGGCCTGCATTTTAGTCGCATCAACGGTTTTGTAAACCGATATCTCGCGTGCGTCGTTTTCTGGCGGCACAGGTGCGCTTATCTTTTCGGCCTTGGCAGGATCAAGGTAGGCCATTACCAGGGCAAGGTCCCACATAATCCAGGTTTGGCCGGCTTCTACAAAATCCCAGCGGTTATACAACAGCTGCCCTAATTTGCCCTTATTTTTTAAATTATCGCGGCAAACCGTACGGTCGAATTTTAAGGCAATAGCGGTATTAATGGGCATAATTGTTAAGTCCAAGCCTTTGCAGTTCAGCAGCAGATCGAAGGCGTTCAGATCGTTACGCACATTAAATTCGCTTTTGTCCCAAACCTTGCGGTCGCTAAAATAGCGGGCAGCCAGCAGGTACACTCTTATGTGCGGGATAATGGAGGTATCGGCCTGTATAGCCGATGCCAGGTTTGATGCCGCGCCTATGCACAAAACATCCAGCTTTTCGCCCGCTTTAAGCTGATGTACGGTAGCTATAATACCCTTTTCGGCTGCCGAAAGCACCAGTTCTTTGCCGCCCCAGGCGTGGCCTATGGTTCCGCGGCCGCCCAACGGGTGCGGTATATCGGTGCGGCCCATAAGTTTCAACATTTCCTCGTTTAAATCCTGGCTTAGCTGTACCGTATTGATGTTTTTGGTAGGGTAATAATGCCATTTTTCGCCAACAAGCATATCAGCATTATTAAAATGGGCCGAACTTAGGCCAACTACGTTTACACCTGCATCTTTAAGCAGGTAAGTAAGGGCGTACAAATCGTCCATCTCATTGGCCGTATCAGAATCAAGCCAAACTATTCGTTTTTGCGCATAGCAGCAACTGGCTAATAATATAGCCGCAAGGCAAACAGGGACAACTTTTTTAAACATAGCGGTTTACTTTTGGAGCAACTGGTCGGGGCCGACCTCATTGCTCAGCAAGTTACCAAAAAGCTCCCATCGTTTTGCAGGATTTTTAGCAGTACCGCCATTTTTTTCGATATAATTTTTTACCAGGTCTTGTCCGTAGTTATAGTTGATAACATAGCTGCGGTATTTTTTTATAAAGCTGATGGATTTGGCCGCTGTCTCGTCATTCATCAGGCAATATTTAGTGAGGTAAGTGGTGGCTTTATCTCTCGACATCGTATTGTTTACCAAACCTCTTGCCGCCTCATTGCGGGCATAATTCAAATTGCCTTTAATGGCCAGTGCTTTAAAATACAGGTCAATACCGGCGGTGTCTAAACCGGCCAGGGGCAGCAATACATTTTTGGCGAATTTCACTTTATCCTCGCCGGGGAATGCCACCTCAATACCATAATTGGCGCTCCCTTCGGCTATTAAACTTTGCGGACTAAACAATGGGTAAAGCGAAATCTCTACCCAGCCTTTATCATGATACAGGTGTTTCTCCAACAGCATATTGTATACATGATGGCCCGGATAACTTTCGTGGCTCCCTACATCAATGGCGCGGTCAATAAAAATCTTCAGGTCGGTATTAATTTGCACCGTGCTTTTATAATTACCTTTATACCAGTTGTATCCGCTCCATGGCTTATCGGTTACATATTCCAGCGTAAATGCCTCGCCGGCCGGTAAGCCATAATGCGCCAGTGTACGTTTGCGGGCTTCGGCAATTGCGGCCTTAATAACGGGGTCTAATTTGTCCCTGGGGATAATGAATTTATTGGCCAGTTTTTGAAAACGCTCGCTTACCCTGCCTTTGCCCGGCAAAATACTATCCAGCAAAGCTATCTGCACTTTAAAATGATCCTCGTCATATACAGGCGCCGATACGCCGAAAAGTTCTTTCGACTCTTCATCAAAGGGCCGCTCTTCACCCGAGTAGATCCTGATGCGCCGGCCAAATGCCACCAGTTGATTGATCATCCAATCTGCCCGCATTTTATTACTGTCAACTTGCGCGTTGGTCGAAATTATTTTCAACTCGTTCATCAAAATATTAGTATTGGCCAGCAAACTATCCTTCGGAAACTCTTTTGCAGGCGGCAATTTTGGCTTTAACGAGTCGGGGCCGTAATAGGCATCCACAAAATCAGTATCATACTGTCCAATGTTAAGGCCAAGCCTAACATATTCAGTAGCAAGGGTGTTAAGTTTCTTATTCTCGTCCAGCTGTGCCGGTCCATGTCCGCATGATAACATAAAAAACAGGGGTAAATAGAGCAGTATTTTCTTCATAGCCAAGTATCCGGTTCGATGTAAATGTGGAACAAGATAATAATTACATTGTTTACAGAAGGAATGTTTGTCTGAATCAGAATTTACAGGATTTTTGAATTAGCAGAATGAAGATAGTGTATTTCGGCAATCTATATGTTATCGACTGTCCTTTCAAAAGTCTTAATTCTTGAGTCTTGACTCTCTTTTTAGCGTTGCCTGCGGCCCGGGCCAACCGCTCATACTGCACAGGCCTTATCCGCGAAGCCGGTATCCGCTTTTGTCCCTAACGCATTTTTCTGAACTCGAATTAAACGAATTTTTAGAATTTCCCGAATTTGCTTTTAAATTCTGTTAATTCTTTAATTCGTTTAATTCGAGTTCAGACAACTCCGCCTCGTCCAAAATCGAAAAACTTGTCCGATACCGAACACTTTTTCAAAATAAAAATTTCATAAAACACTAATAATAAATACTTTAACTTTGGTATACCTATTGCAAAACCCTGTGCAAATTATAGCACAATGGATAAGGAAATTACGCTCGAGGTAACATCGCAAAAAAGAAAAAAAGGCGCGGTGATTGCAGTGATCAGTATTACGGTATTAGTACTGCTGATTGTTGCTCTTCGGGGATTCATCAAATCATCGGTAAAAAAAGCAGAGATTACTACCGCCACCGTAGAAGTTGGCAATATAGAAAATACCCTTAACGCTACCGGCGAGGTTTTGCCCGAGTTTGAGGAGATCATCACCAGCCCCATAAATGCATCTATCAAAAGTGCGCTGATGGATGCGGGTAATAAAATTACTCCGGGCCAGTCTATATTAACCTTAGATAAATCGACCACCCAAACAGAATTTGATAAGCTAAACTTTACCCTCGAATCAAAACGGAATGAGATTGCTAAACTAAAACTTGACCTTGCTAAAAGCTTTTACGATATCCAATCAAACAACGACATTAAGCAACTGCGCATCAGCAGCCTGGCCGATGCCGTTGAAAATGCCAAACGCCTGTTTAAAGCGGGCGGCGGCACCCGCGAGGGGATTGAACAGGCCGAACTTAATCTTAAAGTTGCCCAACTGGAAAAAAAGCAGCTGGAAAACGAGATTAAAAACAAGCAGCAAACCATGCAGATAGAGATTAAAGAGGCCCAGATTGCTGCCGCCATACAGGAAAACGATTTGAAGGCCCTGCAACGCAAGCTTGCACTGGCCAATGTGGTGGCTACCCGCACAGGTGTTATTACCTATGTAAACAAAAACATAGGCGCCAACGTGCATGAGGGCGAAACCCTTGCCCGTATTGCCAACCTGGGCAGCTTTAAAGTATCGGGCAGTATATCGGATAATTCGATGGACCAACTGCACAGCGGAATTCCGGTAATTATCCGTATTAACGATACGCAACTGCGCGGGCATGTTACCAATGTTTCGCCATCGATACAAAACAGCATAATATCCTTCGATATCCAGCTGGATGACCGTGCCAACAAACAACTTCGCCCAAATATGAAAGTGGATGTGTTTTTGGTAACTGCCACCCACAGCAAGATAATGCGGGTAGCCAACGGCCCGGCATTTAAAGGCCCAACCGTACAGGACATTTTTGTAATTAACAATGGCAAAGCCGAACGGCGCACCGTTCACATTGGCCTTACCAATTTTGAATATGTGGAGATTGAGGATGGTGTTAAACCCGGGGATGTGGTCATTACATCAGATATGACCGAGTTTAAGAACTCAAAGGAAGTAACGATAAGCCCCCTCTAAATCTCCCCCTGAATGGGGAGACTTTTAAAGCCCCGTCCAACCAGAGACTTAGCAGTAGCCCTTTGTCGACTATTAACAATTGAAGCAAATGAAATTTTTATACACCATATTATTACTAACCATTGTTTCACGGGCATTTGCCGCGGGCAGTAGCGATACGCTTCGGCTAACCCTGCAGCAGGTGGTTGAGATGGCTAAGGCCAACTCCATAGCTGCCAAGCAGGCTGCTACGGTGCGCGAAACAAAATACTGGGAATACCGCACCTATAAATCAAATTACCAGCCGCAGCTATCACTCAGCGGCATTTTACCGGGATACACCAAAACGTTTACCCAGGTACAACAACCCGACGGCACCATACAGTTTCAGCCGATACATAACGATAACTCGTCGCTGGCGCTTAATTTTAGCCAGAGCATTACCGCCACCGGCGGAACGATTTACGGAACCACGCAATTGCAGCGTTTTGATGATTTCGACAGGCATAACGTGCTTTACAATGGCATCCCCTATGGCATCGGGTATACCCAGCCCCTATTTCAGTTTAATAGCTTAAAGTGGGATAAACGCATTGAGCCTTTAAAATATAACGAGAGTAAGCAGGCCTACATTGAAGCACAGGAAAAAATAGCCATAGATGTAGAAGGTTTCTTTTTCGATTTATTACTGGCCCAGGTTAACCTTAAAATTGCCGAAACCAATTACGCTAATACCCAAAAAATCATGAGCATTGCCAATACAAAATTTGAATTGGGCAAGGTTTCAAAAAACGAAATACTGCAATTGCAACTGGAACAGATAAACGCAAAAAAAGCTGTAGGCACCGCGAAACGCGACATGGAAATTGCCACCCTTAACCTGCGTAGCTATACCGGGCAGGAAGGCGAAGAGAAAATTGTACTGGTAGTTCCCGAACAGATAAGCCAGATGCAGGTATCGGCAGATAAAGTTTTGGCCGAGGCATTCTCCAACCGGTCGGATGCCATTGCATTTTTGCGCCGCGTGGCCGAGGCTAAGCGGGATGTGGCAAAAGCAAAAGGCCAGAATGGTTTAACCGCTACATTGAATGCCAATTTGGGTTACTCAAATACATCAAGCAGTATACCGGGGGTTTATAAAAACCCGCAAAACCAGCAGGTGTTACAGGTTCAGTTAGCAGTGCCGATTTTGGATTGGGGTCGCTCTAAATCCCGCACCAAAACGGCCCTGGCCAACCAGCAGTTTACCGAGTATGCGGTTGAACAAGACAAGCAAACTTTTAAACAGCAAATTATAACCCAGGTATCGCTTTTTAATGTAATGAAAGAACAGCTGGTATACACCGCCGAGGCCGACAGTATAGCCTCTGAAAAGTACCAGATAGCCCGCGAACGCTACGTTTTAGGCGACCTGAGCATCACCGACCTTGGCATAGCCTTCCGCGAAAATGACCAGGCCAAACGGGACTATGTGGCATCGCTCCGCGATTTCTGGGGCGCTTACTACCAGTTACGTTACTTGTCGTTATTTGATTTTGAAACCAACAGAAAAATCAACTACCAGTAGAGAAAGTCAAAATTGAAAAGTAAAAATTCAAAAAACTCGTCGCTTCAATAATTAAAAAATACAAATTCAATAATTCAGTCATTCAATAATTCAATAATTAACCAACCACTCACTATTCACCATCCACAACTCACCAATATGATCCGTTTACAAAACATCGAAAAAGTGTATCGTACCGACACTATAGAAACCCTGGCCCTGAACAGCATAAGCCTTGACGTTGCCAAGGGCGAATTTTTATCAATCATGGGGCCATCGGGCTGCGGCAAAAGCACGTTGCTTAACATTATGGGCCTGCTGGATGCGCCATCAAAAGGAGATATTAAAATTGCCGATAAAACAACTGCCAACCTAAACGATAAACAGCTGGCGCAGTTTCGCAATAAAACGCTGGGCTTTATTTTTCAAAGCTATCACCTGATTAACGATTTGCAGGTGCTTGACAACGTAGAGCTACCCCTACTGTACCGCGATACCACCGCAAAAGAACGCCGCACATTGGCAACCGAAGCATTGGAAAAAGTTGGTTTGGCCAACCGCATCAAACACTTCCCTACCCAGCTATCGGGCGGGCAACGCCAACGTGTAGCCATAGCCAGGGCGATTGTGGGCAGGCCTGATATTATTTTGGCCGATGAGCCAACCGGTAACCTGGATAGCGCCATGGGTAACGAAATTATGGACATCCTCATTAACCTTAACCGTAACGAGGGTACCACCATTGTAATGGTTACACATGATGAAAATATGGCCCACAAAACGCACCGTTTGGTACGCCTGTTTGATGGTTCGCAAGTTCAGTAATTAACCGCTTAAACAATCAATCATGCTTAAAAATTATTTTAAAATAGCCATTGCGGTGTTAAGACGAAGGAAGTTTTTCACCTTCATCAGCTTGTTTGGTATCAGCTTTACCCTTACCATACTGCTTGTACTTACCGCCTTTATAGATAAAATTGCCGGCGACAGCTATCCCGACAGAAAACGCGACCGCTCACTATACGTTTCAAGAATGCAGGAGGTAAACAAAACCGGCGGGCAAAGCTCGGGTCCTTTATCGTACTATTTTTTGAGCCATTATGCGGGTAGTTTAAAAACGCCGGTTAAGGTGGGGATCTCCTCCATATTCAGCGGTACAAATACCTATGTAAACAATAAAAAGATTGCTGTAAACTATAAATATACCAACGATGCCTACTGGGATATTATGGAATACGATTTTATTGAGGGCAAGGCTTTCAATAAACAACAGGTTGATAATGCCGATAAAGTAGTGATCATATCAGAGGATATGAAACAGCAATACTTCGGCGATGTACCCTCAGTTGTAGGCAAGTACTTCGAAGCCGATAACGTAAAATACAGGGTAACCGGCGTGGTAAAAAATGTACCTATAACCAGCTACATGACCTATGGCGACATCTATCTGCCTTATACCGTATCAAAATCTGATGTGCGTAAAGACAAAAGCTACCGCGGCGGTTTCTTTGGCGTACTGCTGGCAAATTCAACCGCCGATGTAGCCCGCATGCATGATGAGTATCAAAGTATGGTTGCCCGGTTACCAATGGAAAGCAAGGAATTTGATAAAATATTCAGCCATGCCGATCCTTATATTGTAAGCTACGTTGATACCGGCAACGAAAATACATCGGGGGTTATGATCGTATTAACAACCATTGGCATATTTGCCTTACTGGTAATGTTGCTGCCAACGCTTAACCTGGTCAACATCAATATCACCCGTATTATGGAGCGCTCGTCAGAGATTGGCGTACGCAAGGCCTTCGGGGCGTCATCGGTCACGTTGGTTTACCAGTTTATCGTCGAAAATATTATCCTTACGCTATTAGGAGGTTTCATCGGGGTAATATTATCCTTCATAGCCATCCAGGTATTAAATGGCATGAACCTTATCCCTAACCTGGTATTATCCATCAATTTTACTGTTTTGGCAATTGGCCTGCTTATTTGTTTTCTTTTTGGCTTACTATCGGGTGTTTACCCCGCCTGGCGCATGTCAAAACTAAATGTGGTAACAGCACTTAAAGCTTCATAACAATTATTCACCCTTTAAATTAAGATATTATGTTTAAGCATTTATTTAAACTCATCTGGAATAAAAAGAAGCAAAACTTTTTACTGATGTCCGAGATGCTATTCTCATTCCTGGTACTATTCGCGGTATTTAGCCTGTTGGTTTATTACTATAACAATTACAAAAAACCAATGGGGATGAGTTATCAAAATGTATGGGTTGTTAGTTACAATAACGCCCTGCAAACAAAAAATACCGATTCGCTGGATACTTATTACGAAACATTGCGTAATACCGTCAAGGCTATGCCCGAGGTAAGCGAAATTAGCTTTTGCAGCGACAATGTCCCGTTTTCGGCAAACACCTGGACAGGACTGGCGGGTTATAACAAACACAACTACAGCAATGTAAATATGTATAATGCCGAGGATAGCTATCTGAAAACTTTAAACGGGCAGTTACTGGAAGGCCGTTGGTTTAATAAAAACGATATGGCTACCAAAATACCATCCGTAGTTATCAATAACGAATTGCGTGAGAAGCTGTTTGGCAAAGGCGAAGCGATAGGAAAAATCATTGATGAGAGTGAAGATGGCAAAAATAAGAAAAGAGTTGTGGGCGTAATACAGGCCATTAAAGCCAAAGGCGACTATGCGGCTGCGGGCGATGCCGTATACCACAGAATTGATACCGGTACGTTTAGGTGGCTTGGTAAAATAATGATACAGGTTACGCCTGCCGCTAACGCGGCCTTTGAAGCCCGCTTGTATAAAACCCTGGCCAACTACATGAAAAATTCAAACGTGGAGATTGAGCACCTGGTAAACAAACGGAAGGATATCAATTATTTTACTTTAGTACCCATGATAGTGCTAAGTATTGTAGGCTGTTTTTTAGTTATTAACGTGGCGCTTGGCCTGTTTGGAGTGCTTTGGTACAACATTAATAAACGCCGTGGCGAAATTGGCTTACGCCGGGCGGTTGGCGCCACCGGTAGCTCGGTATCTAACCAACTCATTATGGAATCAATGATACTGGCTACCTTCTCGCTTATCATTGGTTCATTTTTCGCCATACAATTCCCGTTGCTCAACGTGTTTGATCTTTCGGCAGGGATTTACCTGGTGGCTATCCTGTTTTCAATCATATTTATTTACCTGCTGGTATTTTTATGTTCGTTATACCCGGGCAGGCAGGCGGCGGCCATTTATCCCGCTGTTGCTTTACACGAAGAATAGCATATGAGCATCATAAAAATAACTCAAAACTCACCACTCAATACTTTTAACTAATTACGATATTGACCTGCAATTATGATACTGGTTATTGATGATGATATTGCTGTACGTACCTCGCTTTTGCTATTACTCAAAAGCGAGGGTTATGATGCTGTGAGCGCCGAAGAGCCCGCCGAGGCTATAAAGATCATAAAGAAAAAAAATCCTGAACTGATTATTCTCGACCTTAATTTTTCTATTGATACATCGGGCCGTGAAGGGATGAGCCTGCTTGAAAACATAAAGCAGCTTAACAGCGCTATACCAGTAATATTAATTACAGGTTGGGGCAGCATCCAACTTGCCGTACAAGGCATGAAACTGGGCGCCAACGATTTTATCAATAAACCCTGGAATAACGAACACCTTATACAAACCGTTAAAACACTGTTAGATTTAAAGGATAAAAAAACAGAGCACCATACCCGTAAACAATTAGATAAAAGCTACCATTTTCAAAGCATTATTGGCCAGGACCCTCAAATGTTGAATATCCTGGAAACCATAGGCCGGGTGGCAACCACAGATGCATCGATACTGATTATGGGCGAAAGCGGCACCGGCAAGGAGCTGATAGCCGAAGCCATCCATCAAAACAGCCTGCGCCGCAATAAACCATTTATCAAAGTTAATCTTGGTGGTATCTCTACTTCGTTGTTTGAAAGCGAAATGTTTGGCCATATCCGGGGGGCTTTTACTGATGCCCGTTTTGACCGCATTGGTCGTTTTGAAATGGCGCACAAGGGAACCATATTTTTAGACGAAATTGGCGACCTGGACGCCAGCAGCCAGGTAAAGCTGTTAAGGGTATTGCAGGACCGTACTTACGAAATGCTGGGCAGCAGCCGTACCAAAACATTAGATACGCGGGTAGTTTGCGCCACCAATAAAAACCTTAACGAAATGGTATCGCGCGGTACTTTTCGTGAGGATTTGTTATACCGCATTAACCTGATCACGGTTTACCTGCCCGCCCTGCGCGAGCGGCCGAAGGATATACCCCTACTGGTCGATTTTTTTATTAATAACCTAAAAGATATCTACAACCGGCCCCAATTATCGGTATCTGCCGCCGCCATGAAGTGGTTGCAGCAACTGCCATTGCCCGGCAATATCAGGCAGCTTAAAAACCTGGTAGAGCGATCAATACTGGTAAGCCGGAAAGACGAGCTGGGTATTGACGATTTCCGGTCGCAGTTGGAATTATCGCCTGTAAAAAAAGGAAACATGCAATTACCCGGCGTAGGTACCCTAACTTTGGAAGAGGTGGAGGTGGAGATGATAAAACGTGCCATGGACCACCACAAAAACAAAATAAGCCGGGCAGCGGCGGCCCTTGGGCTCACGCGGAGTGCGCTTTACCGCCGGCTTGATAAATACCAGATACCATACGATGAAGCTGAGGACTAAATATGTTTTATTTGTTGTAACACTGCACCTGGTAACACTGGTGCTCACTTATTTCATTTTTGAGCAAAACAAGGTTTACTTCATCGCCTCTGAGGTATTTGTACTAATTTCTGTAATAGTATCGGTACAGCTTTACCGGCAACTCATAAACCCTTTAAAATTATTGATGCAGGGGCTTGATGCTATAAAAGACAAGGATTTTAACGTGAAATTTTTATCAACCGGCAGGCACGAGGTTGATACATTAATTGATGTATATAATCATATGATGGACGAGTTAAGAACAGAACGTACAAGGCAGGAACAGCAACATTTCTTTTTGGAAAAACTGATTTATACCTCGCCTACCGGCATCGTTATATTGGATTTTGATGATCGCATTCAGCAAATAAACCCAAAAGCCCTGCAATTATTGGCGATACCGGATGATAAGTTACAAGGTAATTCCATTTATGAGCTGGATCATCCGCTATTTGTGCAGATGAGATTGCTTAAATCCGGCGAAACCGCAGTGGTAAAACCAGACGGGATAAATTCCTTCAAACTTCAGAAATCGCACTTTGTTGACCGCGGTTTTTCCCGCCATTTTATTATGATAGAGGATTTAACTGCCGAGATATTGGCCGCCGAGAAAAAGGTATACGGCAAAGTTATCCGGATGATGGCACACGAAGTGAACAACACCATCGGGCCGGTAAATTCCATTATGCAATCGGCCATGAAAACAGACCAGTTATGGGCCGGCCACGAGTTTGATAGCCTGAAGGATGCCTTACAGATAGCCATGGACCGCAACCAAAACCTCAACCTGTTTATGCGCAACTTTGCCGACTTAGTGAAGCTTCCGCCTGCCAATAAACAGCCTGTTTTACTTCAAAAACTTGTTCGGTCGGTAACCGTCCTTATGCAGGCAAAAGCCAAAGGAAAAGGCGTCGAATTTGAATTTAACCTGCCTGATGAAGCCTTAAGCATCATGGCTGATGAGCAACAGTTAGAGCAGGCGCTTATAAATATCGTTAAAAATGCCATTGAAGCTATTGAAGATGAAGGCCTGGTAAAATTCGCACTCATTTCCAAGGAGCGGAAACTCATCGTTACCGATACGGGCAAGGGCATCACCGCCGAACAAAACAACAACCTGTTTTCGCCATTCTTCAGCACAAAAAAAGACGGACAAGGTATAGGGCTTACTTTAACACGCGAGATACTCCTGAACCATGGTTTTGAATTTAGTTTAAAAACTGTGGCTGCGGGGCAAACCGAGTTTTCCATTTGGTTTTAGCGCTCATAAAAACTGGCTTTAGTCGTTTTAGTATCAATAAATTGCAACATTTCATTTTAAATCACTAAATGCTTTTAGTAATGTTGTACATCCAATTCAGAACATTATTATGCAAAGACGACATTTCCTGAAACTGACGGCAACTACCGGCGCCGCCGTATTGTTTAGCCGCCTAACTTATGCTACATCAGCCCAAACAACAACTATGAATGCACCTGACGAGGTTTGGGCGCAATCCGGTGAAGAATGGGTTAAGCTAAAAGGCATCAACGGTACAAAATTCACTTATAAGGATATCGAGGTAATCATTAAAACCAACGGCAATGCTAAAGCCATCTACGTACAGTCGCCAACACAACAGTTAAACGCCGTTAGGTTGCGCTGGAAACATAATACGCCATCATCGGCAAAATACCTTGGCGACCATTGGGAACGCTCCTATGGCGACTTAAAATGGAAATCTGGCTTTGACGGAAGTAAAAGCCCATGGTATATATTAATAAATGACGGGAAACAAACTGCCTGCTTTGGTGTAAAAACCGGTGCGGGCAGTATTTGCTGGTGGGGATTGGACCAAAACGACCTTGACCTTAACCTGGATACACACTCGGGCGGCAATGGTGTATTGCTGGGTAACAGAACCCTGCATGCGGCTGATATTGTAACCACACACAGCAAACCGGGCGAAAACGCTTTTCATACCGATCATCGCTTTTGTGGTATGATGTGCGAAAAACCGCGACTACCCAAACAACCTATTTATGGCATCAACGATTGGTATTTTGCCTATGGCAACAACAATTTCGACCTGATAAAACAAACCACCGCCATGATGAGCGAGCTGGTTACCGATACCAATAACAAACCATTTTCGGTAATTGACGCGGGCTGGGCAACATACTCGCCCCTATTGCCGGGAGATGGCGGCTGGAACGATGATTTTAGCAAGCCAAACGATAAATTTAAGGACATGCACCTGTTAGGTGACGAGATTAAGAAACTGGGCATGCGTCCGGGTTTATGGATGCGTCCGTTATGTGCCCGCCATGATGAAAAGACGAGCTTGCTTGCACCAAAAATTCCCGGCCGGGACGATCCTAAAAACCCTACGCTCGACCCTACCATCCCCGAAAACCGGGAGCGTATTAAGCGCAATTTTACCTTTTACAAGCAATGGGGATACGAGATGGTTAAACACGACTTTACCACTTACGATATCACAGGCCGTTGGGGGTTTGACATGAAAGACAGCATTACGGCGCCCAACTGGAATTATCACGACCGGAGTAAAACTACAGCCGAAATCATTCTTGATTTGTACCGCGATATTCGCGAAGCAGCAGGCGATGGAATATATGTAATAGGCTGTAACACCATGAGCCATTTAAGCGCGGGCATTTTCGAGATGTGCCGCATAGGCGATGACACCAGCGGTAACGAATGGGAGCGCACTCGCAAAATGGGCGTAAACACACTTGCTTTCCGCCTGCCGCAGCACAATAAATTCTATGCTGTAGATGGTGATTGCGTAGGTATAACTACTAAAATAGCATGGGGCCGCAATAAGCAATGGCTGGAATTATTGGCCGGTAGTGGTGCGCCCCTATTTGTATCCGGCCAACCCGAAGCTATGGGCGCCGAACAAAAGGCTGCCGTTAAAAAGGCTTTTGCCAGTGCAGCCAAAGTGCTCCCATTGGGTGAACCTATAGATTGGATGGAAACGATGCTACCTCAAAAATGGAAACTCGACGGAAAAGTGGTAGATTTTGATTGGGCTTAACCAATAATATTGCAGATACCTGTATCCTCTGTTAATAGTACGATGTACCGCCTGTTAATAGAGGATTTTTTACTTATAACAATCGTTTTATTTTTCCCAAAAGGTCATCAATTTCAAAGGGTTTGGCCAGGAAATCATCGGCACCTGCTTCGTACGCAGAACGTTCGATATCGCGGCTGGCAGATATCATAATAATGGGAATTGCCCTGGTATCCAACCGGTGTTTAAGTTCGCGGCAAATATCGCGGCCATCTGAGCCAGACATCCATATATCAAGCAAAAGTAAGTCTGGAAATTCTGTTTTCATATCCAACACCGTAGCACCATTAACGGTCGACGAAACCTCGTATCCTTCAAAATCCAGTATAATCTCTACCGCGTCCACAATCGCCGGATCATCGTCCGCTATCATGATTTTTTTTAAATTTCCCACTTATACAATTTTCACAGCAAAAATCAAGCCTACGTTAGCAGTTTTAGGAATATTTCTTATTAAATTTCACTTACAATCATTTTAACTTTTTTGCACCGGAAGGGCAAAATAAAAAGTAGAGCCTTTACCCTCTGCACTATTAACCCAAATACGACCACCCTCACGTTTTATAATTTCTGAAGATATGTATAAACCAAGTCCCAAACCGGGGAAAGTATGCTGTTTTACGCCGCTAACGCGATAAAATTGCTCAAAAACCCGCTCTTGTTTTTCTTTGGAGATACCAATGCCAAAATCCTGTACGCCCACTAACACCTCGTCATTTTCTTTTCGTGTACTAATAATAATTTCCTTAGTGTGAGGCGAGTATTTGATAGCATTGGTAATTAAATTGACCAATACCTGGCTTACCCTTTCACGATCGGCATACACTTTTCCTGTTTGCTGCATATCTTCAATAAGTGTATGTTTTTGTGTAGTGCGTTGTAAATCCTCTACAACTTCGGCTATCAATTGATTAAAATCAAACCAGGTATAGTTAAATTGCAGCCTGCCCGAGTTTATTTTGGTAACATCAAGCAAATCGGCAATAAGGCTGGTGAGACGGTTTAACTGGGCGTCCATTTTACCAATCATCGCGGCTTCACGCGTATCACCTTTTTGAGTCAGCATGCGCTCAAGCACCTGCGTATAAGCTTTAATACTGGTTACCGGCGTTTTGAGTTCATGACTGGCAATGCCAATAAATTCGTCTTTTTGCTGTTGCAGCAGTTTTTGCTCAGTAATGTCAAAAGTAACCCCTACCATAATTGTAGCACGGCCAACTTCGTCATACCTGGCCTTGCCCGATGCATTTATCCAATGAGTTGATCCATCGGGCCATTGCACCTGGTATTCTATATTGTATACACTGTGATTTGTAATGGCATCATCCATCTTTTGTTTAACGCCATCGCGGTATTGAGGCAGAATTAAAGTAATAAGATCTTCAAACTCAAACTCAGCTTCGTTATTCAAACCATAATTGGCTTTAAATTGTGCTGTGCAGGTCATTAAACCTGTATCTATAACCAGTTCATATGACCCCAACCTACCAGCTTCCAAAGCAATCTCCAGGCGCTGGTTAATTTTCAACAACTCCTCGCTATATTCTTTTTCCTGGGTTACATCAAGCACTGTACCCAGCAAACGCACTGGCTTGTTATCTTCATCAAAATAAACCTTGCCTTCCGTTTGAATCCAGCGAACGCTGCCGTCATCCCAAATTAGCCTGCTTTCATAATACAGGTGGCCTGTTTTTAAGGCTTCTTCAAATGCCTTGAGCCTTACGTGTTGATCATCTGCTTTAAGCTTTCTCAAATAATCCTCATGCTCAGGAACTCCTTGCAACCCAAATATCGCATTAAGGCGATCCGACCCTATAATTTGCTTTGTGACCAGGTTATAGTCAAAACTGCCCATCTCGGCCGCATCAAGGGCAAGCCGGGCCCGCTCCTCGGCGTCTTCAATCTTACGCTTGGCAATTACCTGTTCTGTAACTTCCGAAGCCACACCAATTACACCAGTTATACCGTTGTTATCGCGCAATGGCTCATAAACAAAATTAATGTAGGTTACCTCAACCTTTCCATTACGCGGCAGCATTACCAGGTGTTCCCGGGCCTCAAATCTTTCGCCCGTGAGGTATACGTTTTCCAATAGTATTTCTAAACCTTGTCCCTGCGCTTCTGGCAGACTCTCAAATATAGGCTTCCCCATAATTTGGTCGCGTCCCCTGCCCCAAAGCTGGTACATGGGCTCGTTTGCTACCTCAACAACAAAATGCGGCCCTTTAAATACGGCTATTGCTACCGGCGCCTGCAATATCAAAGCCCGAAATTGCTGCTCGCTTCGTGTAAGTTCTATCCGGGCCACTACCTCTTCCGTTATATCCTGCAGCGTGCCGTTTAAGCGTACGGCCGTACCATTTTCATCAAAAAGTGCTTTTCCTTTGGCCCTTACTATCCGTTCTGTTTTTGTTTCGGGGTGGATAATGGTATATTCTGTATCATATTTGCCGCCTGACGATGGTTGCAAAGCTTCCTCAATAGCGCTTGCTACTCTGTAGCGGTCTTTATCGGCTATTACCTTCAAGGCCAGGGATAGGTCTATTTCAGCTTCGGGCTTAATGCCAAACCAGCTTTTAAGCCGGTTATTGCCTATAAACTTATTGTTATATGGGTTAAGGTCCCAGGTACCTAATTCGGCTGCATCTATTGCAAACTCCAATTCCTGTTTGCTTTCGCGAATCTGGTTTAGGCCAAGCACCTTTTCGGTTGTTTCGGTACATGCTACTATAATGCCGCCCGGATTACCGGTTTCATCTAAAACAGGGCTGTAGCTAAATGTCCAATAAATATCTTCGGTGGTACCGTTACGGTAAAACGGTATCAATTGATCTTCATGCCAGGTTGCCCCGCCGCCCGATAATACCTGCTGAATAAGCGGTTCGAGAACATGCCATATATCAGACCAGAATACTTTTGCAGGCTGACCTAAAAATTGTGGATGTTTGCCATTTACACCTAAACTGGGGCGATAGGCATCATTATAAAAACAAACAAGCTCCGACCCCCAGTACATAAACATCGGGAACCGGGAATTTAAAACTATACCAATGGTTGTTAGCAGGCTAACCGGCCATTTATCAGGCGTGCCTATGGATGTTTGCGACCAATCATGCTCCCTGATCAGGGTAGCCATTTCGCCACTGCCTTCTAAAAATTTGTAATTATGGTGTAGCATCAACCGGAATTGCTGTAAATTTTTACCAACAACTAATATAATTTTTATAACAAAAAATATATTTGCAATTAAATTCCATTTACAACCATATAGTGCACCTTTTGTTTGCCGGATGGGTATTAATAATCTGAGTAGTCCGTCGGAAAAAGAAAGAAAATATCGGCTTTCGATACATTGTGCTGGTACTCGGCTTTTGCCGAAAGGGTTTTCCAATACGCATCGCTACCAAACGCCGCCCAGTGCTTTTCTCTTTCTTCTTTATTTTCAAAAGTAGTCATGTACATCAGGTTGGGCATATGCGAGCCCGATACTACCTCCGAGTAAAAAACCGCGTTAAAACCAAGGCGTTTAAACAGCCCGATTTCGTCGCCGTCATTAAACATTCGTACTTTATTGTAGTTATATTTTTCTGTAGGACTTTCATAGCTTCTGAGTTCGTAAACCCTGTCTGCTTTATTACCTGTAAGCAGGGGAACAGAGGGCGCCGGCATACCGGGGAACGCGTGCAGTATCATAATTTCGATACGTGAATAAGGGGCATCTTTATAATCGGCGTTCATGTACTCCTCGCCATCGGTAAAATATTGGGTATCGCCCTGTAATTTTTTATCAATACCTGTAAGTTTATCTAAACTGGTAAACGGAGTGTAAACATAAATACGCCTATCCGCAGTGTCCTGTTTTACGGGTTTAAATACACCAACATTGGGTATACCTGCCCTGTGCAGCGCCGGCAAATAAGCATCCTTTAAATAATGCTCAATTTTAGCCTCCTGATCCACTGTTTTATAGTGGTAAACTTTAAGCTCATAATAATACCTTTTTGGAGAGGCAGATAAGCTAAAAGCCAAAAGCAGGAAGCCAAAAGCCAAGGTAAGTGTACGGGTAAGTTGTGTTTTCATGAATACTTAAAATTTCGTAAATATAGATTCAAACTTTTAATTTCCGGGCATTTTATTAATGTATTTACCCCATTTTTCCAGCATATCCATAATATCCAAAAGCTTCATAGGTTTGCTCAAATAATCATCCATACCTGCCTCAAGGCAGGCAGCCCTGTCTTCGGGCAGTGCATTTGCCGTCATGGCTATAATAAGTGGTTGTGTGGCCATATTCTGCCGTATGAAGCGGGTGGTCTCAAGCCCATCCATGCCGGGCATTTGCACATCCATCAGTATCACATCATAATCTTTAGCCATTAACGCGTTAACTGCCTCATGTCCATTCTCGGCCAGGTCCGGGGTAAATCCCATTTTTGTTAAAATATGGATTGCCAGCCGTTGGTTAATAACATTATCCTCGGCAATTAAAATACGCATGGGGTACCGCTTTGCAAACTCTTCCGAAAACTGGGAGTGGGTAAGTTGTGCATCTTTTTTTTGAGGCGTAAGCTTCTTTAATTGTTCTGTAGCCAATTTGTGCAGCACATGGTGTTTTACGGGTTTGGTCAATACGGCGTCAAATAGGTTTGCTTCGTTTTTATGATGCTCGCCACCTACCGAGCTTACCAGGATTACGGGTAAGGCCGACCATTGCTTTTTAATTTCTTTTGCTACCTGTGCACCATCCATGCCCGGCATCTTCATATCTGTTATTACCAGGTCGACAGCGGCAGCATGCGTCAATAGTTTAATAGCTTCGGCACCCGATGATGCCATCACTGGCTCATATTTCCATTGGCGCAGCAGCGTTTCCATAATCTCGCGATTGGTTAAATTATCATCAATAACCATGATGCGCTTATTCTCCAGTTCGGCAAGATTCTGGTACACATAATTGCGTTTGGCCTTGTTACCTATTTTTGTTTTAATGCTGAAGGCAAAGGTTGTGCCTATACCAACCTCGCTTTTTACAGTGATCTCGCCACCCATTATTTTAACAAGCTTTTCGCTAATGGCCAGCCCCAGTCCCGAACCGCCATATTTTCGGGTGGTGCTTGAATCAACCTGGGAAAAGGCTTTAAACAGGCGCTCCATCTTATCCTCGGGAATACCGATACCCGTATCGCGTACTTTAAACAGCAATTCTAGTACGTCGTCCTGGTTACTTTTAACTGATACGCTGATGAATACTTCGCCCTGCGTGGTGAATTTAATAGCGTTACCCACCAGGTTTATCAATATCTGCCGCAAGCGTAACGAATCGGAAACTATTTGAGCCGGTACATCGTGCTGCACCTGGTATACCAGATCGAGATTCGAGCGCGATGATTTCTCGGCAAAAACGTCCAATACGCTTTCTATACATTCGCGCAAATCAAAATCTTCCTCCTCAATTTCCATGTTTCCGGATTCGATTTTAGAAAAATCCAGGATGTCGTTAATCACCGTCAACAGGGCATCGCCGCTTGTTTTTATTGTTTCGGTATATTCTTCCTGCTCTGGAGTAAGGCTCGTGCTGGCCAGCAGCGATGCCATGCCAATTACGCCATTCATAGGCGTACGGATTTCATGGCTCATAGTAGCCAGAAAAACGCTTTTTGCCTTGTTGGCAGCTTCAGCATCCTCTTTTGCTTTTTCGGCCTCCTCGCGGGCCTTTTCGGCGGCCTCGCGCGAAATCCGTTCGTCGATGGTCATTTTGGTCAGGCTATCGGTGCGCTCCTCAACCAAACGTTCCAATACCACTTTTTGCTTTTTTTCGAGCATAATACGATACCTGAAAAAAACATCAGCCAGGCCGATGATACCTAAAAGTCCCAGTAGCTTAAACCACCAGGTTAACCAGAAAGGGGGCACTATGGTAATCTGCAAACCAAGTGTAACCGGCGACCAGTTACCCGCAGTGTTTTTGTATTTTAATTTAAACTGATAGTGCCCGGGAGGTAAATTGGTATATGAGGCTGTATTGCGGCTACCCACGTTATTCCATTCCTTATCAAAATTTTCCAGGATATAACTGTAGTGGTTTTTATCAGCCGATGCATAATCAAGCGCAGCATAACGCATAGTTATTACCGACTGACGATAGGATAATATAATGGATTTAGTATCCACAATTTCCTGCTTAAGCGGCGACGGATCCTGGGCATTACGCGCTATCGTCAACGATTTATTAAACAGCTGAAAATCGGTAATTACGAGGGGCGAAAAGCCCGCGGGCTTTAAAATTTGCCCTGGCTTAAATCCGTTAAACCCGTTAATGCCGCCAAAGTATAATTTACCATCGTTGGTTTGCAATGCCGAATGCGATTTAAACTCATCTTCCTGCAACCCATCCTCCACAGTATAATTTTTAAAGGTGCGTTTTACAGGGTCAAAATTAGAAAGGCCATTGTTGGTACTCACCCACAGCGTCCCTTTTTTATCCTCCCTCACCGCATAAATAATATCGCTGGGCAGGCCATCTTTGGTATTGAAAACGGTAAAGCGCCCGGTTACAGGGTCAAAAAGGTCTAAGCCTAACAGGGTGCTTATCCATAGCCGCCCCTTGCTATCTTCAAAAATATCCGGGACACCGTTATTGCTGATGCTGTTTGTTTTTTCATCGTGTATAAACCGCGTGAAGGAGTTTGTTGCAGGGTTATATTTATTCAGGCCGCCATCAAAGGTACCAATCCAGAGGTTTCCTTTGCTGTCTTCAAATAGCGAGTATATCCGGTCGCTGCTCACGCTACCGGCATCATGGGCGTCAAACCTAAAGGTTTTAAACAATTTCGTTTTGCTGTCAAACCTGTTAAGCCCGCCATTATAGGTACCTATCCAGGCATTGCCGTCGCGGGTATGTATTAGCGCGTATATATTGTTATTGCTTAAGCTATTGGGGTTAGCAGGATCATTTAAATAATGCCTGAACTTCCCTGTGCCTTTATTAAAAACAGAAATGCCCCCCGACCATGTGCCTATCCAATAGTCGCCCTGGTGGTCCTGGTTGATGGTGAGCACATAATTGGCCGAAATACTATTTTCATCGCCGGGTTGCTTGATGTATTGTTTTACGCTGCCATTTTTGTTAAAAACGGTGCTCCCCCCGCCATCGCTGCCTACCCAAAGATTTTTATCATTATCCTCATAAAGCGACAGCACAAAATTATTTGACAAACTCGCCGGCGATGCTGTGTGGCGGTAATGATCAAAGCTTTGTGTACTGCGCTTAAACAAGTTAACACCTCCGCTAAAAGCGCCAAGCCACATATTGCCTAATCTATCACGGCAGATGCTGTAAATGGTATTGCCATTGATGCTGTTTTTATCAATATCATCATGAGCGTGGGTGTTGATTGCCCCCGTTTGAAAGTTGAAGATGCTAAGCCCCGCATTTTCAGATCCTACCCAAAGGTTGTTGTTCAAATCCATCCCGATGCTCAGGATTGTATTGCCGGCTATTGTACCAGCCTGTTTATCGCTATGCAGATAGTGCTTAAACGTACCTCTATCGCTGTCAAATAAATTAAGACCGGCATCCATAGTACCTACCCAAATTCTTTGGCTATTATCTTCAAAAATAGCGGTGACGTTATTTTGGGAAATCGAAGTGTTATCCGTATCTGAATGCCGGTATGATTTGAACGAATTACGCTTTCTATCAAACAGGTTTAATCCCCCGGCTGATGTAGCTACCCAAAGTTTGTGTTTTGAATCTTCCAGTACAATAGTCACATTATCATTACTCAATGATGTGCTATCGGTTTCTGAATGGCGATAATGTGTAAATTTATTTTTTTTAATATCGAAGAAGTCGAGGCCCCCCTTTTGCATCCCTATCCACAAATTGCCTTCATGATCAATGGCCAGGTCATTTATAGTATTATATGATAAGCTGTTAACATTTTTATTATCGTGCTGATAACGTGAAAACCGCCCGGATTTGAAATCGTACTTATTTAACCCGATAGAAGTGCCTATCCAAAGATTGCCTTGTTTATCCTCAACCACATCGGTTACAACATTACTGCTTAAGCTGTTGTTATCGATGGCGCTGTATTTGTAATTTATAAAGCTGTAGCCATCGTAACGGTTAAGGCCATCGCGTGTACCTATCCACATAAAACCGCGACTATCCTGCATAATACAACTCACGTTAACCTGCGACAAGCCCTCGCGGGTTCCAAAGTGCTCAAATTTAAGATTGACCTGCTGCGAAAAACTTTTTAAGACAAAAAGCTGCAGCAGTACACTTAAAAATAAATACTTGTAAATATTCAAATCGATAGCGTATTGATAATTAATTGGTTAGATTAAATCAATTAAGGTGAGGGGGCCCCATAACTGGTTTTGGCGTTTTATTTAGATACTAATAAGTCAGTATGGAATAAAAAGTTCAATATAAGTATTTTTATGAGAATAAAGCGGAGAGATTTTTACCGAGGCCTTGAATGGTAAAATGACTTTTTGCGTGGAAGCATTTTGTGCGCGATTATAAACTTAAAAAGCCCATCCAAATAAATCTGGATGAGCTTTTTAAATAATAAAATATCAGTTACTTATAACTCTCTTACCCAGATATTGCGGAAACTAAGTGGCTCGCTTTTATCGCCATGAGCTTGCAGCTTTATTGGCGACGCGCCATGGGCTTTACCTTCGTAAGATGGCTTGCCAATGTATTGGGTTGGGCCAAGTAATTCAAAGTTATTTTCAACAAGTACGCCGTTAAAGAAAACAGTTGCCCTTGCGGCAGATTTTAGTGTACCATCCTGGTTAAATACAGGGGCTGTCCAAACAACGTCATACACGTTCCACTCACCCGGTTTGCGGCCTGGGTTTGCCAGTGGGATCACCTGTTTGTACAAGCTGCCTGCCATGCCGTTTACATAGGTTTTGTTGTTGTATGAATCTAAAACCTGTAATTCGTAACCGGCATCGCCTTTACCTAATGAAGCTAAAAACACGCCGCTATTGCCGCGGGCCTGGCCGCTGCCGGTAATGCTTGCAGGCACACGCCACTCAATATGTAATTGATAATTAGTAAATTTTTTCTTGGTTTCGATATTACCGGTGGCTTTGTTCACCGTAAGGATATCGCCTTTTACTGTCCATTTAGCGGGTGTTTGGGTTTCTACATCTACCCATTCATCAAGGCCTTTGCCATCAAATAAAATAACGGCATCAGATGGTGCATCGCCTAAAACTTTGCCAGGTACTACGGCTTTTGGAATTGGTTCCCAAATTTCGGTATCCTCGGGTTTAGCATTTTGCGCGTTGGCCATAAAAAAACTTCCAGCTAAAATGGTTGTTAATATTATTGAATATCTCATGTTATAATTGGTTTATTATATGTGAAGCGTGTTTTTCAGGTAGGCAGCGCTTTGGGCAATGCTTACATAAGGATCAATATTGGTGTAGTTTTCCTGCTCAACAATAAAGTGTTTTACACCGCCCTGTTTTGCTTTGCTCAATATTTTTACAAAATCAATATCGCCCGTACCTATTTCTGTATTCAGGTTGCCATTGGTTTTATCCCTGTCTTTAATGTGCACAAAAGTAAAACGTCCGGGATGTTTCTCAAAAATGGCCAAAGGATCCTGCCCTGCACGTACCACCCAGTATAAATCCATTTCCATGTTAACCAGTTTGGGGTCGGTATTGTTTAGTACTACATCGTAAAATGTGGTATCGCCAACAGGTGCCCATTCAAAGTTATGGTTGTGGTAACCTAATTTTAAACCCGAAGCCTTGCATATCTCGGCGGCTTTATTCATTTTTTCGGCCACGCCTTTGCAGTCGTCAACCGTTTTTATGAAATTATGGTTTAATGAGGGTACTATGATATAAGTTTGACCAATGGTGTTGGCCACTTCCATATACATTTTTAAATCGTCGGTTTTTCCTTCGCCAAAAAACGAATCTAAACCGTAGTGACCGCTTGGGCTGCTCAGTCCGTTATCTTTTAATAGCGTTCCAAAATCTTTGCTTGGCAGTCCCCAATAGCCTTTTTCCTTGTTGTATCCAAAGGTTTCAACTTCTTTGTAACCAGCTTTGGCCACTTTACCTATAACACCTTTTACATCGGCAGGTAACTCGTTGCGCAGGCTATATAATTGCAGTCCTGCACCATTCTTCTCTTTTGCCGATAATAAAGACGGCGCTAACATTGCACCTGCCGAAAGTAGACCGGCCTGTGCTAAAAATGTTCTTCTGGTTGTCATGTATTTCTGTTTGGTTAATGTACAGTTGGAGTGTGTTTACACCATAAGGTTTAAACGTCGCAAATGTGTACCGCTTTACGCAGTGAAGCCACCTTGTCTTTTTGTTTCGGAATAAATTCCTGCGCAACAAAACCTTTATGGCCGGTTTCTACAATAGCTTTCATTATTGCAGGGTAGTAAAGTTCCTGTGTTTCGTCAATCTCGTTACGGCCGGGTACGCCGCCGGTATGGTAATGATTGATATATGGATGGTATTGACGGATGTTACGAATAACATCGCCTTCATCAATTTGCATGTGGTAAATATCAAACAACAATTTAAAATGCTCTGATCCCAACCTCTTGGCAAGTTCGGCACCCCACTCTACCCTATCGCATTGGTAATCTTTGTGGTCAATTTTGCTATTAAGCAGTTCCATCACAAGCACAATATTATGCTTTTCGGCCAGCTCAACCATTGGTTTCAAACCCTCAACACAATTATTCCAACCTGTTTCATTGTCTTTTCCGCGACGGCTGCCACTAAAACAAATCAGGTTTTTATAACCGGCAGCAGCAACCTTGGGTATCATTTCGCTGTAGTTTTTATGCAGCTGGGCATGAAATTGCGTATCGCCAAAACCATCGGTCAGGTTAATTTCGGCACCATTACACATGGACGAGTACAGGCCATACTTTTGAAGTGTAGGCCAGTCTGCCGGGCCAACCAGGTCGATGCCCTTTATGCCAATATCTTTGGCGGCGGCGCAAAGTTGTTCAACTGTCATGTCGCCATAGCACCAGCGGCATACGGCGTGGTTAATATTACCTTTTAACGCAGTATCAACTCCCATTTCTTTTTCTCCGGGTTTAAATGACGATAACATACCGGCCGCGGTAATGGCGGCTGTACCGGTAACTATATTTTTTATAGCCGACCGCCTGTTTTGATTTGATTCCATGGTTGTATATCGGTTTGTTCCAGGAAGTATTAATCCCGGATTATAATTGGTTACGCGCGGTTAATAATTTATAAAACAGAACAAAAGCAACCGGCAATTGCTTGCCGGTTTATTAAATGATCAGCCTGATTTTTAAAACTTATTGCCCCGATAAATTATCCGGGTTATTTTTTTTGTGCAAGAATATATTTTACTATTTCTTTTGCATCGCTTTCGGCAAGTGCGGCATGCGGCGTCATGGCCATTGTACCCCAGTTACCGCTACCTCCGGAAATTACTTTTTTGGCCAGCATATCAATGTTGGCTTCAGAAGCATCATATTTTTTTGCGATATCCTGGAAGGATGGGCCAATAACTTTTGTGTCAACTTTATGACAAGTTCCGCAATCATTAGCTGCTAACAGTTTCTCGCCTGCGCTTGAGCCTGCCGAGCCACCTGCACCTTCGGTACCGGTTTTTGTAGCATTGGTATCAGCGTCAGAATTAGTTGCCTTAGCAGTTTGATTTGCAGCAGCGGTGCTATCGCTACCACCTTTACTTGCCGAATTGCCACCACAGGCAGATACTACCGCACAGATACCAAGAATAAAAAAAGCCTTTTTCATTGAGTTAGTTTGTTTTTTTAGGGTAACGGGGTTTTAACCCCATTGATTTTGTTTTTTAATTAAATATAAAGCATCAACACCGGGTAGGTTTTACCTATAATTTTGATGCTTTATACTGTTTTTAATTTTATTTATTAATTGTGCCGAAAAATACAATTTTTATCCTAAAAAATATGGTTTGTTAAACAGTTACCTGGCTTAAAGGAGCTGTTTTTTTCTTTGTACGCATATAAAACACCAAACCGGTAAAGGCTACAATTAAAACCAGGGGTATGGCAAGCGTAAAATGTAACACATCGGGCCCGGCAAGGCTTTTTGCAGTTTCCAGCGCCTTTGCAGGATCGGTACCGGCGGGCAATGCGGCCATTTTTGAAGCTACGATATTATCATAGTATTTACCCATGATTATAGTCCAGATAGAAACCGCGAACATTCCGGCCCCACCCATAAGATTTAAACCAAGCGCACCTGATTTTGGAATGTTTTCTGAAACAAAACCCAGCATTGTTGGCCAAAAGAAACAAACTCCCATACCAAATATAATTGCCGCCAGGAATATGATATCCCCCGTCATAGTGCTCAACATAAAAAGACCGATTGATGCTACTATTGTCGACATCAGGATTACTACCTGGGGCGAGAATAACTTTAGCACCGGCTTAGCAAAAGCCCGACCCAATACCATTACACCTGTTTCTAAAGTCAGCAAAAGCAATGCATTGTCGGTTACGTTTTTCAATAATACATCAATCCATTGCCCTGTAAACAACTCGGTTATTGCTGTACCAAACATGCAGATAAACATAAAAATAAACAGCGGCGATGCCACAGCTTTGTACATACCGGCTGTTGAAACACCTGATGCAACCCGTTCTGTTACCGGGAAATCGAGTTTTGAAAACAAGTATCCGTAAATAGCTGTAGGTATAAGCATTACACCTACCTGCACCTGCCAATTGAGGCCGATAAGCTTAAACAGCGTAACTATTAATGTACCTATTACGATACCACCTGGAAACCATAAGTGAAAGTGGCTGAGCTTAGTTGTTTTGTTTTCGGTATATAACGAGGTTACCAAAGGATTACAGGCAGCCTCAACAGTGCCATTGGCAATACCAATAACTAATGTAGAGAAAAATAGTGTCCAGTAACCAGTGGCAAAAATGGTAAGTAAAATACCGGCAAGGTGAAATATAAATGCCAGTAACAGCAAACGTTTCATACCAATGATATCTACCACAATACCTCCAATAACTACAGCAAGAGGAAAGCCCCAGAATGCAGTGGCTGTTATAGTTCCTAATTGCGAGGCATTGAGCGCGAATTTTGTTCCGAGTTCGCCAAGGATACCGGCACGGATACCGAATGATAGTGATGTTACCAACAGGGATAAGCAACTGGCCCTGAATAGTTGTGTGCGGTTAATGGTTTGCATTTAAATATATTAAGTTTAATTAATTGGTTAATTGGCTATTTCAAATGTACTGATTTTTATATTCCCAACGTCTTCCTGTTCAGCGCATCGTCGGTGCCTGATGCAGCAAAATCATCAAACGCGCGTTCGGTTACTCGAATGATATGATTTTTGATGAACTCTGCACCTTCACGGGCACCGTCTTCGGGATGTTTAAGCGCGCATTCCCATTCCAGCACGGCCCATCCGGGGAAATCGTATTGCGTCAGCTTACTAAATATCGCTTTAAAATCAACCTGGCCATCGCCCAACGAGCGGAAACGGCCTGCACGATCTACCCAGTTTTGGTAACCTCCATACACGCCTTGTCTACCCGTAGGGTTAAACTCGGCATCCTTGACGTGAAACATTTTTATACGTTCGTGATACAGGTCGATATATTCTAAATAATCCAGGCATTGTAAAACAAAATGTGATGGATCATACAATAAATTGGCTCGTTTGTGTCCTTTTACCTTATCTAAAAACATCTCGAACGTAATACCATCATGCAGGTCTTCGCCCGGATGTACTTCGTAACATAAATCGATGCCATTATCCTCGTAAACATCAAGAATAGGTGTCCAGCGTTTTGCTAATTCTTCAAAAGCGGTTTCTACAATACCGGCAGGGCGTTGCGGCCACGGGTATACCATAGGCCAAAGCAGCGCACCGCTGAAAGTAACAGATGCCTGCAAACCTAAATTTTTTGAAGCCTGCGCAGCATATTTAAGTTGCTGTACGGCCCATTTTTGCCTTTCAGCAGGATTTTTACGGTATTGCTCGGGAGCAAACCCATCAAACAGTTCGTCATAAACGGGGTTTACCGCTACCAGCTGCCCTTGCAGGTGGGTTGATAATTCAGTAATCTCCAATCCGTGGCTGTTTACTACACCTTTTACTTCCTCGGCATAAGTTTTGCTTTCGGCAGCCTTTTGCAGGTCAATGAAACGGGCATCCAGCGTTGGCAGTTGTACGCCTTTGTAGCCAAGCCCGGCTGCCCATTGGCAAATAGAATCAAGGCTGTTAAAAGGGGCATTGTCGCCTATAAATTGAGCTATAAATATTGCAGGTCCTTTAATGGTTTTCATAGTTTTTTGTTAGATCGTAAACTCAGTCCACTTTTTATCTGATTTGCCCGAAGCAATCACATTTTCGATGAATGCCATACCGCGTACACCTTCATCAATACCGGGATAATCCAGCTCTTCAGGAGTCGCTTCCCTGCCCTCCAAACCTGCTTTCACCGTTAAAGCAAAATTGCGGTACAAATTGGCAAAAGCTTCCAGGTAACCTTCCGGGTGGCCGGCCGGTGTGCGGGTGTTATGTTGCGCAAACGAGCTGGTGTACCCACCTCCTGTGCGCCATACTTCCATCGGTTTATCGGTATACATCAGGGTTAATGAGTTAGCATCGCTCTGGTGCCATTCAAGGCCGCCTTTTTCGCCGTAAACCCTAATCTTTACGTTATTTTCTTCACCGGCAGCAATCTGGGTAGCCGTAAGCACACCGCTTGCGCCGTTATCAAATTTTAATAGTGCTGCTCCGTCATCGTCAAGCTTGCGGCCCGGTACAACAACGTTAATATCGGCACATATTTTTGTTACCTGCAGCCCGGTTACGTATTCAGCAAGGTTAAAAGCATGAGTACCAATATCACCCATGGCACCGGCTATCCCGCTTTTACCAGGATCGGTACGCCATGAAGCTTGTTTGTTGTCGTCCCCTTCTAAAAAGCTGCTTAGCCACCCTTGCGGATACTCAACATAAATTTTTCGGATTGTGCCCAGTTTACCGGCTTTTATCAGTTGCCTGGCTTCCTTTACCATAGGATAGCCGGTGTAAGTATGTGTTAAGCAAAATAACTTGCCGCTTGATTTCACTACTTTTTCCAGTTCTTTAGCCTCGGCCAATGAAAATGTCATTGGCTTATCTAACACAACATGGAAGCCATTTTCCAATGCAGCTTTAGATGGATCAAAGTGTACATGGTTGGGCGTAACTATGCTAATTACCTGAACACGTTGGTCTTCAGGCAGTTGTTTTTCTTTTTCAATAAGTTCTGTATATGAACTGTAAACACGGTCTTCGGGCAAACCCAGCAAAACGCCGCTTGCTTTTGATTTTTCGGCATTGCTGCTAAATGCACCGCAAACAAGCTCGTATTCGCCATCAATGCGGGCGGCAATCCTGTGCACGGCGCCAATAAACGCACCTTGCCCGCCGCCAATCATTCCTAATCTTAGTTTCATTGTTTATGTTTTGTTGAGTTGGATTCAGTTGATTAAGGTAGTTTGAGTTGATTAATTAAATTAGAATACAATCGATTGAATGGGGTAAATTTGGTTAATTGAGTTGATTTTTCAAAACATTGCTGTTCATATATTTCCAACTTAGTAAACCATTTACTTAACTCAATCAATCCAACCTAATCAACTCAGTCCAACTTAATCAACCACAAACCAATTATCATTAAGTGAGTGGTTGATTGGGTTGATTAGGTTGGATTGTATTGATTGAGTTAGATTATGTTAGCCAGGTTGATAGGATTAAAACCCATTAACTCAATCAACCGTCGTCTTATTCAACTCAATCAACCACTCACCTAATCAACCCAATCAACTACAAACCAACCCCTTAGGTAGCCCAGGCTTTATCGCCTTTTTTGTATGGGAAATTACCATCGTATTTGCCTGGTACAGCTATGTAACGCAAAGCCTCGGTTGCACCAGGTTTTGAAGTAAAGAAACCTAACAAGGTTAATTCCTTCATCATCCTGAAATAATGGTTAGGGTCTTCAGGTTTTTTAGTTTTAGTGTAGGATTTTTGCTCGGCATCAAGTTCGGTAAGCAATTCTGTGCGTTGTTTGGCATCTGCTTCCATGAATTTTTTACCAAACTTTTTATCGCTTGCACTGTCAATATCAGAAATACCTTTTAAAAATATTTTCTGATCATCTGCTGTATAGCAATCGGTTACCATTACGCCCATAAACTTACCTATTTCGGCTGCTTTAGCGCCGGGAGAAGTTGTAGCCGGTAAAATGGTTTCACCAACCTCATCAAGGAAGGCAATAATTTCTGGTTTAGACAGGTCGGCTACGCCCGATGCGGATGTAGACGATTTACAGCCCGAAATGAAAAACTCGGCTCCTATAACCGCTCCTCCAAGTAACAAGCCCACCCTGCCAATTGCGTCTCTTCTATTCATTTTTTATGATTTATTGAATTATTGATTTATTGAATTATTGAGTTTTTAAATTACCGATTGAATTTATGAATTTTGATTATTAATTGATCAAAGTAACGCTTCCTTCAATCAGTAATTCAATAAATCAATAATTCAATAATTAAACTAAGCTTTCAGCTCAAAACCTTCGCGGTAATTGCGCTTAATGTATTGGTTAACCGGGTCAAAGTTTGTAACCTTCATAGCCTCGTTATCCCAAACCAGTTTTACACGGCCACCTTGTAATTCATGACCACGTACTGCAAGGTTTGCCATTAACAAAGCCTCGGTAAGCGGACCTGCCTTATCAAAAGATGAACTTAACTCTGTTTTACCATAACCGGCCAAACATCCCTCTACCCATTGTGCGTAGTGACCATTTGCCCCACCCTGTACACGTGCCCATTTCTGAGGTGCTTTTGCATCCTTGGTAAGCGCGGTCGGCAACAGCGTTGGCGCGTCGGAATAGGTACTTGCGTACATTTTTCCTTTTGTACCTATGAATAGTGTTCCGTTACCTTCTTCGCCGCCAAATTTTTCGCTTGGCAATAACTCTTCAGGTCTTTCGGGTTGTATACCACCGTCCATCCAGTGCAGTTTAACATCGCCCTTAGTTTTATCAGTTTTAGGGAATGTTAACGTAATGTGGCTTGACGGAGGGCAGCTTTCAGGGAAATGGCCTTCTTTAAACTCATCTACATACACACTGCCAACACTGGCCTGTACATCTTTTGCATACTGGATACCCAATACCCTGAAAGGAGCCTCAACAAGGTGGCAGCCCATATCGCCCAGGGCGCCTGTGCCGTAATCCCACCATCCGCGCCAGTTAAACGGCACCAATTTATCAACGTAATCTTTTTTAGGCGCAGTACCCAGCCACAGATCCCAATCCAATTCTTTTGGGATATTAGGATTGGCTGCCGGCCATTGAATACCTTGCGGCCATACGGGGCGGTTTGTCCAGCAGTAAACGGTATGTACATCGCCAATCAAATCGGCATCATACCATTCAGATAATAAACGGGTGCCATCATTTGATGATCCCTGGTTACCCATCTGGGTTACAACTTTATATTTTTTTGCAGCTTCGGTTAGTAAACGGGCTTCCCAAATATCATGTGTCATTGGCTTTTGCACGTAAACGTGTTTACCCATTTGCATGGCCTTATAAGTTATAATGGCATGATTATGATCCGGGGTGGATATTGATACAGCATCAAAGTGTTTGTGCTCCTTATCATACATCTCGCGCCAGTCTTTATAATACTTGGCTTTAGGGAAATCGGCGCGTGATCTTGCCGCACGCCTGTCATCTACATCGCAAAGGAAAGCAATCTCGGCTTTTCCGCTTTTGTAAAAATTGGCAATGTCGCTTTGGCCTTTACCGCCCGCACCAACGCCGGCTATCAAAAGCTTGTCGCTTGGCGCTATATAACCCTTTCCGCCCAATACAAAGCGCGGAACGATCATGAAGCTTGCGGCAGCTACGGTAGTAGATTTAATAAAATCCCGCCTCGATGGATTGGGAGTAACTTTCTCTTTTTCTTCAGACATAGGTATTGTATTATGATGTTTTTGTTAGATCTCGTTTTTCTTTAATGCTTCAACTGCGTAGTTGGCTGCACGGGCTGTCAGCGCCATGTAAGTAAGCGATGGATTTTGGCATGCGGCAGATGTCATACAAGAACCATCGGTAACAAATACGTTTTTTGCATCCCAAACCTGGTTCCACTGGTTAAGTACGGATGTTTTAGGATCGCGGCCCATACGTGCGGTACCCATTTCGTGAATACCACGGCCCAGGAATGGGTTTGTGCTATGAGTTTGCACGTCTTTAACACCTGCGGCTTCCAACATTGCCTTGCCTTCGGCTTCCATGGCAATACGCATCTTTTTCTCGTTATCTTTCAGTTCGGCATCAATAGCAACCACATTGAGGCCCCATTTATCTTTTTTGGTTTTATCAAGGGTTACTTTATTTTCATGATATGGAAGCGTTTCGCCAAAGCCTCCCATACCTACCTGCCATGTACCTGGTTCGGTAATAGCATTTTTATAAGCGCTGCCAATGTTCATTTCTGCAATATCCCTGCTCCAACCTTCGCGGCTCGCGCTGCCCTGGTAACCAAAACCGCGAATAAAATCGCGTTTATCGCCGCCAAGGTTTGCAAAGCGAGGAATATAAAATCCGTTTGCACGGCGGCCAAAGTAATATTTATCTTCAAAACCTTCATATCTGCCAGATGCACCAACACCTAAGTGATGATCCATCAGGTTGTGGCCAAGTTCGCCGCTGCTGCTGCCCAAACCGCCATCCCAAACGTCAGTTGCCGAATTCATCAAAATCCAGGCTGAGTTAATTGTTGATGCATTTACAAAAACAATTTTTGCAAAATACTCATAGGTTTGGTTGGTTTCGGCATCCAGTACTTCAACACCTTTGGCTTTTTTGCTATCCTTATCGTACAGAATTTTTGTAACAATAGACCATGGCCTTACAGTTAAATTACCTGTAGCCATAGCGGCCGGTAACGTAGCCGATTGTGTGCTAAAGTAGGCACCAAACGGGCAACCCAACCAGCATTTGTTACGGTACTGGCAATTAGTACGGGCATTATGCGGTACAGTGATATTGGCGGTACGGCCAATGATCATATCCCGGGCCTCTTTATAATGATCTTTTAATCTTTTAGCAACATCTTTTTCAACCACATTCAGCTCCATTGGCGGCATAAAATCGCCATCCGGAAGAATTGCAAGGCCATCTTTGTTACCAGATATACCTGCAAATTGCTCGGCATAGCTATACCATGGCGCTATATCTTTATAACGGATAGGCCAGTCAACAGCAATACCATCTTTCAAGTTGGCTTCAAAATCAACATCGGCCCAGCGGTACGATTGCCTACCCCACATTAATGAACGGCCGCCTACATGATAGCCACGAAACCAGTCGAATCTTTTGGTTTCTGTGTAAGGGCTGTCTTTATCGCTGGCCCAATAATCAAGGTTAACCTCGTTTAGTGGATAATCGCGTTTTAAAACAGGGTAATCGTCAATCATTTTTTGTGTACGGCCACCACGGTGGGTAAACTCCCATGGGTCTTTAGTAGCGTTCACATAATCTTTTATATGTTTGATATCGCGCCCGCGTTCAAGCATAATGGTTTTTAAACCCTTTTGTGTCAGTTCTTTGGCAGCCCACCCACCAGATATCCCCGAGCCGATGACAATAGCGTCATAAGTATTTGCAGACATACAATTATATTAGGTTGTTAAATTTTGTTTATTACTTGGTTATTCCGTTTAAATGTATGAATAAAAATTATTTTACAAATAAATTTTCATTGTGTTTTTTTTACACATTGAGGCCTCACCCTGCCCTCTCCAAAGGAGAGGGTTCTGAAACGCCTAAATAAAGATCATCAAAACACTTACCTAGATAATCAAAAGTCCTCTCCTTTGGAGAGGACTTAGGTGAGGCTTCTTATATGTTCCCCTTTTTCATTTCATTCACCGCATAATCAGCTGCCCGTGCGGTAAAGGCCATGTAGGTAAGCGATGGATTTTGACATGAGGTTGAGGTCATGCAGGCTCCATCGGTTACAAATACGTTTTTTACCGCATGCATTTGGTTCCATTTATTAAGCACCGATGTTTTGGGGTCGTTACCCATCCTGGCGCCGCCCATTTCGTGAATATCAAGTCCTGGCGCGCGGTTATCGGTACTGGCTTTTATATTGGTAAAACCCGCAGAGGTAAACATTTCTGTCAACTGCTCTACATAGTCTTTCTTCATCTTCTCGTCGTTATCATCATAGTCAACCGATATTTTCAGTTGCGGTATCCCCCATTGGTCTTTTAACGTTTTATCAAGGGTTACATAGTTGCTCTCTTTGGGTATGGTTTCGCCCATCATATGCGATCCTACTTTCCAGCTGCTCAGGTTATCCTTAACCAGGTTATCCTTCAGGCCGTTACCAACACCGTCCCATGGGCGCTGCTGGTAACGGTACGCGCTGAAGCCAGAAGCATACCCGCGTAAAAAATTAGTTTCCTGCTTATAAACGTTACGGAAACGTGGAATATAACCACCACCGGCCGGGTTACGGCCATCGGTCGTCCATTCCTTTTCGCCATCATACTCGGCCCCAATGTGTGCCGAATAATTGTGGAAGGCAACGTATTTGCCCAATACCCCACTATCATTACCCAAGCCGTTAGGGAACCGATGCGAAGTTGAATTTAATAATACCAGGTTGGTATTTAAAGCCGCTGCATTTACAAAAATGATATCTGCAAAATATTCAATCGCTTCTTTTGTATTGGTATCGATTATGCGAACGCCACTTGCCTTACCTTTTTTCTCGTCGTAAATAATCTCCTGTACAACAGAAAATGGACGTAAAGTAGCATGACCTGATTTTAATGCCCATGGAATAGTAGAAGCATTTGCGCTAAAGTAACCGCCAAACGGGCAGCCACGCTGGCACAAAATGCGTTCCTGGCATTGCACACGGCCCTGATCTAAGTGAATTGGGTTTGGTTTAGATAAATGCGCGCAACGTGCACTTATTACATGCCGGTTACTGTATTTACTTTTCACATGCTTGCTAAAGTAAGTTTCAACCGCATTTAAGGGGAAAGCAGGCAAAAACTCGCCATCGGGCAATTCTGCAAGGCCATCCATGTTACCAGAAATACCTGCAAATTTTTCAACGTAACTATACCATGGGGCAATATCCTTATACCGGATGGGCCAATCAACAGCAAAACCATCACGGGCCGGGCCCTCAAAATCAAATTCGCTCCAGCGCTGTGTTTGGCGGGCCCAAAGCAGCGATTTACCGCCTACCTGGTAACCACGGATCCAATCAAACGGTTTCTCCTGTACATAAGGGTGATCGTTATCCTTTACAAAAAAGTGAGCGGCATCTTCGCCAAAAGCATAACAGCGGTTTACTATAGGGTTGGCTTCTTTTATGGCCACCGGCAGTTCGCCGCGGTGCTCAAACTCCCAGGGGTACATATTGGTAGTGGGGTAATCTTTAATATGCTTTACATCGCGGCCCCGTTCCAGTATCAGCGTTTTAAGGCCCTTGTCTGTAAGTTCTTTAGCAGCCCAGCCACCACTCATCCCCGAGCCAATCACTATTGCATCAAATGTTCTGTCTTTAACGTTATCTATATTTAAATTAGCCATTATTTATGCTGATTGCTTTTGTTTGTATGGAAAACGGGCATTATAACGACCCGGTACAAGTTCATACACTACTTGTTTGGTCATGAAATATTTAGACGTTACATAACCATTTACAGTTTGCCTTTTTATGATCCCGTAAAATGATTTGAGCTCTTTTGAATTTGCCGTACTTTTCTCGTCCTTATCATTTTCGATGCTCAATAACACGTCTTCGCGCTGTTTTTGGCTTAAATCCGAAAAAGGTTTATCATATTTATTTTTGACAGCATCCGTAAACTGCCCCATACCAGTCACGAATGCCTGCTGATCTTCTTTTTTGTAGCAATCATCCAGCATCTTGAATACGAATAAATGCAGATTCAGATCCCTTGCACCAGGTGTTGTTGTTTTTGGTATAATAGTTTCAGCAATGCCGCCCACCAGCTTTTCCTGATCGGCGCTGATTTCAACATTTTTAAGCGTTAAAGAGGCCTTTCCTTCCGTTCGGTGGCATGCAGGAAGCAGTACAGCGCCGCCTATTACCAAAGCCAAATTTTTTATTACAGTACGCCTGTGCATGTTAAGTAAATTGTTTTAGCAGTCTCAATTTATTCACCTTAAGTATGGCGGGCAATCAAAACTCATCTGTGTATTTATTTATAAACGGTTGTCAAACTTAATAATTTTAGCATCTAAAATTAGCCGCCTCAAAAATTAAATCCGTTGGTGGTGGTAAGTTACCCTTATACTATCAATAACCCCATTTTTTCATGATTTGTAAATCAATTTTTACACTCTCTACCGGATCTTTGCCCTGATAGGCCTCCTGCTCGATAATAAAAAGCGAAGTGCCACCTTTTTTGCTGCCAGCCTTTACAATCTCTTTTACCGGCATAATACCCTGGCCTAAAATACAGCTCTCGGTATCGTCGCCGCCATGTGGGGCTACCTTTATTTCATCTTTAACGTGCATCGACTCAAACCTGCCGGGATATTTATTAATAAAATCAAGAGCGTGCCCGCCCGTAGTTAACATATTGCCGATATCTATTTGTTGCGCAACCAGGGCGGCATCGGTATTTTGAATGATATAATCATACAGGGTAATATCACCAACTTTGGTGCTGATCTCGAAATTATGGTTATGATAACCAAATTTCATCGACGATTTTTGGCACAGCTCACCGCATTTGTTAAACTGCTCCATGGCGCGTTTCAGGGCATCCATATCCGTACGCACTTTTTCATCAAGCCATGGACTTATTACAAATTTTTGTCCCATCGTGGCTGCATCTTCTACTGTATATTTCCAGGCATCGGTAAAATCTTTTTTTGATTCGTCCCAGTGTTGCGCTGTCATTACGGTATGGCCGCTTGGCATTTTTAGCGTTAAATCTTCCAATATCTTTTTAAACTCCTTTGCCGGGAAGCCATAAAACTTTCGGTCGATGTAATTAGCATGCTCTACATGATGATATCCCGCATCTGCAATCTTCTTCAACGTCCCCTTGGGGTCAAGCTTCATAGCGTCACGTACACTGTAAAGCTGCACACCTACCCTTTCGAGTTTTTTGGGTGCGGCAAATAAACTTTCGGGTAAAAGGGTAGCGCCGGCAACTGCCAGGGCGCCTGTTTTTAAAAATGATCTGCGTGTAGTCATAGTTTTTGGGTTAGAATCAAGAGACAAGAATCAAGAGTCAAGATAGAAGTAATTCGGTCTAAATTGAAATCTCTTTCTATATTCTAATCTCCGGGTTCAAATTAATAATTTATAATTTCTTGAATCTTAACTCTTGATTCTTCTTATTTACCTATCGGGAATACGGGGAACAATAAATCTGAATTGCTTACAAAAGCAAGATGTTTGCTATCCGGCGCCCATGATGGGGTGTTGATAGTACCTTGCCCGCCGTATAAGTATGCTACAACTTTTGACGGACCACCAGCTGCCGGCATTACCCTTAAAAATACATGCTTATAAAAGGGATGATCACCGGGGGCTACCTCGTTTTTAAGGAAAGTTATATACACAATCCACTTGCCATCGGGCGAAATATGCGGAAACCAATTGTTGTAATCGTCATTGGTAATTTGCGTTTGTTCGCTGCCGTCGGCTTTCATACGCCAAACCTGCATCAGCCCGCTGCGTACCGAATTAAAGTAGATGTATTTTCCATCCGGGGTATACTCGGGGCCATCATCCAAACCGGGGGTATTAGTCAACCGTTCTTCGGGGCCGCCGGCCGACGGGATGCGGTACACATCGTACTCTTTGTTTCTTTCGCCGCAAAACACGATATACTTACCATCGGGCGACCAGCCATGCATATAGCTTGCGCCAACGCCGGTAGCAGTAATCCGTTTTGCCTGGCCTCCTGTTACAGGTACGGTATACCCTATAGAAGGGCCGCCATCGCCACTGCTTATCACCAATTGCCTGCCATCAAATGAAAGTACGTGATCATTATTGTTGTTTTTTGCCGGCGCAGTATTTAATGCAATTGGCGTATTGGTTTTAAGATCATATTTATAAAGCGAGCCTTCACTGTTGTAGATTAACGATTTGCCATCCTTCATCCAGTTGGGTGCCTGCAATGAGCGCGGCGACTGGTAAATGATGGTGCTATTTTGCGTATCCAAATCCAGCAGCTCTATACTGCTGCCAAGGTATTGTTTGTAAGGCACCAATGTTGCCGGCGCCGGAACTACAATCCGCACATTACTAAAAGTGGCTTTTTCGGTAACATCTGCATTGTGCGAGCAAATGAAAATGCCTACATAAATATCGTCGCCCAGGTCAAGATCGCCTACTTCTTCGGTGACAAATAAGTCGCCTTTACGGGCTACCGACATGGTGTATGTATGGCCCTTACGCTCTAACTGGATAACATCTGCCGCAGTGATACTTGCTTTTTTCTCCTCGGTAATGCCGCTAACCGTTTTGCGATACTGCAACGAGGTAAGGCCATCGCCATGAACAACCGCATTAATGTGCTTTGAATTACTATCCAGCGTGCTACGTACCATAAGGCCTACCTTACGGTGCAGCTCAACACCTTTGCCAATAAAGGCAGCATTGGTGCGCAGTATAAAATCGCCTTTCACGCGTTTCCATACAAAATGAAAATCATCATGCGAGGCCCAGATGTTTTGGCCCGATCCGCTAAGCTGATATTGCTGGGTTTTAACATCATATTGCGCGCCGCCGGGATGTTTAATGGTACCTACATCGGTTTGATTATCGAATATGCCGAGCCCCTGAGCCTGAACTTTTTGATTGAAAAAGGCAAGGCACAACAAAAACGCTGCGGAACAGAAGATCTTACTTAGCATTAGTTTGGTGTTTAAGTTACACTATTAATTGGCTTTACTAAGGTATGAAAATCGTTTGCATTTTCAATAATACTATTTTACCATCAAGGTATTTTTTTAGTATCGGGAAATAAGAAAGGGATTACCACCATTGTTGCCCGCTCGCAGCATTATACGAGCGCCCGGACATACGGCGGCTCATTATACATTGACAGTTTCCGACTGGGTTGTAATGTCTTTCAGAATCACGGATTCTATTGCAAAATCCGACAAGCAAACTTACCTTAAATCACTGTTAACATAAGTTTACACATTCCCCCACCCCAACGCCAGCACATCGGCCAGGTGAATTGTACGGATAGGTAAGCTGTTTTTATCGATGTAGGTTTGCAGCTGCATCAGGCATGAAGCATCTGTCGAGATGATATATTCTGCACCGGCCGCTAAAGCATTATCTACTTTTTGTTGCGCCATAGCTGTAGATATAGCTTCAAACTTAACGGCAAATGTGCCGCCGAAGCCACAACAGGTTTCGTTATCTTTTAGTTCGAGCAGCTCCAGGCCTAACACTTTGGAGAGTAACTGCCTTGGCTCTGTCCTGATCTTGCACTCACGCAACGCGGCACAACTATCGTGGTATACGGCTTTACCATCCAGCTCCGCGCCGAAGTAATCAAACTGGAGGATGTTTACCAGGAAATCCGACAGCTCATAAATATTACCTTGTATGGCCCGGCATTTATTGTGCAGGGCCGTATTGGTAAATAAATCGTTATAGTAATTTTTTACCATGCCTGTACACGAAGCCGATGGCGTAACGATGACGCTATCTTCCGAAAAATCATTCAGGAACTTACTGCCCACCGCTTTGGCATCGTCCCAAAAACCGGCGTTAAAGGCAGGTTGTCCGCAGCAGGTTTGGTTAGGGTTAAAACTCACCTTACAGCCTGCCTTTTCCAGCACTTTTATAGTATTAAAAGCAGTATCAGGAAATAATTGATCTACAAAACATGGTACAAACAGCTCTATCTTCATCGGCACAAATTATTCGGCGCTAAATTCCACATTTTTTTGAATGCTTTTTTCGGCTTTCAGCAAAGAAAACAATAAAATCAATCCAACTATAAAAAATATAGCTAATACCAACACCGAATTGCGCGGACTGCCCGTTATTTCTTCAAAAAAACCGAAGCTGAATAAACCACCAACTATAGCCAACTTCTCAGTAACATCATAAAAGCTAAAGAAAGATGCGGTATCTGGAATATTTTCGGGCAGATATTTGGAATACGTTGACCGCGACATGGATTGAATGCCCCCCATTACCAAACCAACAATTACTGCAATAATATAAAACTGGCTATGGGTTTTGGTGTAATAAGCGGCAATACAAACCATTATCCAAATGATAACCGTACCAATCAAAACCCTGACGTTGCCATATTTACCAGATAACCTTGACATTAGCGTTGCGCCGGCAATGGCAACAAGCTGGATAATGAGGATAATGGTAATTAAAGCTGATGTATCCATTTTTAATTCCTTGGCCGCAAAGCCTGTTGCCACCAGCATAATTGTTTGTACCCCCATCGAGTAAAAGAAAAATGCCGGCAAAAACCTTTTGAGTAACGGCATCTCTTTTACTTTTTTCCAAACGTTGCCTAACTCAATAAAGCCGCCTTTGATTATATTATGATTATGTGGCACCGCATTGGGGCTTCCTTTGGGTAACACCACAAACGGTATAATAGCAAAGCCCATCCACCATAAACCAACCAGCAAAAACGATAAGCGGGGCGCAAAACTACCATCGGTAATCCCAAACCATTCTGGCTTTTTCACAAATACAAAACAAACTATCTGAAGCAATACACTACCGATATAGCCATAAGTAAAACCCTTTGCACTTACTTTATCCTGCATATCAACGGTTGCAATTTCGGGCAGATATGAATTGTAAAACACAAAGCCTCCGCTATAACCAATTGCCGCAAGGGCAAATGCAATAATACTTGCTTCAATAGGCTCATGAGGTTTAAAATAAAACAAATAACAGCACGACAACGAACCTAGAGCTGTAAAAAATTGCATAAAAAGCTTTTTATTACCCTTGTAATCGGCTATCGACGACAATATGGGTAATAATAAAACCATGATCATGTAGGCCGTTGCCAAAGCATAATCTGATAATGCCGTGTTTATAAAACTTTTGCCAAAAAAGGTGACCCTGTTTCCGTTAGCCGGATTGGCGGTTATAGCCACATAATACGCCGGAAAAATTGTTGAGGTGATGACCAGGTTATAGGCAGAGTTGGCCCAATCAAAAAATGCCCAGGCCCGGATGGTTTTCTTGTTATTCTTGGTTTCCATTGATACTTTAAAAGTAGGAAAAAGAGTCAAGAATCAAGAGTCAAGACAGGATTTTATTGTAGCAAATGCAAGTAAACATGTCATTGCGGGCTTAACGTCCACAATGACATGCAAAAATGGTTTTGGTCTTGATTCTTGATTCTTGGCTCTTAACTCTATTTCACCGTTGGTTTCCACTTTTCCTGTAGCTCTTTGATAAAGTATCCGCCTACAACGCTGCGTGCCTGAAAACCTACCTGTTTACCATCAGTAGTTTCGTGCCAATCGCTTAGCGGTACGCGGGTTGGGGTTTCCATAGCGTATTTGTAAACAGGGGCAACAAGGGTTTTAAAATCGTCGTTACTTTTGGCCAGGGTGGCTGTCCATATGATCCAATCGCTTTTGGTATAAGTTTTACGGCTATCCAGTGGTAAACCAAATTCGTTTTGTTTGGTAAGATAAAATTTAACCTCGCGGTCATAAACCGATTGCGGGAACAGGTTTAAGCCCAGGATTTTATCCCATACAATATTATATTTCTGGCTCCAGGTTTCCGGCTTTTCAAAAACCAGCGAGTAATGATCACCGGCATCGGCAAGTTTCATCCATTTGACAACCATTTCTTTGGCTATAGCCCTGTATTTGGCACCCGTGGCTTTATCGCCCATTAAATCGGCAAGATGAGCATAACAGCCTACTCCTACTATGGCTTTGGCAGATAAGTTTGCATTGCGTGCCAGGTGACCCGCAAAATCATCGGTACACAACTGGTTGGCCGGATCGCCGCCTTCACGAACCAGGTAGTTAGTCCATGCGGTTAAAGTTTTCCAATGCTTTTTAGCATAGGCTGGGTTATTGCCATTTGCTTTAACAATAGCCGCTGTAAGCGCCAGCATATTGCCCGACTCTTCAACCGGCATGCCTTCGCCATAAGTTTGACCGTTTGCCAGCGGATAAGTACCTAAGTCATGCGCCGCAAAATCATGCGGAAACTTCCCGGTTTCGCTGAAATAGAAAATCCCATTCAGCATGCCTTCCATCAGTTTTGGATTGTAGATGAGGAATAATGGCGCCGATGGATAAGTTACGTCAACTGTGTTAATAGATCCGTTGCTGAAATTCTCTTTCGATAAAAATAAGATTTCGCCCTGCGGGCTTTTTACCAATATATGAGCGCTTATTGCCTGGCGATAAGCCAACACACACAGTTTAGCATATTTATCGCCACCTGCTTTTAAAGCATCGTGATACATCAGTGCGTTAAAAGCCGCGCAGTTTTTAGTAATCACGGGGTAATCGGTAGCTGCTTTGGCCAGTAACTGATCAATAGTTTTGATTTGCGCGTTTTGCCAGTATGGTTTTAAGTTTACATGAAAGTACTGAACGGGCGTAATATCATCGTAGCCCAATTCAACAAAATGTTCAACCGCTGTTTTACCCACTTTACCAAAAGGTACCACCGTATTCAGTACCACGTCTGTACCTTCTTTAACGGTTGATTTACCATCGTTTTTAAAAAACGAAGTCACGGCTTCGTCACCTGTGCTGATGTACTGTGTGGCAGCAGCCGATTTTGGCGCTGCAACATACATGTATCCCCAGTCTATCCGTAAATCGTCGCCGCGTTTTTGTAAAATGGGCTGCTCAACAGTTCCTGCTTTTAACACCGTCAAAGTGCTTGTTTCATACTTTTGAGTTGTAACCGGCTGTGATGGTTTGTTACGGGCAATATCCGCAGATGCGCCTAAATAAACTTGTACGTTATGTGCCTGGCCGTTATTTGATTGTACACTGTAAGTAATGTACGATATTGGCCGTGCCATCAAATCAAGGTTATTCATTAACAAAGGTGATGTAAACGTTACTTGCAAATCAATTTTGCCGCATTTAAATGCGTACATGGTTTGGGTTGCCGTAACCTCAACATGGGTTTGTTTAGCTACCTGAATATCGGCATGTTGTGTAGGTTTTAGTTCATCAGCAAAGCCGGCATCAAGGGCAGCACCGCCACCGGTATTGGTGCAATGTAAAGCCAATATGTTTTCGCCCTCTTTCAGTTTACCGGCTACATCATTCTTAAGCGCCATCATTTGCAAATCGCCATTGGCGCCGCTGCTTACGTTTATTTTTTCGCCGTTAAGGTATACTTCGGCTTCATCATCATGGTGAAGTTTCAGGAACAGTTTATTAATGTCTGCTTTATGGAAGGTAAACACGCGGCGCACCCAAATATCTCGGCTTGTCCATACTGTTTTACCTTGTTTGGGGTCGTCGCTAAAAGGGGCTGTACCCGTTTTCCATGCAGCATCGTCAAATTTTTCATCGGCCCAGTTATCTGACGGTTTCGTTTCGGTATACTTTACTTCGTAAGGTTTTTCATCGCCGCCGGCTACCAGGGTTTTGTAGTGTACCGGCTCTTTACCCATAAAACGGTAAACCTCGCCATCCACCTTTATCAGGCCCAATAGTGATTGATCTTTTCCTGTCCAGTGGTGAGTTGTTGATTCATTTAAATCATCAGTAGACGACCAGATGCTGAAGTACGGATTGTGCGTAATAAGCGGATAAGCCGGTGCCTTAACATCCTGCGCCCGGGCAAACAGCCCCAAAATTGAAATACAAACGGTTAATGGAAACCTCTTCATGTGTTTTAGTAGTGTTATTATATAGATTGATAAGTACCAACGGTAAATATTTGGTTTTCTTTTCAATTAATAACCGCTTTTAAAAAAAAGCGTCAAATAGACGATTAATTGATACGAATTGTAGAAAGTGGGCTTCGGATGGGCTTCGGATATGCAGATGGGCTACGGATGTGCAGATTTCAAATTCCAGATGTGCAGATGAAAGATTGTCAGAGTCAGAATTTTCAGAATTTAAGAATTAACAGAATTTAATCCGTCATTTAATATCATCCCCTCATCTGAAATTTGAAATCTGCACATTTGAAATCTGAAATCTGCCCTACCACCTACTTAAACAAATCGAAGCTATAACTTGCGGTGCTCCAGAAATCATCTAAGGCGATGATCCTGGGCTTAAAAAAGGAGATTAGGGCGGGCCAGTCGTTTTGATTAAATACGCTTACGTTGGGCAGCGTTTTGATGATGCGGCTTACCGTTTTGTTATTATCGTCGGTAGTGTGCAGCAGCCAGTCCCATTCCTCGCCTATGCTGGCGTCAAATACTAATTTAAGTTCTTTAAACTGATCAAAAACCAGTTCTTGTATGCCCAAATCGGGGTTCGAAATTTCGATACCTATAAATGCCGACCTTTTATCGGCCTGCATTTTAAAATGCAGGTGCTTGATGCCGGTTTTATAATTAACCCAGTTAATGCGTAAACCATCGGCCGATGGTTGCGGCGCAATATACTGGCCAAAAACCGTCCAGAATGCCTGTTTAATTTGTGATGCCTGATCGCGCGAGTACAATAGTTGTTATATTTATTACGCAGCGAATTTATAGATTATTTTGTGCTTTGTATAAACGCTACCACCTGCGCCTGTTCATTTGCCGAAAGGGGCCCGCCGGTATAATCCCACTTTAATTTGTTGTTATCGTAGGTCAGCCTCCCTAAAAAAGCCGGGTTAAGTACATCTTCTACCAGCGGAAGGCTGTCCCCTATTTCGGGCGCTATCTCCTGCAGCTCCAGTAAGTGGGCCACGCCATGGCTGTCGCCTTTATACAAGGCATAAACGCCCGTAAAATCAAGACTGTTGTTTGATGATTGGGTTTGTACCGGTTCAATGATAATGTTTACTTGATTTCCGTTGTCTTTATTAATTTGATAGCTTACTGTGCGTGGCATAGTTTAGTTTTTTTTATAGTTGTATTACAAGTTAGCGCGGAAATTGTTCGCGCCGGTAAGTCATCAAAAGAAACTAAATTGGGGTACCTGCCGCTTTTTTTATTGGTGATATTAATTTAACAACAAAGTAATGAGGCAGATAAACAAAAAACTGAAATTATGTTTTATAATTTAGCTTAAAACACTATCTTTGCGACCTGTTAAAAATCCTAATGCGGAAGTGGCGTAATTGGTAGCCGCACCAGACTTAGGATCTGGCGCCGCGAGGCGTGGGGGTTCGAGTCCCTTCTTCCGCACAGCAGTTAAAGCCCGATCAATTTGATCGGGTTTTTTGTTTAAATATTAAAAACCCACCGCCCTATAATCTGTTAACTCACAAGCTATTCAACATTGAACAGCCTTAATACAGATTATGAAATTGTTTAAATGTACCAACTGTAGTCAGCTATTATATTTTGAAAACAGTATATGCGAATGTTGCAAAAGTCCTCTGGGTTTTATTGCCGGCGATCTGAACCTGGCCACGCTTGTTCAGGATAACAATGCTGTTTACCGTTTGCACAGCAATAAAAAGCCGTTATTGGGCGGCCTAATGAGCAATAAAAAGCAATTGTTTAAATATTGCAAAAACCATGAGTTTGATGTTTGCAACTGGCTGATACCGGCTGATAGCCCCAATATATTTTGCCGCGCATGTGAATTAAACCACATTGTGCCCAATTTGGCCGACCCCGATCATTTAAGACAGTGGCGATTGATAGAATTTGCCAAGCACAGGCTTATTTATACCTTACTGCAAATGAAACTTCCCCTGGTAAGTAAAATTCAGGATGCAGTAAAAGGCCTGAGTTTTGATTTCCTTACAGAGGCCGATGCCGCTCAACAGGTTTTAACAGGGCATGAAGATGGCCTAATTACGCTGAATGTTGATGAAGCTGATGATGATAAACGCGAGTTATCGCGCAAACAAATGAACGAGCCTTATCGTACTTTATTGGGCCATTTCAGGCACGAAGTGGGGCATTACTACTGGGACAGGCTAATAGATAACAGTGCATTTATTGACGAATACCGCCAATTATTTGGCGATGAACGCCAGGATTACGCCCAGGCACTTGAACGGAATTACAGCCAGGGCCCACCCGCTGATTGGAACTTAAACTTCATTAGTACGTACGCAAGTTCGCACCCATGGGAAGACTGGGCCGAAACCTGGGCACATTACCTGCACATTATGGATACGCTTGAAACCGCCGATTCCTTCGGGATGACGGTATCTCCCCGCCTTGCCGATAAAAAAAGCAACTTAAAGGCTATCATCAATGTGAGCCCCTATCAGCAACAAAGTTTTGAAACCTTGCTTAATTTATGGCTACCATTAACCTTTGCCATGAACAGCATGAACCGCAGCATGGGCAACAAGGATTTGTACCCTTTTGTAATTCCGCCAAAGGTTGTAGAAAAACTAAGTTTTATACATAAGATTTGCTATGCATCAAAGGTAAGTTATTAAAGGAGATCGCTTTAAAACACTGCTGAATCAAATCAACTTACAAGACAAAAGCTTAATTTTGAAGGAATTGAAGTGATTAGATTTTCCATCGACACCAATGGGTTGGCAAATATTCAAGCCATGGTGTCGATGGTTTGCGTATTTTTGCTCATTGCATCAATAAACGGCAAACGCGGTTCTTTCTCAAACTTCTATTTAAACATGCTAAAGAGTACCCAAATTAAAAGTTGTACCGTGAGCCCCATAAGTAAAGTAGCCACGCTGTATACCTTCAATGTGGAAGCAGTGTCCAGGTTAGAAAAACGGCTGATTACCCAGAAATAGGCGTCGTTGGCATGACTTATCACCATGCTTCCTGCCCCCATGCTCAATATAGTTAGTGTAAGCCCCATTGGCGACGATAAACCTAAATTTGAAAGTAACGGTGTAACCAGCGAAGATGCGGTAATAACAGCAACTGTTGACGATCCCTGGGCTGTTTTTAAAATGGCAGCAATCAGGAATGGAAAGAAAATACCTAAGGACAGTCCGCTCAACATGCCGCCCAGGTTTTTTCCCATCCCGGTAGCCTGCAACATTTCGCCGAACATACCGCCGGCCGCAATAATAGCCAGAATCATGCCCGCCTTGTCTACCCCCTCTGTAAGCCAATGATTCAAATCTTTCTTAAATGGTTTTTGAACAAGTTTAAAAGAGGCAACAATTCCAATAGCCAGCGCCATAACCGGTTCGCCCACAAACGAAATCATTTGCAGGTAACCGTTTTGAACCATCAACGCAGGTGCAATAAAAATTGGCATTACCGATTTACAAGCGATTAAGACAATTGGTAAAAGCACAGGCAGGAAAGAAAATGATACGGGCGGCAGCTGTTTTGTCTCAACGGGAATAACTTCGGGCTCGATGTATTCATATTCAACTTTGCTCCCGCGCCACACACTCCAGATATACCCAACGAATGCGGCTGGTATAGCAACTAAAATACCCCAGAGCATCACTTTGCCCAAATCGCCACCTGCTGTACCTACTGCTGCCGTAATACCCGGATGCGGCGGCACCAGGCAGTGCACCGCGTACAGCGACGTTGCCAAAGCAGCAGCCATAACCGGCATCCTGTTGTGAGCTTTTTTTACAAGCGAATGGTTTAAACCGCTCAAAATGATAAAAGCACTATCACAAAAAATGGGGAAGCCGATTATAATACCGGTAAGTGTAATGGCGATTGGTGCATTTTCCTCTTTAACTACCCGTAAAATATAATTCGCCATGCTCATGGTTGCGCCGGTTTTCTCCAGTATTATCCCCAAAGTGGTACCCAAGATAATAAGCAACCCTATTTTTTCCATGGTATGCCCAAAACCGGTTTTAAGCGCAGTTACTATTTCTATCAGCGGTAAGCCGCTGAATAAACCAACCCCTAAGGCGGCTACTAATAGCGTAAAAAAGGCATTTACTTTTTTATACGCTGTAAACCATATAATAAAACCAATGCTGGCAATCAGAAGAAAAAGCAGATAGTACGTATTTATCATCATACTTTATTTTACAATGGCTATCATAATATCCATTACATTGGTTTGTGTTGGCCCGGTTATGATTAAGCTATTGGTTTGTTCAAAGAAGTGGTACGCATCATGTTTCATTAAGTAGTCTTCTATCGACAATCCGTCGTGCAAAACCCGGATTAAAGTATCATTGTCAACAACCGCTCCTGTTGCATCAGTTGGCCCATCTGTTCCATCGGTACCTCCGCTTAAAATGGTAATTTCATCAGAAATATTTTGTTGATGCAGCTTATTCAGCTCATTTAACGCAGCCAATGTAAAATGCTGATTGCGGCCACCTTTTCCTGTGCCCGTTACTTTGACGGTTGTTTCGCCGCCTTGTAATATACAAACCGGTTTCGGCCCTTTATATTGACGGGCAAATTCCACCAGCGTTTTTGCTTCTATCTCTGCATCTCCGGTTATCAAATGATCCACTACCTGTACATGATACCCTAATTTTTTTGCCATGTAGGCTGCTTCCAGCACGGCCATTTTATTATTCCCGATAATCCGGTTGACTGTATTGAGAAAAAGAGGATCTCCTGGTTTAGGTGTATCCTTAATTATTCCTTTAATGCCATCCTCAATATGTTGTGTGATGCTTTGCGGTAATAGGGATAATAGCTTATACTTTTCAAGGATAGCCTTTGCATCCTCAAAAGTGGAGGCATCGGGAACAGTGGGCCCGCTGGCAATTACCTCCAGGTCATCTCCCGGCACATCGCTTATAATGAACGAAAAAACCGCGGCTCCGCCACAAACTCTAACAAGTTGGCCACCTTTAAAGTAAGACAAATGTTTACGAACCGTATTGATTTCATGAATAGCGGCCCCTGATTTTATTAACTGGTCAAACGTTGTTTGTACTTCCTTCAATGTTGCTCCCGGCGGCAAATCGCACCATAAGGCCGATGCACCACCGCTTAACAGGCAAATCACTATGTCATCTTTTGTTGCTTTTTTAAGCAGTTTTATGGTTTGAGTAACAGCATTAACACAATTTTCATCCGGCACGGGGTGTGCCGCTTCAATAATTCTTATGTTAGAAGTGGGCAAGGCATGACCATATTTAGTTGTAACCAGCCCCTCGCTAATGTACTCACCCAAAATCATTTCGGTTTCCACGGCCATCGCAACCGCAGCTTTCCCTGCCCCTACCACATAAATATGAGAGATGGAGTTTTTGGGGAAGACCACGCCTCCGATACTCAATGAATCCTTGCTTACAGATAATTGTTGCCGTAACAACTGCCCGGGCTGTACCGCGGATACAGCTGATCTGAAAATTTGAATCGCATGCTTTTCTTCAATCATAAAACATTTACCATGTAAAAAAAAAACGCCCTTCTCAGCTATCAAGAAGCCTCCAAATTACGGAGCATTTTATTTTTAAACGAAAGATTTATAGCATAGTGTTTATAAAACTTGCTACCCTTTTAAGCCAATAAAAAAAATATCCTGGGACCTGTCCCAAAGTCAATGTTTAATTTGCAGGTAATGGAAAGTACCAGGCACTACAGAAATAACAGCCGGGTTTTGACCGGAAAGGGATAGCTTGACAACTGCTGTTTTTCGCTGACCAACGCTGTTTTCTGAACTGTGGGTATGAAAAACATAAAACAGTTCCCCATCTTTTGTGGTAAACAAGTCGCCGTGCCCGCTGCCGTTCCGCCCGGTGTTTTTCCTGCTCAGTACCGGGTTCCCCGCATATTTAGTCCATGGTCCGGTTGGGCTGGCAGATGTGGCATAACCCACCGCGTAATCAATGTTTCTAAAATCGTTAGCAGAATAAAACAGGTAATACAGGTTATTAATTTTAGTTACCGTCGGTCCTTCTGCAACCGGCCAGTTGGCAGCTGCAGTATTTTCCCACCCCTGGTCAGCATGAATACATTCCATCAGCGTCGAACTGTCAATATCACTCAAGTCATCCTTCAACCGTGCCACATAGATACGGTTACTCCTATCTAACCGGACATGATAGAGGTACAACTTTCCATCGGCATCTTTAAAAATAAACGGGTCGATCTGCTTCCCCGGCTCCGTGATTGGTTGATGCACACGCTGGATAAAAGGCCCGAGAGGGCTGTCGCTCACCGCAATGGCAATGTGCTCATCGGCGGCGTAAGCCATATAATATTTGCCGCGATACCTAAATACTTGCGGAGCCCAGAAGCTTTTTGAACCATAACTATCGCCCTTTAATAAAGCTGGTTTATCCGCTCGCTTCCAATTTTCAAGGTTCTTTGATGTATAAACCCCAAAGCCATCCGGGCTGCCTGTACCGTAGAGGTAATACGTGTGGTTGTCATAAAATACAGTTGGGTCGGCCAGCCTGATGGTATCCATCCGGCTTTGCGCGTTAGCAGTGCTGATTGCTCCCAGCAGCAAAAACATAAGCAATTGCTTTTTCATGCTCATCCAATTTTGTAATTACTATCCCAGCTACAAACCTTCTGACTGTACAATGCCTGGTTGGCCAGGTGCACGCTGATGGCGGTACGCGCACCGGTGAATACATTACTGTCGGGTAACTCTCTTCGCTTAATTTTCTGATAAAAATCGTTAAAGGCATACCAGGTTCCGTCTTTTGTGGCTTCCGGTAAAATGGGCGTCCCTCCTTCTTTGTTCCAGACGATGCGCGTTGCACCTGTCACACCGTCAACCGTTCCCTTTTCGCTCAGGAGCTTTTTTTCCGGGTAAAACATTCCCTGGTCTGTGAGCAGGGATACGGTGCCCAGTGTACCTTTAATCTTAAAAAGATATCCATCATGCGCATTGCCGCACATAGCCCCGAAATTGCCTATCAGGCCCGGGTCCGGGTAGCGCAGCATAAGCTGTACGTTGTCATAGGTTTCCCGGCCATCTTTAAAAACATCGATCCCTCCTGTTGCGAAAAACTCTTGCGGATGGGTATCAAAGGCCCAGTTGATAAAATCTATCTGGTGAGAAAGCAATTCGGCTACCAGCCCGCCTGAATATTCCCGGTACATCCGCCAGTTGATGGCCCGCTCCAGCGCCGGGTTGGGTACCGGGCGCCGCCAGTTGCCATTACGGTCCCATCGGCAGTCAACCTGGGTCACCTTGCCCAGGTAGCCTTTATGAATCATTTCCTTCACCCGGTAATATAAAGGAGAATAACGGTACTGGTGACCCACCTGCAAAACTTGTTCATTACGGCCATGCATCAGTGTCACCAGATCCAGCGCCTGGTCAATTGTATAGGTCATCGTTTTTTCCAGGTATAAATGCCTGCCGGAACGAATCACATCTGCCGCTACCGGGTAATGCAGGTATAGCGGTACGGCTACAATAACCGCATCTACCTCTTTATCATCCAACAGTTTTTTATAGTCGATATAAGTTTTTACCGTACCGGTTTTAACCAGCTTTTGTGCAGCTGTCAATCTAAAATCGAGCACATCGCACAAAGCAGTTATCCGGAATTGCTCAGGCATCCCGTTAAGGATGTTCATAATGCCGGTACCGCGATCTCCACAACCTATTACTGCTATTTTAATGGGCTCCCCGGCGGGTTGCAGGGCGCTCAGTTTATTGCCAATCAACAGCCCGCCGCTCAGCAGGCCGGTATTTTTCAGGAACGTTCTTCTTTCCATCTATTCAGTTTTGTGTTGATATCCCTTAAAAAAAGTACTTACAGTATCTGCAATACGACCATCGGGTCGCCGGTAAACCATATAAGCGCCCATATCTTTCCGTTTTGCTAAAAAAGCCAGGCTGCGCTGCAAACCCATGGCCATAAAACCATTATCATACCCATCGGCGGTGATGGCGTCCCTGGCGTACACGGTCACACTGATCATTTCGTTTTGAACAGGATAACCCGTAAGCGGGTCCATCAGGTGCGATACCTGTTTGCCCCCGGCCTCATGGTGCTTACGATAGTTACCCGAAGTGGTGATAGCGCCGTCGCCCGGCTCAATCACCTGTCGCATGGGCGCAGGATCCAAATCATCGCCGCTGATCCCCTCAATACCAACCCTAAATGGCTCGTTACCGGGTTTATGGCCTTTAATCCGCAGTTCGCCACCCAGTTCAATCAAATAGTCGTGGATATGATGCCACTCCAGCAAATCGGCCAGCAGATCGACCGAATACCCCTGGGCTATTCCATTCAAATCCAGCTGTACGCCGGGCACCGTCTTATATAAAAAATCCCCCTCCAGCCTTATTTTATTTGCACCCACCTGGCGCAGCAAATTTTTTACTTCTTCCTTGCCGGGCTCATGGTCGGATTTAAAAACACCAAAGCCCCAGGCGTCAACCAGCGGCTTTACAGTTGGATCAACCAGCCCGCCGGTAGCGTGGCTTATCTGCAAGGCGCGGCTTACAAGAACACGGAAAACATCATCAACGCGGATGCCTTTTTGCGAGCGGTTAAACCTGCAGATTAGCGATTGAGGCAGATAAAGCGATACCGATTTATCAAAACGTTGTAACAAGCTGTCCGTTTGCTGCTGACTGACCAGGCTATCAGGCGCATAATAAACAATACTATAGGTAGTACCCTGGGCGTAACCTTTTATTTCGAAAAGGCGCAACGATGGCTGTTTCCCGAAGGCACAACACAGCAACACCAAAACAACAATACCGGGTAGCCAATTATTTTTCATAGGTGCAGGCAAAGTTAAAAATTCCGGGTAAGGCTGCTGTAGCACCTCCATGTTTTATCCCCAAACCAATTCAATCAATAACTTGCTAAACGAGAATTTTTTTATCCTTCTTTGAATGAATTATTTCGCAAATTTCTCAGCTATCATATCAAGCTGTTTTGCACTAATCGTCTGCCCGCCATTCTCAATAACAACCCGATATTTAAAAGTCACCAACTCCCCTTTATTCAAATGCAAATTCTTGGATGATTTACCGTTGGTGAAAATCTTTTCACCCAGAGGATTAGCAGCAAATAATCCATACCCCCTCGCATGCCAAAAAGTAGGATAATTGAGGTTTTGGGGATGATCTATAATGGCAATACTTACCGAGTCGGCGCCCATTTTACCGTAAACTTTACACCATACACCGCGTGTGCTCCAGGCATCGTTGCCGGTTTTGCCGGCGCTGGTCAAATAATTGCCATTGGCCACTTTATCGGTACCAGCCTTCACTATCGTTACGTTGCCTTTGTCGTCGGTAAATTTTTGGTCTTCGGTGGCGGGCATTTGCAGGTCATGTGCCAGGCGCAGGCCAAGCAAGCCGTCTTTGGCATCCGTAAAAGTTGCGTCGACTATAGCCTTTAAAGTTGTAATACGGTCAATAATGCGCTGGTTACCTGTCCCGCTAAATTCAAACCGGGTGGTTTCTTCTAAAATAACGTCCTTCTGCTGGTTTGTCCAGTTTGCATGGTATGCCAATACGCCGGTTGCGCCGCTTTTGGTTTCCAACACCTTATCGGTACGAATCCAACCATACAAATTCTTTTTGTCTTGATGAATGGCGTAGGAGTTATTCCAAAAATCGAGCCCGTTCAGGTTTTCAAAATTAAACCAAAGGCCAATATGATGTGGATGATCTGTTGGGTCGCCTGGTTTAGGATCCAGCGGGAAACCACGGGTTACAACCGTGCCATTTGCTGCACGCAAAGGATACAGCACAGGTTTTTCCAGGCTATCAGGGTACAGGAAACTTGTAAACGGCTTGCCAGCGATAAAAACATCTACCTTATGCTCATTTTTTGACGCTACAACTTTTACCTGCTCGCTTTTCTGGGCCGCCGCGCTTGCAGCAAAAGCTATTGAGGCTATTACTAAACCTGTTTTTTTGAAGCTGTTCATGGTAATTGCCTTTAATATTTAAAAATCTTACCATTTGCCATTACCTCCTGGGTGCTTTCATCAAATGTAGCCTTAACACCAGTGTGTACGGCGGCATTGGTCATGATATTAGCGATAGAATGACTGTACCCTGCTTCAACCGGCGCATTGGGCTGCTTACGGCTGCGCACGCATTCCATCCAGTTGCGTACATGGTTGGAGGTAAGCACATCGCCGCCGGTGTTGGCCGATGCCACAACCTGCTGTGTATTTGCCAGGCTGATTTCGGGCAGCAGGTTGGCTTTCATGCCCATGGCCGCAGCCATTTTTTCTGTAAGCCCACCATTCGGCGATACCTTATTGGTAATCAGGTTCAGTTCTCCACCGTTGGAGTAGTATATTTCGGCGGGGTGTTCATCCCCGTTATGCATGCGTGAGCCAAATGTTACCTGGAAACCGGTTGACGGATCGTCCAACGGGCCATAATCAAAGGCAGCCAAAATAGTGTCCCAGTTACGGCGGCCATCCTTCCACATATAAATACCTCCGTTGGCAACCACGCTGCGCGGATGTTTTAGCCCTGTAAACCAATGTACAGTATCAATCTGGTGGCTCATCCACTGGCCGGCTAAGCCGGATGAATATGGCCAAAACAAACGATACTCCAAATATTTGCGTGGGTCGAAGGCCTCATATGGCCGGTTCATGATGAAACGTTTCCAATCGGTATCTTCCTCTTTTAACTTACTTAGCAATTCGGGCCGGCGCCAGCGGCCTGGCTGGTTAACGTTCCAGGTAAGCTCAACCATGGTAATAGGGCCAAATTTACCCGAGCGGATAAAATCATTGGCAGCGTGGTAATTATCCCCGCTTCTGCGCTGCGATCCTATCTGTACTATTTTTCCGGATTCCTTAACGGCTTTTAATGCTGCGCGGTTATCCTCCATCGTTTCGGCAAAAGGCTTTTCAACATAAGCATCGCAGCCGGCCTTTACCGCCTCAATGGCGTGACGGGCATGCTGAAAATCGGCGGTACTGATGAATACTGCGTCAACCGTTTTGCTATCGTACAACTCCTCGTTGTTTCTGTATGCCTTTACATCATGCTGCATTTTTTCTTTCCAGGTAGCTGCCCCCTCCTCTCGCCGGTATTTCCAGATGTCGGATACGCCAACCACCTCGAAGTTCAGTTCTTTACAGTGGTTCATAAAGCTGGGGATGTGCGAGCTTTTATGCCTGTCGGAGAAGCCGACAACACCAACCCGAACGCGGTCATTAGCACCAATAATGCGTTTGTAGCTTTTGGCGCTCCACGCATTTTTAGTGATCAATACACCTGTCCCGGCTATCGCGGCCTGTTTTATAAACGTACGACGAGAGTTTTCCATGCTGTTAGGTTTACTTGTTTTATAGTGTAGATAAAAATTGGTTTAAAACAGCGGCCTGGCACCGCTACCGTCAAATATCGAAGAAATCAGGTAAAAACCAGTATCCGGTTTGTAAGAAGCTTATTACAGAGCGGGACGGTACTTTAAAAATGGCGGGGATTATAGCCAGCCATTCGGAATTTGAAATAAATTTATTATCAAAAAACCTTATATACCTGCCCCGTTTGTGCTCCCAAAACACTTTTAACATAAGCCTGCGCAACCCGCGACATAGTTACCGGGATATGGCCGGGGAAGTACGGAAAATAACCGGGCGAATCTTCTACAACGCCCGGGCTTATGGTGTTTATACGTACACCATTTTCCAGCTCAATAGCAGCTGCTTTTACAAAAGCTTCAAGCGCACCGTTTACCGCACTTAAATTAGATCCTGATACAATGGGATCTTCACTTAAAATACCCGATGTTAAGGTAAAAGAGCCTTTAGGATTAATAAAACGCTGACCAGTTAAAACCAGGTTTACCTGCCCCATTAGTTTGCTATTGATACCTTTCATAAAATCGGCGTACGTCATAGTCGGTAGCGGTCCAAAATGCCCCTGGCCTGTGGTACTTACCAAGGCATCAAACCGACCGGTCTGCTCATAAAATTTTTCGATAGATTCGGGCGAGTTGATATCAACCTGTACGTCGCCGCTTTTGGAACCGGCAGTTATTATTTCATGATTGTTTTTTAAAGCTGCTGTAACGTGCTTGCCAAGTGTGCCACTGGCGCCCACAATGATTATTTTCATGATGATATTGTTTTGATATGTTAAAGATGACGAATATTTATGGCTGTAAACGATAGTACGATTGTAAAATCTGTCTCATTTCTGCACGTTCTTAAAAAAGAATATATTTACGTTTAAACGTACACCTCCCTATGAAAAAACTGTTACTGCTTACAATTCTTTTAGCACCCGCGATAGTATTTGCCCAAAATGCCGACTCGGCCTGGTTTGTAAATAATTATATCAAAAAAGAAGTGCAAATACCGATGCGCGATGGGATAAAGCTTTTTACATCCGTTTATCAGCCTAAAGACCAGGCTGAAAAGCACCCGATACTGATAACCCGAACGCCGTATTCCTGTGCGCCGTATGGCAAAGATTACCGCGGATACTGGCGAAATTTCATGATCAAATATTGCAAAGAAGGCTATATCATGGTGATTCAGGATATCAGGGGGCGCTGGATGAGCGAAGGAACTTTCGAAGTGGTACGTCCTTTCAATCCCAATAAAAAGACAAGTAAAGATATTGATGAGGCCAGCGATACCTATGATACTATAGACTGGCTTGTTAAAAACCTGGATAACAACAACGGTAAGGTTGGTGTTACCGGGATTTCGTTCCCTGGATTTTATGCAACTGAAGCTGCCTTAAGCGGCCACCCGGCATTGAAGGCCGTTAGTCCGCAGGCACCGGTTACCGATAGATTTTTTGGCGATGACGACCACCATAATGGCGTTTTATTTTTGATGGACGCATTTGATTTTCACGTGGGGTATGGTTTTAGCCAGCCACGCCCCCATCCTACCACATTGCCTGCCAAAACGTATCCAATAAATGGCCCTGATAACTATGCCTGGTACTTAAAAATGGGGGCATTACCCAACTTTACCAAAGCATCGGGCGACAGCCTTAAATTTTGGAGCGATATGATGGTTCATCCCAACCTTGATACCTGGTGGAAGGCCCGCGATACGCGCTCGGGGATTAAAAACGTAAAGCCTGCTATGTTGGTTGTGGGTGGATTATTTGATGCCGAGGACGGCTACGGAGCGTGGAATACCTACCAGGCTTTAGTGAAGCAAAGCCCGGCAACCAAAAGCAATTTGGTAGTAGGTCCCTGGTTTCACGGGCAATGGGCAAGCAAAGATGGTACTCATTTAGGCAACATCCAGTTTGGTAGCAAAACCAACGAGTGGTACCAGGAAAACATCGAAATTCCGTTCTTCAATTACTATTTAAAGGGGAAAGGCTCGATAGATACGCTTAGTAAAGCGACTATATTTTTTTCTGGCGAGAATAAATGGCGGAAGTTACCCCAATGGCCACCTGTTGATGCTGTGCCTACGCCGATTTATTTTGAACAAAACGGGAAATTATCTTTTGATAGCCCAACAAATACCAAAAACACCTTTGACAGCTATACAAGCGACCCGGCCAAACCGGTTCCCTATGCCGAAAAGGTGCACGAATACCGCACCCGCGAGTACATGACCGACGACCAGCGTTTTGCCACCCGCCGCACCGATGTTTTAACTTACAGCACCGATACATTAACTAACGACATCACGCTTGGCGGCCCGGTAACTGCCGACCTGATGGTTAGTATTTCAAATACCGACGCCGATTTTGTAGTGAAAATCATAGATGTTTTCCCCGATAATACACCAGCCAACCCTGTTACCAAATACCCTATGGGCGGCTATCAAATGCTGGTACGGGCCGAAATTATGCGCGGCAGGTACCGCAATAGCTTCTCGGCACCCGAAGCATTTGTGCCGGGAATGCCTACACAGGTAAAATTCCTGGTACCGGATGTTGCCCATACTTTTAAACAGTGTCACAAAATAATGATCCAGGTACAAAGCAGCTGGTTTCCATTAGCCGACAGAAATCCGCAGCAATTTGTGGATATTTATCATGCAAAGGACAGCGACTTTGTGAAAGAAACTATCAATGTTTACCATGGTAAATCGAAAATAATTTTGCCGGTGATGAAACCATGATAACAGGAAAAGAGAGACGCCTGCTTATGAATGAGGCTATCAAAACCATAGCTGTACCATTTTTTAGAGAACAAGGATTTAAGGGGTCATTTCCGCATTTCAGAAGAATGAAAGAAGACAGGATAAACCTGATAACTTTTCAATTCAGCTTCAGTTCACCTCGTTTTGTCGTCGAAATCTCAAACTGCTCAACTAAAGGGATAGCAAGACCATGGGGAGAAGTTGTAAAACCTTCAAGTTGTACAGCCCATGATATGTATAAGCGATTAAGGTTAGGTAGCATTAAAAACAAAACAGACCATTGGTTTGATTTTAGCAAAGATATTTTGTGGGGTAATATCTATCGAAAAAAAGCAAAGGAAATAATTAACCTTTGGCAGGAAGCTGAAAATTGGTGGGGTGAAGATCCAGATAACCAGCGAAATGAAATGGTACCTTAAAAAATCAAGCTATTATCTCAGTCGTCAATTCATTTAAATACTCCGGCACCTGCAACAACCTGCTCCCATACCATGAAAACATTTCGCCATCAACCAAAACAACTTTGGCTTTTGGCAGCAATTGTTTAAACTCATGGATATGTTTTTGTTTGAACGGGTATGGCTCGGACGATAAAAACACCACACCGGGATTAGCAGCAACCAACTCATCCGGAGATACTTCAGGATACCGTTGCGATTCGAAAACGTTGGTTAAGCCACACTTTTGCAGCAAGCTATCAATATACGTTTGCCTGCCAGCAACCATATACGGATTTTTCCATATAAAGTAGGCTACGGTAATATTCAAAGAGGGAAAAATACCTGCATCAAAACGGCACCTGATTTCGAGATTTAAAGCGTCGGCCTCCTGTCTCTTACCGGCAATGTCGCCAATACCCTGGATCATGGTTAAGGCGCTCTCCAGGTCATTTATATCACTTATCCAAACAGGGCAAACATCCATCAGCTCTTCAATCTGGCCGCGATCGTTCTCTTCTTTGTTAGCGATAATTAAATCGGGTTGCAGGGATTTTATCAGTTTAATATTTAGTTTCTTGGTGCCCCCTACTTTGGTTATGGCTTTAACTTTTGCATTCGGGTGAATGCAAAATTTGGTAATACCAACAATCTCAACATCCAAACCTAAATAAAGCAAAAGCTCGGTTTGCGAGGGCACTACAGAAATAATACGTTTTGGTATAGATGGCAGATTAATTACGCGGTTTAACTGATCGCGAAACCCGGCCATGTTAGAAAGCGTTCTTCTCTCCTCTTAAAGCATTCCAAAACGTTAAGAAAACAATCTTCATATCCAACAGGAATGACCAATTCTCGAGGTACCAAACATCCGCCTCAACACGTTCAAGCATAGCCTGAGTTGTTTGGGTTTCGCCCCTTAAGCCATTTATTTGGGCCCATCCTGTAATTCCGGGTTTTAAAAAGTGCCTAACCATAAATGTATCGATAAGCTGCGAATATTGCTGTGTATGGCTAATCATGTGTGGCCGTGGACCTACTACAGACATGTTGCCCAATATCACATTAAAAAACTGCGGAAGTTCATCAAGACTGGTTTTGCGAATAAAAGCCCCTGTTTTGGTGATACGGGAGTCGCCACGGGTGGCCTGCTTCTTATCAGAGTCTTTGTTTACCCGCATACTACGGAACTTATAACATTTAAATGGTTTATTATCCCGTCCCGATCGTTCCTGTACAAAGAATACCGGACCTCGTGATTCAAGTTTGATTAAAATGGCTAGAATAGGAAAAAGCCAGCTGAACACAAAAAGAATAATAAACAGCGAAAACAAAACATCAAACAACCGTTTTATAAAGCGGTTGAGCATGTTCTCCAATGGCTCGGGCCTTACAGATATAACGGGAATATGCCCAAAACTTTGTATAAAAGTTGGTTTTTTTGCATAATCATAATACTCCGGAATAAACTTAAACCTGATGAGGTTTTTATCAGCATCAAGCATTAGCCGCTCTATTGTGGCAGCTTCGGAATTGGGCAGGGTACAAAAAATCTCGTCTACCTTGTTATTTAACACATAGCTGATACAATCATTTGTTCCACCCAAATAAAGGTGCTTATCATTTACAAGTTCCGGATTATCATCAAAAAAACCTACAAGGTTGTAGCCACGCTCGGGGTTTTGTTTAAAAAAACCGTACAAATCGGCACCTATCCTACCACCACCAATAATAATAACCGCACGGGTATCTATCAATGATGCCCTGTCACTTTTGCGTATTGTAAGGAATATCAGCTTCCACAAGCCAAGTAAAAATCCAAATAATGCAAGGGAATAAAACAGGTATTCGCGTGTAATAAAGTATGCTTTTGTACCTATAAGTATAATTATGGTAAAACAAATAAAKCTTACAAACAACAGGTAGGTCTTTATTACCCCACGATATGTTTTGATAGAATCTTTATTCAACACATGTTCATACAAGCCGGTAATATTGGCCGATAATAACCAGATCAAATTAAACACCAAAACAATGGGTAAATATTTCCTGTTGTTTATCCAAAAAATGTATGACCTATCTTCGATAAAGTAAGAAATTACCATGCTCATATTAAGTATAATATAATCAATGGTAAGGTTCACTGCTTTAATAAAAGTAGCGTATCTGTGAATCATGTATTAGAGCTTGTTGAAGTATATAACACCCGCTAAAATTAGCATATTTATTTATAAATAACAATGTGATAATTGAAAGTACAATTGTTTACAAATGTGTTATTGCATAGGTAACAAAATTAAAAATTAAGAAATTCATATCAAATCAAATATAAAACTACCATTGGTTTTTACAACAATCTTATTTCAAAACGCATTATTATAATCTGCCATCAACAATGCTTTTATCCAATACTCCTTTTATATCATAAATTACCGATGAAGAACCTTTTTTTAACTTATCATAATTAAGGCTAAGAAATTCCCTGTGCGATACTGCAACTATAATAGCATCATATCCGCCTTTTAACTCATCAAATGTTTTAAGGGTTTTCACCTTATACTCTAATTCAACCTCAAATGGGTCTGCCCAGGGGTCGTAAATTTCATAGCATGCCTCAAACTCACTTAAAACTTTTACGATATCAATTACCCGGGTATTGCGCACATCAGGGCAGTTTTCTTTAAAAGTAAAACCGAGTACAAGCACATTTGAGTTTTTTACCGGAATATCTTTTTTAACCATCAGCTTAATTACCTCCAGGGCTACATATGTACCCATGCCATCATTTAGCCTGCGGCCAGCCAATATAATCTCGGGATGGTAACCTACCTCCTGGGCTTTTTGGGCAAGGTAGTACGGATCAACACCGGTACAATGGCCGCCAACAAGTCCTGGTTTAAAATTCAGGAAATTCCACTTGGTACCGGCCGCCTCTAAAACAGCATGAGTATCAATACCCATGATCTGAAAAATTTTGGCCAACTCATTTACAAACGCGATATTGATGTCGCGCTGGGAGTTTTCAATCACTTTACAGGCTTCAGCAACTTTTATACTTGGGGCTTTGTGTGTTCCCGCAGTTACAATCATCTGATAAAGTTTATCAATAAAATCGGCAGCTTCGGGCGTTGAGCCCGAGGTGACCTTCAGAATATTAGTTAGGGTATGTATTTTATCCCCGGGATTAATCCGCTCGGGTGAATATCCCGCAAAAAAATCAACATTGAACCGGAGCTTAGATACCCGTTCAAGTATAGGCACACATACCTCTTCGGTTACTCCGGGATAAACCGTTGATTCATAAATCACTACATCGCCAACCTTAAGTACAGACGCAACTGATTCGCTTGCTTTTTTTATCAGGTCGAGATCAGGACGATTGTGCTGATCAGTAGGTGTTGGTACCGAAACTATAAATACATTACAATCAGCTATGTCCCCAACCTCTGAGGTAAATACAAGTTTGCCACTACCACTGCTCGACAAAACCGATTTTAATACTTCTGTATTAGTTTCTAACGTGCGGTCATGGGCGTTATTAAGTTCATCAACCCTTGTTTTTTTTATATCAAATCCTTTTACCCGGAATTTTTTTGCAAACTCAACTGCCAGCGGCAATCCTACGTACCCTAACCCTATTATTGCAATGCGGGCAGTTTCCGGAGCTTTAAATTGTTGCAGAATTTGATTTGACGGATGATCAAACATGTTTAAACAAGGGTAGATATTTGCAAATATATATTATTTTTTGAGTTGGATAAACCACATTACTGACTATAGATCTGGTATACGCCGTTGACCGACCTGTTAGATGCCGAGCCGACGAGTAACGTGGTGATTTTTTTTTCAATCATCAATTGTTCGGCATAACCCGCAAACTCCTCGCCATCAATAATTAGTGGGTTAACTGTCATTATTTCCAAAACACTTAATGTAGATGGATCAGGGTGCTTTAATAAAGCGCGTCGTAAATCGCCGTCGGTAATAATTCCTTTAATATTATCGGCCTTCCCAACAATAACCATTCCTAGTCGCCCCGCCGACATACTGAGCAATAATTCAGTAAACGACGCACCTTCATCTATAATTGGCAATTTATCTGTACGCATAACATCTTTTACCCTAACCAATAGTTTACGGCCAAGGCTGCCGCCGGGATGAAAACGGGCAAAATCATGCTGCTTGAATCCACGCGACTCCATTAATGCAATTGCAAGTGCATCACCCATAACCAGCGCAGCTGTGGTTGACGATGTGGGCGCCAATTCCAGCGGACAAGCCTCACGGGAAATTTTTATATTTAAGTGATGATGACTGTTTTTAGCAACGGTAGAGTTTAAATTGCCGGTAACGCCTATAACCAGGTTATTATTCCATTTTAAAAACGGGATTATGCGCAGCACTTCATCAGTTTCGCCTGAATACGAAATCAGCATAACAGCGTCATTAGTACCAACCATCCCAAGATCGCCATGAAATGCCTCGCCGGGATGCAGGAAAAAGCTTGGTGTACCGGTACTGGCAAGTGTGGCTGCAATTTTTTTTCCTATCAATCCGGATTTACCTATCCCGATAACTACCACCTTACCCGTACAATTCAATACAGCCTCGACGGTTTTAGTAAATTCATCGTCAATTAATTTCGCTACATGTTGCAGCGACTCTATTTCGATAGCAAAAACTCTTTTGGCAATATCCTTCATCGATCAGAATTCTCAGAATTTTAAAATTTACAGAATTGTCTCTTCAGCTTATTTGCGTTTACTTAAAATTCTGTGAATTTTTTAATTCTGCAAATTCTGATTCAAACAATTTACTTAAACCAACGAACCTATCAAGGCATCCAAATCATGTAGTTTCAGCATATTGGGACCATCGCTCAGGGCATTATCCGGATCGGGGTGGGTTTCAATAAAATAGCCATCGGCGCCAAATGCTTTTGCAGCCAGGGCCATCATCGGCACAAAAGTGCGATCGCCGCCTGTTTTGCCACCTGCTCCGCCCGGCCGTTGTACCGAATGGGTACAATCCATGCAAACGGGATGGCCAAAAGCCTTCATATCATAAATGTTCCTGAAATCAACAGCAAGGTTATTGTAACCATACATATTGCCACGCTCGGTAAGTACTACTTTGGTGTTGCCGGCCTCCAGCACTTTTTGGGCGGGATAAAACATATCAGCGCCCGACAGGAACTGTGCTTTTTTGATATTAACTATTTTACCTGTTTCGGCAGCGGCAACCAAAAGGTCGGTTTGGCGGCATAAGAATGCCGGAATTTGTAGCACATCAACCACTTCGGCAGCAATAGCCGCCTGGAAAGGTTCATGAATATCGGTGATAACAGGCAAGCCAAATTTCTCTTTAACATTTTGAAGCATTTCCATCCCTTTCCCTATCCCAGGGCCACGGTAAGAGTGGATGGATGTACGGTTGGCTTTATCAAAAGATGATTTGAAAATCACTGGCACGTTATATTTTTGGCCAACTTCGGCAACCTTTTCGGCAACGGTGTATAACAACTCCTGGTTTTCCATTACACACGGGCCCAATATAAAAAACGGCTTCTGCCGCATCTGCTCAAATAACATATTATGTAGGTTATGTGGCAAAGATAGTGATAAGCACGAATTTCACGAATGAAACTGTTTAGCGCAAGGTAGAGATATAGAAAAGCAGCAGCAAATTAAAATTCGTGTAATTCGACATAATTGGTGAAATTCGTGTTTATGAATTACTTTGAATTTTACGGCATACCCGAATCATTTAATATTGAACCAGCCAAACTCAAAAAGAAATTTTACGAACTAAGTAAACTATATCATCCCGATTTTTATGCAGGCGAGGATGAAGCAAAACAACAGGAAATACTGGAATTATCTACCCTGAATAACAAAGCCTACCAGGCATTAAATGACCCCGCACGCAGAATGGAATACGTTTTAAAGCTCCATGACCTGGTTTCTGAAGGTGCAAAACCACAATTACCGGCTGATTTTTTGATGGAAATGATGGATATTAATGAAAGATTGATGGAAGTTGACAACAGCACAGAACTGGCATCAATAACGGCAGAAGTACTTGCCTTTGAGGCTGATATTAACGAAAACCTGCACGGCCTAACAGCTGATTATACGCAACTTGACCATACTGCACAGGAAGAACGGCGTATAAAAATTGCAAATATTTACTACAGACAAAAATATCTGTTGCGAATTAAAGAGAGTTTAGATACATTTGCAGCCCGCCTGTAAAAGATCGCTGATCAGATTTACAGAGTATGCCCAGCTGGCGGAATTGGTAGACGCGCTGGTCTCAAACACCTGTGGGAAACCGTGCCGGTTCGACTCCGGCGCTGGGTACAAAGCCTTCCTGAGAAATCAGGAGGGCTTTGTTGTTTTTACGCCTGATTTTATCAACTTAAAATCCGCAGGATAAAAAAATAAAAAACTTTAAAATATTTTTGTCGGCTAATCGTCTGCATAAACATGTACGGAACCTTATTGGCATTACACTCACTCACCCGTTGGTTGGTATTGAGTACCCTCCTGTTCGCTATTTTTAGCGCTTATCGTGGCTGGTTGTTACGAAAGCCTTATTTAAAATTCGATAACGTTGTAAGGCACACCACAGCAACAACGGCACATATTCAGTTAATATTAGGCATCTGGCTATACTTCATCAGCCCGGTTGTTGATTACTTTTTGCACCACTTTGGCACTGCAGTACATGAACGCGACATCCGTTTTTTTGGCATGGAGCATATCACGATGATGTTGATCGGGATAACCCTCATTACCGTTGGCTCGGCCAGAAGCAAACGACAGGTTAGTGACCTGCAAAAATTTAAAACAACGGCTATTTGGTTTACCATAGCCCTGGTGGTAATACTAAGTTCGATACCGTGGTCGTTTTCGCCCCTCATTAGCCGGCCAAATTTCCGGCCATTCTAAAAAAAACGATCAATACCATTACCGAATGATATTTACAACGTATGTTAAATACCATTTGGCATCGTAAATAAAAGGTTTCAGCGGGCGGCTTTTCACTATTCATATCTTATTATTGATTTAAACGGGTAGTTTTTTCGGGGCGATGCGCCAAAAAAACAGTTTACCGCTATTATCCCCGTCTTCACCGGCAAGCCGCCCCGGTTTACCTTTTTTGTTTTGCCATCGTTTGGTCATCCATCTACTTTTGTTTAAAATGATTTTAAGTGTCAATCGTCTATACTACTATGGAAAATAACTATTTCATATTGAACCCGGCGCCCGCTCCCCCAGACAAAGAGCAGGAGCTTGCCATCCTGTTTCTTGATATCCGGAATTTCACCCGCTTAATGGAAGCACAGTCTGGTAACACCGTTATTCAAATTGTGCGCCGTTTGTTCACCGCCTTTAACCAAATCATCAAGAAATTTGAAGGCAAGGTGGTAGAGATAGCAGGCGACAGCTTATATGCAGTGTTTGGTTTGCAAACCGGGTTGAAAGAATCTGTAAACAATGCTTACCAGGCTGCCAAAGTGATGTTCCAGGCGGTTAGCCTGTACAACGAAGCTTATGACGAGCCTTATTATGGAGGCCCGCTCGAGATTGGCGTCGGCCTGCATGCCGGTAAAGTTTTTGTTGGCGAGTTTGGGCTGGATAACGCTCCGCAATTATCCGTAATGGGCCTCCCCGTAAACGTTGCATCCAGGCTACAGGCCAAAACTAAAGAGTTGAATAACGATTTGATCATTTCAGAGCATGCATACCAGTTGTTAGCAGGCGACGGAGCTATCGCCCACTATCAAACTGTGCAGTTGCGGGGGATCAGTGGAGACCAGCAGGTTCGCCTGGCGGGAAAACCATATAACAACCGTAATCATTCAAACTTGGACTATTTACTGGCTATTTCCGGGTAGCACGTAAGTCCGGCTGATTAATACCGAACAATTTCGCCGATTTTACCAGAGTTGCCCCCCGTACAAATCCCAAATAGTTTATTTCCCAACCTTTCGGACTAACCCCTTTCTTATCTGACTAACCAGGATTAACTCCAAATAAAAACCCCTTAAATCATAAAACTTAAGGGGTTTTCGACTCGATTGGTATCGCTTTTGTCGCCCTGCCTATACAAATTTCGAACCTTCCTACATGATTCGAGGTTGCTGGCTAATTTGACGTTATAAAAAATATACCTCATATAAAATTTGGGCCAATCTTGAGAGTACACGGGTTTTAATTTTAATTAGTTTAGTTTACTGGCAGCTAACTATGTATGACAACAATTAGCTTAATTCTATGGATCCTGGTGGTAGCCAGTTTGTAAAAAATGTCGTTTCCGGCAAACTTTTTACCCCTCAAATTACTTTGAGTCACTGCCCTTAATACTATAACCTGATATAAACTTAAAGAGGCGATGCCTATGATAATTGAAAAAGCTGCATAACCGCCGGATCGCTTAGAATATGACGGGACTTAATTTCGTTATCTTTTTTGGTTTCATAAGGTTGTTGAGTAAATAAGTACAAATATGGATTTGTAATCAGGTAATCTATCTCCCGGTTTTTACTTTCGACAACGGATTCTATAGAGTCAGTGAATTGACGGTAAAATTGTATTGTCTCTGGTGACACTATGCCGTCCTGGATATATCCTTTGGTTTTCTTTTGACAGCGACAAGGGGCCTCAACATTTATTAACCCGCACTTATCCTGCATAAACCTGAATAAATCATCCTTAGCACGTTGCAGTTGCTTCCTGAAATTCTCCGGTGTCACTTCAAGAATCTCGGCTGCTACACTGGATTTCAAATTGAAGATCGCACCAAGTATAAAAACCATGCGTTGTTGCCTGTCCAGGCAAATCAGCGCGCCTGTCAGGCATTTATTGCGTGTCCAGTCGATTGCCTTTTCATTGTCCACCCGCTCTTGCGGCGTCATTCCCTCATCGTTATACGCGGTATCCAAATAATCCCCGTACTCTTCAAAGGATACAACTGATTTTTCTACTTTCTTTCTCTTAGTATCGATGAACTGATTATATACCATGCGGTACAACCAGGTGCGGAAACTGCTGTTACCATTGAACTTGTCTAACTTCGACACCAGCGAAATTAATACTTCCTGTGTGAGGTCAGCGGCTTCATCCCTGTCATTTACAAATTTTAAGGCAAGATTATAGATAAACCGTTGATGACGATTTATCAATTGATTTAGTGAAGCTTTGGAGCCTTCAAAAAACTCCCTGATCAGCGTAAGATCATCTTCCTCTTTATATGATATACTGAAAGGCGTCATAATCAAAATGTAAATTGAATAACTTTTATTATTAATTATTAAAAAAAAATTCGAGCCAAAACATAATTATGTTATTCGAAAATTAAAGATTCATTGGTCTTACAAATATAGACAACACGCTGATTACCGGGCAAGCAAAGCTGTTATAGATAGCCTTGTTAAAGCGTAATATTACATTGTAGTTATTTACAAATAGGTTCGCGCGTACAATATGTAAGTATAACTCTCATAGTCAGCTACAAATAGTTCTAAAATTACTTGTACGTTCATTTTATAACCTGCGCTCGGATTCCGCAATTGGCACATCATTAATGCTGGCGAAACGCTTCATCATGAACCCATTTTCATCAAACTCCCAGTTTTCGTTTCCGTAAGCACGATACCATTCGCCCTCGACATTATGGTACTCATACTCAAAACGAACTGCTATCCGGTTATCGGTAAATGCCCATAATTCTTTTTTCAATTTATATTGATGTTCAATTGTCCATTTTTGGGTCAGAAATTTTACGATTGCTTCGCGCCCTTTGAAAAATGAGGAGCGGTTTCGCCATTCGCTGTCTATCGTGTAGGCTTTCGAAACCTTTTCCGGATCCCTGGTATTCCAGGCATCTTCTGCCATTTGCACTTTTTGCGTTGCCGATTCGAAATTAAAAGGCGGCAATGGGAGTTTTTGTTCCATTTAAATATGTTTAGTTGGTATCTAAAAGTAAATTGATAAAGTTAATCTTGGGCTATCGAATATCTATGGTAGTAATTGAAGAAAATGTGGTACTATTTAAATGTCAAAACCAGTAAGGCTATTGTCTTACTGGTCAAACACCTGCCCGGTGTTGAAATTTGATTAATTTATTGCTTAGGCCTGATTTAAGAAGTTGTTGGCTTTTTTAGCAAAATCTTCAGGGTATTGGTTTTGCGGTCCGTGGTTTGCGTCAGGATAAACAATCAACTGAGCATTTTCTAAGTGTTCTTTTAACAGAACAGAATTTATTACAGGGCAAAAAATGTCGGCATCCCCATGAACAATCAATGTCGGTTGTTTAATTGATTTGAGGTAATCGAAATTATTCTCGTGTCCTTTACCCCAGCCGAAGATCGCAGCAAGCTGGGCTGGTGCCACTTTACCTGTCAAAGCTGGTTCTTTGCCTACTCGTGTGCGAATGCGTTTCAAATATTCCCCTCCGGCTGCCTTGCTGTTTTTTGTAGGTGTGAAGAAAGCATCGAGCAGCAATTCATCAGCATGTGGATATTTCTTTTGGAGCAGCGCCCACACCTGGGGCGTGTAATCTTCCATACCTTCCCCTCCGCTTGGGCCGGTTCCGATCAGGATCAGCCTGCGGATCAGTTGCGGCTGTTGATAGGCCAAACATTGTGCCACCATGCCGCCGATGGAGAAACCCAATAAGTCGATTTTTTTCAAGGTGAGTGCATTAACGAAAGTGTAAGCATCCCTGGCCATTTGCTCAACTGTATTAGGCGTAGTACCGGTAGAAGATGCAACGCCGGTATTATCAAAGATGATTACTTCGCGCTCTTTGGCAATTTTATCTAACACTGCGGGGTCCCAGTTGTCCATTGTCCCGGTAAGGAAATTGGTGAATACCAATGGCAACCCATTTTTGCGCCCAAAGCGACGGTACGCGAATTTTATGCCGCCTGCTTCAACGAAGCTGGTTGGAGCATTACGTGCAGAATATACGCCCGATGTGGTTGCTCCCAGAAGTTTGGTTTTAGGCAATATCGATAAGCTCGCTGCTGCTATAGAACCTATTTTTAGAAATTCTGTTCTTTCCATTTTTTTATTTTTTGAATATCAAACGGCCGGGTTGAAATGCCCCTGCCGCTTTTCCAGTTGTTATTTTACCCTTTGACGTAAAATTTAAAAACTGTGACAAAGGGGCAAATATTTAAGAAAATGGAAACTCAAAATTAAAACGGTCAAAACAGCACTGCTTATAGTTGGTATGGGCAAAGCAACCGCAACCTTGCTTGTTGGAGACTCGCAAACGCTATAACCACCAAATGAAAGTTTTTATAGGCTTTAGACAAAACTTTGTCACAGAATTTAAAAACTACGTCAAAGGGTAAATTTCAATAAATAAGAACATGAAAAATCAAGATTTAAACGGACAAGTAGCCCTGGTTATAGGTGGAACCAGTGGTATGGGCAAAGCAACAGCATCATTGCTTGCTGAAAGAGGCGCAAATGTTATTGTAGCTAGTAAAACAAAAGATTCAGTTTTAGCAACAGTAACTGAACTTTCTAACAACCATCCACAAATCAAGGTTGTAGGTAAAGTTGTTGACATTACCAATACTGAAAGTGTAAAGGCGTTCATTGCCGAAATTGAAAAAGAAAGCAAAATTGATTACCTGGTGAACGCATCCGGAATCTTTAGGCCAAAACCATTTTTGGACACACCCCCCGATGAATACGCTGCTTTGCTGGACATCAATACAGGTTTCTACTTCATCTCACAGGCGGTAGCGAAGAAAATGAAAGAAAACGGTGGCGGCGCTATCGTAAACATTGGTTCTTATTGGTCAGAAAATGTTGTAAAGGGCATGCCTACTTCGGCTTACTCGGTAGCCAAAGCAGGTTTGCATGCGTTGACCAAACACCTTGCAGTTGAGTTGGCGCCTGAAAACATTAGAGTAAACGCTATTGCCCCGGGTCTTTTTGTGACCAATGTATTAAACGATGTTGTGGGTGTTGAAAAGGTTGAAGAAACCTACAACAGCCTGTTAGGCCTCAACCCACTCGGTAAAAACGGCAAGCCTGAACAAGCGGCCAGCGCGATTGTATTCCTTTTGTCTGACGAAAGCGCATTCACTACCGGTGCTATTTTAGCAGTAGACGGCGGCATGTCAACAGGTCGCGGTTGATCATAGTTACTGAAATCAGCGTCTTTCGGCTATCTTTTAGTTATGCTGATAACATTGTCTTTACTGAGAAGCCAGAGACAAACTAATATTTCAAAGAAGAGATAAAAGAATTCGAACCGAAACTATATTGATTTACAGTTATTTAATTTTCAATAAATCTTTATTAAAACAAAAAACGCCCTCAGAATAATCTAAGGGCGTTTTTGCATTAATAGTCGGGATGGCAGGATTCGAACCTGCGGCCTCCACATCCCAAATGTGGCGCGATACCGGGCTACGCTACATCCCGTTCCCGTTGGGGTTGCAAAGGTAATATTATAATTCAATTAATCAAAACTTCTGAAAAAATCATCTGTATACAGCGACTACAATGCTAAGTTGGTATTTTAGTAGGGCATTACGGCCAGTGATATACATGGTCAGAATGGGGAAATAATTAATTTGCTGGCTAAATTCATTTACTGACATCAAATCTGGTGTGGCGATAGTTTATAAAAGCAACATCAAACTCATCTCAATCTGTACTGTATCAAAAAAATCACACCTAAGTATTTGCTTTTAAAGCAAGCAATTTAATTTCATAGTAATAATTTAAAAAATAACAAACAAAATCTGTAATAAATATGTTACAACAACATCATCTAACTAACTACATTTATTATGAAAAAGATCTGTTTAATATTGTTTGTAACCAGCATTACATGGTGCATTCAAACTGCCGGGGCTCAAACCCAAGACACCACAAACAACAAAGTGGAGATAAAAAAGAAAGTTAAAAAGGGCGCCCACGGTCGTACGGTAACAAAAATCAAGATGGAGGGCTCCGGCACAGCCGGCGCAATAAGCGGCGCAGCCGACGGCGCTGTAACAGGTCATTTACCTGAACCGGCAAAACAAACGCCGGCACCACCACCGCCATCCGTGGTTATAGTGCATGATACAGTTAAAACGCAGGCACCAGCGCCTGTAGTTGCTCCCGCACCAACACCAAAAACAACCGAAGTTACTACAACTACAACAGAAGTAAAGCCGGTTGTTACAACCAGTTCAACTACTCATGTTGTTGCACATAAGGCAACTGGTTCAAAAAAGCCTGTACACGTATATCATCGTGTTTATAAAAAAACACCGGTGGCGGCAACAAAAACAACTACCACCACTACAGTGAAAAAAACCGAGTAAAAGCGCTACAAATTGCGGGTAACAAAAGCGGGACTGTTGGTTACAACAATCCCGCTTTTTATTTTAACATGCTATTAGGAGCAAACAATCGAAAGCGGCAGCTAACATGGTTAAAAAATGTTTTTTTACCCGGCGACTTTTTTACATAAAAAACCCTCCGAATTAAAAATTGGGAGGGTTTTAATTTGATCTGGTATCGCTTTTGTCGGGATGGCAGGATTCGAACCTGCGGCCTCCACATCCCAAATGTGGCGCGATACCGGGCTACGCTACATCCCGTTCCCGATTGGGTTGGCAAAATTAGGATTTTTAATCAAGCTGCAAAACTTTTTTTAAATTAAATTTCAGGTAAAATTATAACCCCTTCATTAGCGCACATTTGACGTTAAATATTCTTTTACTTTATATTATTTACAGCTATCGATGATAGTGTTAAGTCAATAGTACTAAATCGTAAGTCTAAAGTTGAAAGTTGAATTTTTCCTTTTTTGGCTTAGGACTTGAGACTTTGGGCTAAAGAATATCCGTCAATTTATCATTAACATGACACTTGTTTGTGACCTGCAAGTCATCAACTACAGCCACACTCCTATCAATTCAGCTTGCTCGATTTATTCATCAATGCGGCAGACACCCCTAAGCAAATTAATATACCAATAACCAGCCCGCCGAAAAGCCTGCCCGAAAAAGCGAACAGGTTACTTGCCATATCAAAATAGTTAATGTAAACAATGCCTGCCAAACAGGCAAACAGGCCACCGATAAGCAAAATCCTAAAACTTTGAAATAGGGCATCAAAAAAACCGATCTCGCCTTGCTTATCATCATCACGGTAGCGTTTCACCCCAAAATAAACACCGCAAAAAGGTATCAGTAATGATAAATATTCAACCGGGCTTACGTGGTTCCCGGTACTATTATACCCAAACGACCGCATGATGAACAACCAGGTACCACTAAGGATACCCAGGATTAAACCTGTTACAAATGCATTTCTCATAATTTAGGGTGGCATATGATAATGCCTGATATAAAAATGCAAATTTTTTTATTGTTTGCCTGCAAATCACGTCTTTTTATTAGCGGTAATTTACCATCATATTTATGAACCACTGATCAACCCCATCCCAAATTAAACGGTGCCGAACGCCCCCCCCTCCCAAAAGTAAGTCAATAAAAAAGCCGCTAAATTTTAGCGGCCCATATTTTTCTGTCTTGACTCTCAATTCTTGACTCTCAGTTCTTGTTTCTTCTTCCCCGTTCTTTCACTATCAAACTCAGCTCTCGGCTCATTTGGCCGGCAATGGCGGTATTTTCCTGTGCGCGGCGGAACAAGTATGGCAGCACGGCTTTTATTGGCCCATAGGGCACGTATTTGGCCACATTGTACTGCGCATCCGCCAGGTTAAAACTCAGGTTATCACTCATGCCCAGTAATTGCGAAAAATATACGTGCGGGTGCTTATGGTCTATACCCTTGGTATCCAAAAGCTCGGCCAGCAGGCGGCAGCTCTCCTCGTTGTGGGTTCCCGCTATAAAGGCAATTTCGTTGATATGGCTGGTACAATAATCCAATGCCGAGTCATAATCCAGGTCTGTTGATTTTTTATCAGGCTGAATTGGCGAATCGTAACCCATTTCCAGGGCACGCTTACGCTCTTTTTCCATGTAAGCACCGCGCACAATTTTGGCTCCTAATATAAAACCCTCGCCTTTGGCAATCTCGTGATCGTTTAATATCGATGCCAGTTTATCGTGGCGGTACATTTGGTAGGTATTGTAAACAATGGGCTGCTTGGTATTAAACTGCGTCATCATGGTTAAAGCCAGCAGGTCAATAGTTTCCTGTATCCAGCTTTCTTCGGCATCAATCATCACGGGCACGTTGCTTTTGTAGGCTTTATCGCAAATAGCCAATACCCGGCTTTGCACCCTTTGCCATTCGCTTTCTTCATCGGGTGTAAGTGGCAGGCGGGCGTCCAGCTTCTCTAACAAAGCAAAACGGCCAACTCCGGTTATCTTAAACACGGTTAATGGTATGGCTTTATCTTTTGAGGCCCGCACTATCGTGCGGATGATCTCGTCCCTGGTACTATCAAAAACGGCTTCATCGTCCTCGCCTTCTATCGAATAATCTAAAATAGTACCTACGCCACCGCTATATAGGTTTTTGATGGTATTATCACACCCGGCAATGGTTTCACCGCCGCAAAAGTGTTTAAATATAGTCGCCTTGATGATGCCTTTAATCGGCAGGCCTATTTTAATGGCAAAGTTGGTTACCGGGGGGCCTATTTTCACCAAAAAATTAACATTGATGATCCTGAATAACCAATAAGCGCGGCTAAGATCTGCGTTAGATGAATGACGAAAAGCTATTTCTGTATTTTCAAAAGAGGGCTTACCGTGTTTGGATGTATTATTAGTTTCGTTAGAAAGCATGCGCAAAATTATAAAAATGATAACTCATTATTCCATGAATAGTTTATTTTTGCCCACCATGATTGAATTTAAGTTAAACGGCGACTTTATCCCGATGATACAACTACTAAAAGCAGCCGGCCTGGTACCCACCGGAGGCGAGGCGCAAATAGTTGTAAGTGAGGGCGAAGTAAGTTATAATGGACAGGTTGATTACCGCAAACGCCTTAAAGTAAAACGAGGAGACCTGGTTGAATTCAGAGGAAATAAAATCATGGTTATTTAAATTATGGACACCATTCAGAGCGATAATTACCCCATTTTTTTTGAAAATAGTATTGATGAGCTGGCCAATTTCGTAAAACACGGGCACTATTCCCGTTTTTTTATTTTAACCGACGAAAATACCGCCCAACACTGCCTGCCCCTTGTAAAAAGCAAGATAGAAGACCAGGACAATTTTGACATCATTGAAATAAACGCCGGCGAAGAAAGTAAGGACATTGATTTTTGCATCGGCATCTGGAAAATGCTGATTGATTTTGGTGCCGACCGCAAAAGCCTGCTTATTAACCTTGGCGGCGGCGTTATCAGCGATCTGGGCGGCTTTGCTGCATCAACATTTAAACGCGGGATTGATTTTGTACACGTGCCTACTACCCTATTATCGCAGGTGGATGCATCAGTAGGCGGTAAAACCGGCATCGATATCGATAGCATTAAAAATATCATAGGTACCTTTACACAACCCAAAGCTGTATTTATTGAATTGGGCTTTTTAGATACCCTGCCTCCAAGACAAATCCTATCCGGCCTGGCCGAAATGTTAAAACACGGGCTTATCCAGGACGCCGATTACTGGAACCAGTTAAAAAACAGCGATTTGAGCAAACCATCTGCCGAACTGGTACACCGGTCTGTAGCCATAAAAAATAAAATTACCGTGGAGGACCCACATGAAAAAGGGATCCGCAAGGCTTTGAACTTTGGTCATACCGTTGGCCACGCGGTTGAAACCTATTCGTTGATCAACGATAAAGATCATTTATCGCATGGCGAGGCTATTGCCATAGGCATGATCTGCGAATCGTACCTGGCCCACAAAAAAACAGACCTGCCTGCCGAAGAACTAAAGGAGATAACAGATACACTGAATAACCTGTATCCGCGTTATAACATCAAACAATCAAGCTTCGAAACGTTGTTTGAATTCATGAAAAAGGACAAGAAGAACCAAAGCGGAAATATAAATTGCACCCTGCTGACCAACATTGGTCAATGTAATATTGATAATATCTGCACAGAAGCCGAACTTTGCGATAGTTTATTGTATTATATTAACATGTAGATGCAGCACTTAGATAAAACGGAAATAAGCGCCATTGTAATACTTTGCCTTTTAGTTATTTTAACCCTTGTAGAAATGGGTTTAAGTTATTGGGAAGACAGGCATTATTACGAAACACGCGATACTTTTACCAACGTTTATCTCACCTCGCTTGCCGTTGTAACCAACCTGGTAGTAAAAGGAAGCACATTTATTATCCTGAGTTTTACTTACAGGTACCGGCTGTTTCAAATCCATAACGTTTGGCTATATTGGTTTGTACTGATTGTTGCGCAGGATTTTTTGTATTGGCTGCTGCATTATATTGGCCATTATTGCCGCGTTTTTTGGGCTATACACGTAACCCATCATTCGTCAGAACATTTCAACTTCACTACCGGTTTCCGGTCAACTGTGTTTGAGCCATTGTACAGGGTATTTTTTTACTTACCACTCGCGCTGTTTGGCTTTAGCGCTTTAGATATTTTGTATGCCTACCTGGTTACCCAGTTTTATGGCAACCTGGTACATACGCAATATAAAATTCCGCTGCCAAAATGGTATGGGTGGATTTTTGTAACACCAGCACATCACCGCGTGCACCATGCATCAAACATCCCCTACCTTGACAAAAACATGGGCATGGTGTTAATTTTATGGGATAGGATGTTTGGCACCTTCCGCGACGAGGATTTGCCCGAGCCTGTTAAATACGGCATTACCAAACAACCCGATGATATGGGGCCGGTAAATGTTATATTTCACGAGTGGAAGGCGTTGATACACGATGTTAAACACGCGCCGGGCATTAAAAACAAGCTTGGTTATTTATTTAACCCACCGGGATGGAGCCACGATGGTAGCACACAAACTGCAAGGGTAATGCAGCGGGAATATGAAATTCAGCATATTTCGCCCCTCATCGAGCAAAAACAAACCGCTTAATTTTATTGCAAACCGCATAAGTATCGATGCTATATTTTATATTTGAATTAGAAGCAAACAAGCATCGCCTTATATAACCTATGCCGCAACTTATATCCAAACTACAACATAACACTTACGAAAAAGGCGAATTTTCTGACGAGCAGCCAAGAAATTTGGATGAAACAATTCAACTGATAAAAAACTTTCCCTGGGATTTGGAGCGCCCTTTAACTGATATTCAATTAACCGGCCCATCGGTTACTATACAGGACGATGATATTAACTATCTAAAACTGGGGCTTTATTTCGGCGGGAAATTTTGTGTTTATTACCTTGACAGGGATAATCATTTATATGAATACCACGCTGCTGATATTGAGGCCGCGGAAAAACTTGTTGCCGATTTTTTTGATAAAACCCTTGACCTAAGCGTTTTCGAGAAGCATTTTTTTAACATCGGCAACCAGCCCCATTTCATCACCAATAACTTTATATATAAAGTAAAACCTTCACGGGTATTTATGCTGATTGCATTGTTATTGGTCTATATTGGATTATTTATCAGCTTTGCTGCCAGCATTCCCAGTGACACCCCTTTTATACTTTATCCCTGCTTTCTTATTTTAATCATCGGAGGATTTATACTTTACACCGTGTTTCTCGCTATTCAAAACCGCAGTTTGTACCTTCAAATTTCAAGGGGCAACAATTTGTTTTATTTTGGAAAAGACGAGCAAAATATATCGGCCTATGAAAAACTGAATATCGAAAACATCGTCATTTATGAAAACAATGACCGCCGTGGCTTTCGCCTTGACTTTAATAAGAAAATCGAGGTTAAATTTCAGAACGGTGATTGCCTGATAATCCCCAATATATTGATTAGCAGTTACGATTTTTTATCGAAATTTCCGAATAAGTTAGGGATACCTGTTATTTACAGCAGCAACAGACTATTTAAAAGTAGGTAAAATCCATTTTTACAATATAAAATTTGGTTCACCTACTTTTTTCACCAAAAAATAAAATTTTCTATTGACAGAATCATTTTTTACCGTACATTTACAACGTAATAAAAAACAGATGAAATTTAACAGTGCATATTTTTATGGTTACTACTTTTACTTTACCAGTAAGAGCCGGGACTAATATGTACTAAACACACATAAAAAATTTAAAAAGTCCCGGCACAAAATGCCGGGACTTTTTGCATTAACAGGGGTTATGAAAATAGAAAAACCAAGAGTTGCTATACAGGGAATCCGCGCCTCCTTCCATGAAGAAGCCGGCCTGCGTTATTTTGGCGAAAACGCCCAGATGATTGAGTGCAACTCTTTTAAACAAACTTTTGAGAAGTTAAAGAACCGCGAGGCTGATTATGTGGTAATGGCTATTGAAAACAGCATTGCCGGCAGCATATTGCCCAACTACACTTTACTGCTCGATTATGGTTTCCCGGTAGTAGGCGAAATTTACCTGCCTATTCAACTGCACCTGATGGCTTTGCCCGGTGTAAAGTTTGAGGATGTAAAATACGTAACCTCGCACCCTATTGCACTGCGCCAGTGTGTTGATTTTTTTGACGAATACCCGCATCTTAAAATTGTAGAGAGCAGCGATACCGCCGCCTGCGCTAAACGCATCCGCGACGAACAATTAACGGATACAGTAGCTATCGCCAATTCATTGGCGGCAACACTATACGGACTGGATGTTTTGGAGCGCCGCATCGAATCAAACAAACGGAATTTTACCCGTTTTTTGATCCTCACCCATCATGATAACATGGATAAAAAACCGGCCAATAAAGCATCGCTTTGTTTCCAGGTAAGTAATAAGGTTGGGGCTTTGGCCAAAGTGCTTAACATTTTTGCCGAAGAGGGTTTAAACATGAGCAAAATACAATCCATGCCCATACTTGGTAAGCGTAACGAATATAATTTTTATGTAGATGTGGAGTGGGACGAGCAGAAACACTACGATAGTGCTATACGGCAGATACTGAAATACACACAAAACTTTAACATACTTGGCGAATATGAAAGACACGATGACGAACCATCAGTAGCACCCAAACCCCAGCGAATTGACCGCGGCAGGCGATATATCAACATCCGCCGCAACGTTTAAACAAAAAAAGGCGATCCCTCAAGATCACCGAACCAAACAGGAAATCAAAAAATTAAAACATAAAACAACCCGGTTTAAAAAACAAGCAGCCGGAACAAATAACAAACACAATGAAACTAAATTTAAACATACAGCCACTTCATACCTGGATTAAAACCGGTAAAGAACCATTGGTAATTGCAGGCCCTTGCAGCGCCGAAACTGAAGATCAGCTGGTAGCCACCGCCCATTTATTAGCCCAAACCGGTAAAATTTCTGCTTTACGTGCAGGTATCTGGAAACCACGTACCCGCCCGGGAGAGTTTGAAGGTATTGGCTCAATTGGTTTGGAGTGGTTAAAACGCGCTAAAGCCGAAACAGGCTTGCCAACAGCTATTGAGGTAGCTACCGGTAAACACGTTGAAGAAGCTTTAAAAGCAGGTGTTGATATACTTTGGGTTGGTGCCCGTTCAACAGTAAACCCTTTTACTGTACAGGAAATTGCTGATGCTTTGCGTGGTGTTGATGTGCCGGTAATGGTTAAAAACCCGGTAAACCCCGATCTTTCTTTATGGATTGGTGCTTTAGAGCGTATCAACAACGCAGGTATTACTAAACTTGCTGCTATCCACCGCGGTTTTTCATCTTACGAAAAATCTGCTTTCCGTAACGAGCCGATGTGGGATATCGCTATCGCCTTAAAAACTTTAGCACCTGAATTGCCTATCATTAACGATCCAAGCCACATATCGGGTAACCGCGACCTTATTGGTTACATTTCGCAAAAAGCTTTGGATTTGGATATGCAAGGGTTGATGATCGAATCGCACATCGACCCAAGCGTAGCCTGGACAGATGCTAAACAACAGGTTACCCCTGCTGCACTTGCTGATATTATTGATCATTTGGCTTTACGTAAACCAGAAGTACGCAATGCCGAGGTTAACGATAAGCTGCACGAATTGCGCAACCAGATTGATAAAATTGACGATTTAGTTATCCAGAAAATTGCCGAGCGTATGCTGATTGCCGATAAAATCGGTCAGCATAAAAAAGATAACGGTATTACCATTTTACAGGTTGGCCGTTGGGACGAAATTCTGCAAAAACGTACTAATTATGCTAAAGCATTAAAATTAGGCAGCGAGTTTACCGAAAAATTACTGGAACTTTTACACGCCGAATCTATCAGCAGGCAAACAGCCATCATGAACGCCAGCGAAGCAGGCCAGGCAGCAGAAAAACTAACACACGCGTAATTTTTATGTTATACGTTTTACGTGGTACGTTATACGTTTTGACTTAGGTTTATTCCCTTCAACGTACCGCGTATCACGTACAACGTAAAACATACAACCTATAAATAGCGATGCAAAACATCATCCTGAGTAAAAGTAATAAGCATATAAAAGGCACGGTAAACCTCACCGGTTCAAAAAGTGAATGTAACCGCGCCCTCATTATCGAAGCGCTGAGCAACGGTAAGGTTAAGGTAGATAATGTATCCGATTCGGCCGATTCGGTTTTGTTAGCAGGGATTTTGAGGAAGAATCAAGAATCAAGAGTCAAGAATCAAGAGGTATTGGAGGTCAGCAGCGGCGAACCACTCACTACTCACCACTCACTACTCACCACTGTCGACATCGGCCCGGCCGGTACGGCGATGCGTTTTTTAACGGCTTATTATGCTATACAGGATTACGAGGTAATTTTAACCGGTAGCCAACGCATGAAGGAGAGGCCGATAGGTGTATTGGTGGATGCGTTGAAGGAACTTGGTGCCCACATAGGTTTTGAAGAGCAAGAAGGCTACCCTCCTATTAAATTAAAAGGCGGTTTTGAGCAGCTAAGCCGTCAAATCAGTATAAAAGGCAACATCAGCAGTCAGTACATTACCGCACTTTTGCTAATAGCTGCCCGGTTGCCGCTTGGTTTGGAATTACATATTGAAGGCGAACTAACGTCGCGCCCATATGTAGAAATGACCCTGGCTATGTTACAAACAGCAGGTATCCAGCACACCTGGACCGACAATGTGATTGCCATAGCCAACCAGGATTTTGCCACAACATCATTATACATTGAACCGGACTGGAGCGCGGCATCATACTGGTATGCTATTGCTGCCCTGGCCGATGAGGCAGAAATATTCCTGACCGGTTTAACCGCATATAGCCTCCAGGGTGACAGCGTTATTACCGAGATAATGGCCAATTTTGGTATCACATCGCAATTTAAAGATGGTGGTGTACATTTACTAAAAGAGGCCAAACCTTTAAGCCGCAAAGTCTTCGACATGAAGGAATGCCCCGATTTGGCACAAACAGTAATTGTAGTGTGCGCGGCATTAGGTCACGAAGCAACTTTCACCGGTTTAGAAACGCTAAAGATCAAAGAAACCGACAGGGTTTTAGCTTTACAAACCGAACTGGCCAAAATGGGCGTTAAACTGATTGAAAAGGGCCAGGTTTATAAACTGGATTGCAGCGAAAAGTTTATTCCGGAGCGGATGTTCATCAACACCTACCACGATCATCGTATGGCCATGGCTTTTGCTCCACTGGCGCTGGTTGTTCCGCAACTGGAATTTGAAAACGGCCCGGTAGTCGACAAATCGTACCCTGCATTTTGGGATGATTTGGAGAAGCAAGGGTTTGTTGTGGAGGAAGTGGAAGGTTAAAGGCGAAAGGTAAAAGGTAAATCCGGCACCAAACTATATCATTGCGAGGCACGAAGCAATCGCGAACTTTGCAAGACAACCATGCAACCGACGAGATTGCCGCGCTACGCTCGCAATGACATAATGAAATTGACCATCTTGAAAAAACCATAAAATACCCGTCATTGCGAGGTACGAAGCAATCCCGAACTACGTGGGACTTAGCATTTAGGGGATTGCTTCGTACCTCGCAATGACGGTTTAATTAGAATTAAATTCTGACATTTGAGCTTTCTTAAATGTCGTATCTAACATCTCACATCTAAAACAATGGCAGGCAATTCATTCGGGCAAGTATTCAGGATAACCACTTTTGGCGAATCGCATGGCGAGGCCATTGGGGTAATAATAGATGGCTGCCCGGCACAATTGGTAGTTGATATCGAATATATACAAGGCGAGCTGGATAAGCGCAAGCCTGGGCAGTCGAAGATTACCACACAGCGTAAAGAGGCAGATACGGTACGGATCCTATCCGGCGTATTTGAAGGAAAAACCACGGGCACGCCCATTGCAATGCTGATTCCGAATGAAGATCAGCGGTCAAAGGATTATACCCATAATGTGGATGTGTTCCGCCCATCCCATGCCGATTATACCTACCAAACCAAATACGGTATCCGCGACCATCGTGGCGGAGGCCGTTCCTCGGCCCGCGAAACTGCGGCGCGTGTTGCTGCGGGTGCCCTGGCAAAGCTATTGCTCAAAACCCAGGGAATTGAGATTGCAGCCCATGTAAGCAGCGTTGGCAAAATAGATGCACCAAACGTGGAGATTAAAAACGTTCAGGAATTTATTGATGAGCGGGAGAAAAACATTGTAAGGTGTGCCGACCCGGCAACAGCTGAAGAAATGATTGAGTTTATTGACAGCGTACGCAAAGACGGTGATACCGTTGGCGGTAAGGTAAGCTGCTACATAAAAAACTGCCCCGTTGGCTTAGGCGACCCGGTATTTGACAAACTGCACGCCGATTTAGGTAAAGCTATGCTAAGCATCAACGCCGTTCATGGCTTTGAATTTGGATCGGGCTTTGCAGGCAGCGAAATGCGGGGATCCGAGCATAACGATATTTTTGTAAAGTCGCATTTAGGCGATATAACAACCATTACCAATTACTCGGGCGGCATACAGGGTGGTATCAGCAACGGTATGCCTATCGAATTTAAAGTAGCCTTTAAACCGGTTGCTACCATCATGAAAAACCAGGCCACCATTGATAGCGAAGGTAACGCCGCCGAAATATCGGGCAAAGGCCGTCATGACCCTTGCGTGGTGCCGCGTGCTGTACCTATTGTTGAGGCGATGGCAGCACTGGTTTTGGCCGACCATTGGTTGCGAAACCGTAATTCGAAACTGAGCTAAAAAGAGAAAAGCTAAAAGCGGAAGGCCTAAGGCAGAAAGCTTTTATTGCTTTGGGCCTTAGGCTTTCTGCCTTAAAAACTATCTTTGTACAACGATGCTAAGCCCGCTTATCCAATCATACAAAAACGCCTACTACGGACTATCTAAAAACAGTTGGTACCTGAGCCTGGTAATGCTCATTAACCGGAGCGGCACTATGGTGGTTCCGTTTATGAGTGTTTATATGATTAAACAACTTCATTTTACGGTAATACAGTCGGGTTGGGTAATGGCGTTTTTTGGCATTGGCGCATTTGGAGGCGCGTTTTTAGGTGGCAAGCTAACCGATAAAATAGGTTTTTATGATGTGCAGGTTGGAGCCCTGCTTTTAGGGGGCATCCAGTTTATTATTTTAGGATACCAGCATACCTTCATTAGTATTTGCATACTAACGTTTGTGCTCAGCGTTTGTAATGAGTCGTTCAGGCCTGCAAACTCGGCGGCAATTGCACATTACGCTGATGATGCTAACCGAACACGCTCCTACTCGCTAAACCGATTGGCGGTTAACCTGGGCTGGGCGGTTGGTGGTGGCCTGGGCGGAGTGTTAGCATCGGTTGACTATCATTGGCTTTTTTGGGTAGATGGTAGTACAAATATTTTGGCGGCAGTACTTTTATTGAATTTAATGCCCCGATCACAGATCCGGACATCGGTAAAAAGCGTGGCAAAGGTTATAAAATCGGCAGCGGCGCATACCGATGGCATATTCTTATGGTTCATCATTTTAAATACGCTATTCTCCTGCTGTTTCTATGAATTCTTCATCACTCAGCCTGTATTTTATGTAATACAGTGGCATCTTGGCCAAAGTTTTATCGGCTTTTTAATGGCGCTCAACGGAATACTGATCGTAGCTGTCGAAATGGTGCTTGTTCATAAGTTGGATGGTAAAAGGCATCCTTTATCCTATATCAGCATAGGTGTATTATTATCCGGCATTACCTTTGTTTTATTGAACATACTGCCTCATAATGCCGGGATAGCTGTTTTGATAGTAGTAATGATAACTTTTGGCGAAATCATCGCCATGCCATTCATGAACTCTTTTTGGGTGAGCCGAACGAATAATAGTAACCGGGGCTCGTATGCTGCCATTTACGGCATGTCTTGGTCGGCGGCACAGATCATTGCTCCTGCCGTTGGCGCCCGGATTATTACATCAGGTGGCTTTGATAGCTTGTGGTGGGTATTTGCCGGCGTTTGCTTATTTGTATCTATCGGGTACTATATCCTTAAAAAGCTAATAAAAAAAAGCGAGCCAATTGTATTAACTCCTGTTGACAATATATTATGAAAAAGGCCATCATATTAGATCTGGATAATACCATTTACCCTGTAAGTTCAATTTCCGGCAATCTTTTCGAAGCGGTTTTTGGCTTTGTTGATACCCTGGCAGAAGAAATTGGCACCGAGAAAATTGAAAAGGCAAAAGCAGAAATGCAGCGCCGCCCCTACCAGCAAGTGGCCGAAAAATTCAACTTCAGCGAAGCGGCAAAAAACAAAGGCCTTGATTTGCTCAAAGACCTGGAGTATGCCCTCCCGATGCAACCTTACGAAGAGTATAAATACATCAGTGAAACCCCGATAGATAAATACCTGGTGACTACCGGCTTTACCAAGCTGCAATGGAGCAAAATACGACTGTTAGGCGTCGAAGCCGATTTTAAAGCTATCTATATTGTCGACCCGCAAATATCCTCAGAAACAAAAAAAGACATTTTTGCCATGATTATGAGCAATAACAATTATCGGCCAGAAGAGTTGTTGGTTATTGGTGATGATCCCGAATCTGAAATAAAAGCGGCAGGCTCATTAGGTATCGATACGTTTTTGTTTGATCCGGACGACAGGCACCCTGGTGCGATAGTAACCCACTCATCAAAAAGCCTTAAGGATGCGGTAGCTATGTTTATGTAAACCGGATACTATAGTTGTAACAAACCCTGTTTCAAAACCTTAACAGTAACCAGTAATTGTCCTAAATGGCGCATCGTATGCTCCGCAGCGTGCACATACAGGCCAATAACAGTTGATGGAACTTGCGCGCGTCCCACGCCTCTTATTTCGGCTAAGGTAGATTGATTAGTATTGGCCAATTGTTTCAGGGCGTTATCAACCTGGGAATTAAATTGCTTAACTAATACGGCTGCACTAATGGTTACATCTGGCCTACCCTCGGCGGCTAAATAGGTTAATTGCTCTTGGGAGAGAATCTCTCCTTTTGCATAGGAAAATAGCCTGTCGAGCACACCAGTCAAATGCTGTAAATGAAAACCCGGGGAGGCCACGCCCGCAACTTTATTCCACAACAATAGGTCTGGAAAATCGGCCATCAGCTCATTCAGTTCTTCCCTGGCCTGCAATAAAGCATGTGCAACGGGCTGCAACAACGCGGGGATATCATTTAAAGGGCCGCGCAACCAAACTTCGGGTAGTTTAATTTTGTCCATTACTATTTTTGCAGCATGGTTTTTACTTCTTCATGGTTAAGGGTTTGCGGCAGGTTGTAAATTTCCTTTACCCTATTGTGGGTATTATCCGTCCAAAGCCAGCTTGTCCATATCATAAACCAGGCCCATTCGGGCTGGGCTGCCAATACTTCCGGTTTGGGCAATTCGCCGGTTTCGCCAAGTACAATAATTTTGCCGTTGGCGAGGCTTAGCAGCTCATTGTAATCCTTTTGTTCGTAATCAGAGTGATAAACGTCCGATCCCAGGATATCAACATAATCGGCACCTGGATAATATAGTTTATAATCGTATGCTTCGTCTTTGGGAATATCGCGTAAACCGTTTGCGCCCCATACCCATATCAGGTTGTTTAGTTTATGATAGTTGGTATACCTGTCGTACATCATTTTCCAAAGCTTTTGGATACCGTTTTTGCCTTTTTTGTCGCCCCACCAAAACCATACGCCGTTCATTTCGTGGTAGGGCCGCCACAAAACCGGTACATGTGAGTCTCTTAGCTGTTTTAGGTAAACCGCCTTTTTATCTATATCTGCCAGCCATTTTTTATTTAAAGGCGTATTTGGTGTAGTCAATTCTGTCCACTCGGCATCGGTAAGCTTACCCTGTATACTTGTTTTCCAGTCATATGGCGCATCATCAGTTGGCCTGCCCTGGTGCCACATAATGGTAACCAGGTAACCATCGTGCCATTTCTTTTGCGCTTCGTACACCAGCTTCTGCCCAAGGTCTTTATCGCCCCACAACATAAAATCAGAACCCCACAAAGCGGGATATTTTCCGGTAATGGCGTAAGCACTATCCGAAAACGTGTTCAGATCGTTATTATAATTTTGCTGACCAGACAGGATATGCTTTCCCTTTATTTGGTATAAAAAGGATAGTAACTTAACCGCCTCGGGGGTGGCATTTTTGTTTACCGGCTTAAAATCCTGTGCAGTTGCCATAAATGGCAGAAAGCATGTTGCTATAATTAATAACTGTCTTTTCATTAGCGACTCATGAAGCGATTAGTCAAATATTGCTGATAAATTGTCTGATTTCAAATTTAATTAAAAACTTGTAGCGGTTGTGGTATGGCAATTGCTATTAATGAGCTATATTTAACAGTAATTTATACGTATGCCTCCCGTCACGACAAACAAACAATCACTATCCTTTATACTGATTTCCTTATTTGCTTTATTGTTAACCATACAAAGCTGTAAAGAAAAGCATAATAAAATAGCCACTAATCTTTTTAAAACAACACAAAACAAGGTCTTTAAGGATCTTGACGACGATGCATATACCGCTGCGTTTAAAAAAGAGTTGGAGATTGAAAAGTTAAAGCTATCCAACGAGCCGGCTATAGAGGCTTATTACAAGGCAAATAATTACATGCCCGTATTTGTAATGAACCACCTGGCCAATGGCGACCTGGATGCTATACCGAATTTTTACAGTAAGGCTGATGAGCACGGTATTGATCCTGAATTATTCCATCCCGAAGAATTAAAGGCTATGATTGCCAAATTTCATGGCAAAACCGGTATCAGTAATACCGAAGAAGCGTATCAAGAGTTGGCCAAACTGGAACTGCTGGCAACCAGCACCCTAACAAAATATGCCAATGCCATACAATTTGGTGTAGTTAACCCAAAAAAAATCTACTCAAGGTATTTTACGGCTACCAAACACCCCGACAGCGCATCAATGAAAGCCACGCTAATGGCCTCCGATACTAAGGCGTACCTGGATAGCATACAACCCAAAGACCCGCAATACCTTGCACTGCAAAAAGCGTATCTGCATGGCGATACATTTGATGGTTTATCGAAGGAAGAAACCCAACGCTATCTGTTGGTTAATATGGAACGTTTACGTTGGCGAAATAAACCTTACGAGCCCAAATACGTATATGTAAACGTACCCGATTACAGGCTTGATGTTTTTGAAAATGGAAAATCCATACTAAACATGAAGGTTTGTGTTGGGCAGGGCCGAAACATGGACGGGCAAAACAGCCTGGGTAAATATGATGATACCTGTGCCATTGATAAACCATTCCCACGTGAAACGCCCCAACTAAACAGCGTAATTCACAGTGTAGATGTAAACCCGGTGTGGAATATTCCGCGAAGTATAGCCACTAAAGAAATTATTATAGAGGCCGCCAAAGACAGGTATTACCTATCAAACAAAAATATTGATGTTTATAAAGACGGAAAATTGATTGATGACCCTGAAGATGTTGACTGGAGTGCGGTTACCAAAGATAACCTTGACTATGATTTTAAACAACGCCCCGGAGAGGATAACTCATTAGGAAAGATAAAATTCCTGTTTAAAAACAAAAGCAGTGTTTACCTGCATGATACGCCGGCAAAATCTGCATTCGGAAAAGCCATGCGTGCAGTAAGCCATGGTTGTGTGCGCCTTGGCGACCCACAGGCCCTTGCCAAAAACCTTTTTGGCGAAGGCGAAGAGTTTGACACCATTGTGAAAGATATGGCGACTGACAATCCTGACCCTACCAGCATAGCACTGCCTAAAAAAACACCGATATATATTACCTACGTTACCTGTTGGGCTGATGAAACTGGTGTATTACAACATCGGCCAGATGTGTATGGGCTGGACATCGTGCTGTATGATCACCTTAAAAAATTTCTTACCAAATAAAAAAATGCCCGGCTGGTTAGGCCGGGCAATCAGATTTATAATTGGATAGGCAATATTTTATAGCTTTGCTATATCAAAAGATGTAGAATCTGCAGCTACCTGGTTTAAGGGTGCCGTTTCATCCAGGTATTTTGAGGTGTAAGTGTCGTCATTACCGTTGATAAAAATCACCGATTTGCCCTGGATAGTGTTGATCACAAAATCAACAACATTTGGTGCTACTGCCGGGCAGCCAAAACTGCGGCCCAAACGCCCCTGCTGGTCAATAGCACCTTGCCCAACGTACTTTGCTGCATGAACTACAATATCACGAAAACGTGCACTGGCATTAAAACCCGAATCCAATCCATCTAAGTGTAGCGAACGGCCATGTTTACCTATGTAAACATTATCGGTAAGGTAAAAACCCAGACTGCTTTGGTGCGAATCGTTACGATCAGAAAAATGCTCAGCCATTTCCATGCCGCTTCCTGATCCGTGAGCTACCCAGGTGTTCAACAACAGTTGTTTATTAAATAAATTGACAATCCACATGCGTTTTTCGCGACTCGATTTACTGAAGTCGACTATCGTCAACACCGCGCTGTTTTCTGGTATTTTATGCGATAATTTCAGATTGGTATAACCGGTAAAGGCTTTTTCAAACACATCAAAAGCCAGCCCTGACCCTTGTAAACCGGCAGCCACATACAGGCTGTTTACGTACTGGTTAAATAATTCTTTTGTAGCAAGACCAGAATTTACCCCTCCGTTTGATTTGTTAGCATTTGGCGATCTCCAGCTAATAACTGTAGCAGAAAATAAAAAAATCGCCAATATTAAGCCCCAAAAACATTTCCTCATACTTGTGTTGAGTTTAATTTTGAATCAATAAGTTAAATTAATAAAGGCTTAGAATTGATAAATTGACCAGCATTAGGAACCGGACAATTACAAATATATAAATTCCAATCTAATTAAAAAATCATTTTTAACATTTTTTTAGTTATAATGAAATATTATTTCAACAAAGGAAATTACAATGCAGAGTTATACGATGTAAATAATGGAAAGGTTAGGATTATTTATTTGATCCATTTAACTTTATTTTCAAGAGGAGTTGTTCTTTTTCCTTCAGGATTTTGGTCGGCATAACCCAGGTACAATACGCCCATTACTTGATCATCTTCCCTCAGCTGCAAAAAATCTTTAAAACCCGGTTTTAATATGGCTCCACCGGTACTCCAAAATGAAGCCATACTTAAAGCCGTAGCGCCGAGCAGGATATTTTGAATAGCACTGGAAACGGCCGCCACTTCTTCAAAAGCAGGAATTTTTGCCAGATTACCTCTTTCCATAATGGCAATAATAACATGGGAAGCTTTATCACCCTGGTGTTGCAGGTTGCTGTAAACAGTTTCGTTAAATTCTTCGGCATTTACCCCTTGCTTGTAAACGTCAGCATGTAACTGGCAAAACTTAGTAGGGGCTTCATATACGATGAATCGCCACGGTTCGGTAAAGCCGTGTGTTGGCGCCCAATCGGCAAGTTCAAGCAGGGCGGCAACATGACCATTTGGAGCCTTGTGCCCGTTCATCACATTTGGTTTAACCGAACGGCGTGTTTTTATAATACTGGCAACGGTAGCAAAAGAATTAGAATCCATGGTGGTGGAGAATCAACAGTTAAGAATCAGGAATTAAGACAAAAAATTAAAACTATGTAATCAAGAAGATATGAAGAGTCAAAAACAGATAAATCACCTTTGCACTTCTCTTGATTCTTGACTCTCCTTACTATATCGGCGGAAATTTAGCCGGGTTTGCTTCGCTTACAATGGCATAAACAGCCTCAACAATATCATCCAAAGATGGCTTGCTGAAATAATCCCCATCCGAGCCATAAGGAGGCCTGTGTTCCTTCGCTGTCAATGTACGCGGCTGGCTATCTAACGAGTAATAACCCTTCTGGGCTTCAATTATTTGCTGAACAATATAAGCAGATGCAGCACCTGGTACATCCTCATCAACCACCAATAGTTTATTTGTTTTCTTTAACGACGCACCGCAAAGGTTATCTTTATCAAACGGATATAAAGTTTGCGGGTCGATAACTTCAATATTGATGTCCATTTTCTCCAGCTCCTCGGCGGCCTCTAAAACAATGCGCAAGGTTGAACCATAGGATACAACGGTAACATCGGTACCTTCCCTCATAATTTCGGCTTTACCAAGCGGCACAGTAAACTCGCCAACATTTTCAGGAAGTTTTTCTTTCAGGCGGTAGCCATTCAGGCTTTCGATAACCAATGCGGGTTCATCGCCGCGCAGTAATGTATTGTACATGCCTGCCGCCTGGGTCATGTTACGTGGCACGCAGATATGAAATCCACGCATCGAGCCCAATATCATCCCGAGGGGCGAGCCTGAGTGCCAGATACCTTCAAGGCGGTGTCCGCGGGTGCGTATAATCAAAGGCGCTTTTTGCCCGCCGAAAGTACGGTAACTAAGGCTGCCGATATCATCGCAGATAACGGTAATTGCGTATATCAGGTAATCAAGATATTGAATCTCGGCAATTGGTTTTAATCCACGCATAGCCAAGCCCATACCCTGCCCAATAATAGAGGTTTCACGGATACCTGTATCGGTTATTCGCAAATCGCCGTACTTACTTTGCAGGCCTGCAAATCCCTGGTTTACATCTCCTATGGCGCCCACATCTTCACCAAATGCCACGATGGTTTTATCCCTGGCAAAATTAGCATCGAAACAAGCGTTTAAAACTTCGCGACCATCAATAGAGCGAGCGTTATCGCTGTAGACGGCAGGCACAACGGGCACATAAAGTGGTGATTGTGGCGTATCAGAAAACAACTTTGTGTTATACCTCTCATTGGCTTTAACTTTTTCGGCATTTAACCAATTTACAAGTAATTGTCTTTCGGCCGAGTCTTCTTTAGCCGTAGCCCTCAAAGTTTTCCTAACAGCAGAGACAATTTCTTTACGGCCGGCATCATAGCTTTTACGCAATTCGGCTACTATCTCTGTCAATTGTTCTTTTACCGAAACATCTTCGGCGTATTGCTCAATCATTTTGGCCGCTTCTTCCAATTCGGCATTTATCAAGGTAACCAATTCCCCTGCTGCTTCACGTTGGCAGTCGCGCACATATTTTTTGGCCTCTGCTTCCAACTCATCCAGCTCTTGCTCAGTTGAAATGGCCGAAGCAATCATCCATTGGCGCATTTTCAGCAAGCAATCGTGCTCATCTTCCCAGGCCAGGCGATCTTTTGATTTATATCGTTCGTGTGAACCCGAGGTTGAGTGCCCTTGCGGCTGGGTCATCTCGGTAACGTGAATAAGCACCGGAACATGTTCTTCACGGCATAAAGTAATGGCACGGGCATAGGTTTCACAAAGGGCTATATAATCCCATCCTTTAACCTTAAAAATCTCGAAGCCGTTTGAGCCATTCTCGCGCTGAAAACCTTTTAATATTTCTGAAATATCTTCTTTAGTAGTTTGTAGTTTAGCCGGTACCGAGATTGCATAAGCATCATCCCAAATAGAAATTGCCATGGGTACCTGCAACACGCCGGCCGCGTTAAAGCACTCAAAAAAAACGCCTTCGGATGTGGCGCCATTGCCTATAGTTCCAAAGGCAACCTCATTACCATTAACCGAAAACTGGCTCAGATATTCCAGTTCCTTATTTTGGCGGTATAGTTTTGACGCATAAGCCAGGCCCAGCAATCGCGGCATATGGCCGCCTGTGGTTGATATATCCGATGAACAATTCATCGTTTCGGCTTGGTTTATCCAACTGCCATCGGCATTAATAAAACGGGTAGCATAATGGCAGTTCATTTGACGGCCGGCCGAGGCCGGATCTTTTTCTACATCAGGGTGGGCATAAAGCTGGGCAAAAAACTCCCTGAGGTTGCTCATGCCCGTGGCAAACATGAAAGTTTGGTCGCGGTAATAGCCTGCACGCCAATCGCCGGCGCGGAATGCTTTGGCCATGGCCAACTGTGCAACTTCTTTGCCATCGCCAAAAATACCAAACTTAGCCTTGCCCGTTAATACCTCTTTACGGCCTATAATACTGGCTTGTCTGCTCTCATAACCAATACGATAATCTTCAATAACGATCTTTTTAAAATCATCAAAACTAAGCTCTGCGGTATCAAATTTACTGGTGGCACGAATTGCAGTTCCAGGCATATAAAATTTCKTTTAGACGGTAAAATTATAAAATTCTATTCTGTATTTGGCATAGTAACACTTAAAACATGAAGTATTGCTAATAGTTTTGTTATTACGTTAAACCTTTTATATTTGTATTAATCAAATATAGCATATGAAAAAGATATTAATGATCTGCGCAGTTGTTTTAGGTTTTGCCTTCACTGCATCGGCACAAGATAACCAAAAAGCCGAGTTTAAATTCAATGAAGAAAAGCATGACTTTGGCAAAGTACCCCAGGGCACTCCTGTTACTACTGTTTTTGAATTTACAAACATTGGTAAAGAGCCACTTATACTTACTGAAGTAAGGCCAACCTGCGGCTGTACCATTGCCGATTATACCAAAACCCCTGTAAAAAGCGGTGATAAAGGTTTAATTAAAATCACTTATAATGCTGCAGTGGCTGCTCCGTTTAACAAAACCATTGTAGTTAAATCAAACGCGGTTACACCCGAAAAATACTTAAATATCATAGGCGAGGTTATTGCCAAACCAGCTTCAAGTAAGTAAGCAACCCTCCTAAATCCTCCCCGGAAGGGAGTACTTAAAAAAATATTGAACACCGCTACGCGGTGTTTTTTTTGCATTTTGAAATTCAATTGACAATAATTAAAATGAATCCGACCTCTATCTACTTTCAGAGGCGGATTTTTTTTTTGTAATTTTGCACATGCCAAAAATATCTCAGAAAGGGCAGCGAATGCCCGCATCTCCTATTCGTAAATTAACACCTTATGCCGATCAGGCTAAGCTGGATGGCAAAAAAGTGTACCATTTGAATATCGGCCAGCCGGATATTGAAACACCCGAAGGCATGTTAAATGCCATTAAAAACATTGATTTTAAAGTTTGGGCCTATACTCCATCCGAGGGTACTTTAAGCTATCGTAAAAAACTTACACAATACTACAATAAACTGGGGTACAATATTACCCCGGATAATATCATTGTAACCACCGGCGGTTCTGAAGCCATTACCATTGCCATGATGGCCTGTTTAGATTCGGGCGATGAAGTAATTATCCCGGAGCCTTTTTATGCCAATTACAATGGATTTGCAAGCCAGAGCGATATTGTGGTAAAACCTATCCTATCTTACATTGATAACGGATTTGCCTTGCCCCCTATCAGCGAATTTGAAAAGCTGATTACTGATAAAACCAAAGCTATTATCATTTGCAATCCTAACAATCCAACAGGGTACCTGTATTCGCAGGAAGAACTGGAGGCTTTAAAGGAATTGTGTTTAAAATATGACCTTTACCTGTTTTCGGACGAAGCTTACCGCGAGTTTTGCTACGATGACCGTAAATTTATTTCGCCGATGCATTTAGCCGGGTTGGATGATAACGTGGTGGTTATGGATACCGTAAGCAAACGTTACAGCGCATGCGGCGCCCGTTTAGGCTGCCTGATTACTAAAAATGCAGAATTACGCACAGCAGCATTGAAATTTGCCCAGGCCCGGTTAAGTGCCGGCATGGTTGAACAAATTGCCGGTGAGGCAGCCGTTGATACGCCCGACGAATATTTTGAAACCGTAAATAAAGAGTATACCAGCAGGCGAAATACCCTGGTAACCGCCTTAAATAACATTGATGGCGTTTACTGTCCTAACCCAGGGGGGGCATTTTATGTAGTGGCACAGCTCCCAATTGACAATGCTGATAGGTTTTGCCAATGGATGCTGGAAACCTTTAGTTACAACAACCAAACCGTAATGATGGCACCTGCAACAGGCTTTTACAGCACGCCGGGCGCCGGCACAAATGAAGTACGTATGGCTTATGTACTTAATAATGACGACTTAAAAAGCGCTATGATTTGTTTGGAGGAGGCTTTGAAGGTGTATCCCGGAAAGGTGGCTGCAACGGAGCAGCTCGTGGCTAAAAATTAGTAATTTTCAATACGCGTTTATTTTATAATACTTTACAACAAAATCTGGCCTACCAGGGCAAACGCATCCAAATAGCTAATGGAATAAGCTTACGGCGTCGGGAAGATAAGAGCATCAAACGACACCTTGTTTTTATTTGTTGATCCTGGTTAAATGATCCGGCTACTGAGGGGACTTGCATTGGCCAACGACAGGCACAAGTATTTGGATACGCCTAAATTGCGCGATCAGTTTAGTGTTAACCATGTTAAAATATAAAATATTGATTATCAAATATTTATAATATATTATCTAAAATGTGTTAAGTTATGTTAACCCAATTAGATGCGTTTGCCATGTCGGCTTACCGCCGGGTTTTATTGTTTAACAGTTGCTTTTTAACGCCCTCCGAATAACTTATTCAAATCGCCATACGGTGTTGCATGGTCGGCATAGCTAAAAGTGCCGTTTTGAAGGATCTCTTCTACCGCCCTAAAAACCGCCCCGTAAGCTGCCCGAATCAGCGATGACCCGATGCTCACCCGCTTCACCCCCATATCTTCGAGCATATTTAACGAAAAATTGCTACCCAAAACGCCCATAATTACATTAACCGGGCGGGGCGCAACGGCCTTAACCACTGCCTCAATCTCCTGGCGCGTTTTAAGGCCGGGCGCAAATAATACATCGGCTCCAGCATCGGCAAAAGCAACCAGCCTGGCAACAGTATCTTTTAAATCGGGCCTGCCGTATATTAAATTTTCGGCCCGTGCAGTTAACGTGAATGGGTACGGCTGATCGCGGGCAGCTTTTACGGCGGCCTTCACCCGTTCTACAGCCAATTCAAACGGGTAAATGGGATTAGCCGGGTTTCCGGTAGCATCTTCGATAGAACCACCTGCTAAACCTGCTTTCGCGGCAAGGTCAATCGTTTCAGCACAATCCATAGGGTTGTCGCCATAGCCATTCTCCAGGTCGGCAGTTACAGGTAAATTGGTAGCTGCAATAATATTTTTCACATTCTGCAGGGTCTCCTCGCGGGTTATTGACGCATGTCCATCAGGCTTACCCAATGAGAAAGCAAGCCCGGCGCTTGTTGTGGCAAGCGCCTTAAACCCCAGGGTTTCCAAAATCATTGCCGATCCTGCATCCCAGGGATTAGGAGCTACAAAAATACCCGCCCTTTGATGCAGCATTTTAAACTCGTTAGCCCTGGCTTCAAATAAATTTGCTGTAGATGTACTCATAAGATTATTGGTTAGATGGATAACAACAAATCTATCGGATATTTATGATTTCAAAAAACTATGAGGGCATTATAAATATTTAACTTATTTTCAACCTATGAGTAAACTAAACAAGGCGTTTGAACTTTTTGATGCTTATAACAAACAAGATCCCCGCAGTTTTACCTGGGAGAACGCAACTGAGCCGCAGGAATACTTTTTTGCTATTAAATTATATGAATGGGTTTTAAAATTAGATCCTGATGCTGGTGAAGAGTTACTATTGGCATCCAGGAGTCAGCACATCGGCAGGTGGGAAATTCCGCGTGAAGATTACCCGGAAGGGCGTGAGCCATACCTGAATTGGCGCAAAGACCTATCCCTGCATCATGCCTCCATCGCAGGACGTTTGATGAAAGATACGGGTTATGACGACGAGACATCGGATCGTGTTAAACAAATCATCCTGAAGAAACGAATTAAGGTTGACGCTGATGTTCAGACCATGGAGAATGCACTTTGCCTGGTATTCCTGCAATTGCAATATGAGGAATTCAGAAAAAAATACAAGGATGATCCTGAGAAAATCATTAATATTCTTCGGAAATCGTTGTTAAAAATGGACGGGCACGGGCATCAATTCGCGCTAAAATTGCCTTATTCAGAAAATGGGTTAGAATTGATTAATGAGGCCTTAAGCAGATTGTAATAAACTTGTATGGCGCAGGCAAGTTCATGACCACTTCTAATGAGATACAAAATACCAGTACCGTTTTTAATTGTTTTATTGTATCTATTTTTTGAATTATCGATATTTGAAACAAATACAAGGCTGCTTTTACCCATCATAAAAACTTAAAACGATGTCAAAGCTTTACTTCATTTCGCCTTTTTTATTGTTTCCAACGTAACCGATTCGGTTGCTTTCTATGTAACTAAACTTGGGTTCGAAGTGCGGTACATGGGGCCCGAGGGTGATCCGTTTTTTGCCATGGTGGGCCGCGGCCCCATTTCCCTTATGCTAAAGGCTATTACTGCCGACATAAAACCCATGCCCAACCCTACTAGGCACGAATGGGCTGCCTGGGATGCATATATATCTACCGAAGACCCCGACGTTTTATTTGAAGAATTTAATCAGGCCGGCATAAGCTTCCGCCAACCCATTCACAACAATAGCGACGGGCTACGCGGTTTTGAAATAACAGATGCCGATGGCTATGTTTTATTTTTTGGACACCCTATCGTAGCCCAAAAGTAATCCTTTGTAAATCTGAAGCTGCCTTTTTAACGCCGCCTGTTGCATGTGGGTTACCGTTACAACATCGTAGTATTTATCGCCATCGTATCTAACTTTTGTTCTTTTGGAAATAGCTATTTTGACCAACATAGAAAGGTTTGCATCCGGGACTTCTTCGTCGCTCCATTCCCATATTGCCCCGTCGCCGTTATCTCTTTTAAAATCAGGCGCGTAATTAAACGTTTCACCACCGGCATTAAAGATCATATTTTTTATAAATAGCCAATTCTTTGAGGTGTATTGAGTGGTAAACCGGAGTGTGTTACCGCTATCGTCCTTACTAATATAGGCGTATATGCCATTGATATTCACATAACGCGGAGAACTTTGATCGTAGATGAACGTATTGCCCGAAAACTGATCATGCTTTTTACGCGCATTGCGATAAAGTTTTTTGAACATTGCGGCATCCACTACAATTGAAGACAACTCTTTGGGTGCAGATTTCGACGATGCACCTTGCTTTGCCTCATTACTAATTACACCGGCGCTGTCTTTTTTTGCCTTATTGATCGAGGCAACGTTGTCAATAGCAACCGAATCGGCTGTATTGTTAGTAGTATTTTCAATGGCGTAATTATGGATTGTGGTTATCAGCCCTATTAACACCAACACGCAGATGGTGATGATGATTGCTCCAGAACTGCTATTTTTTTCTTGACTAACTCCAGGACTCGCCAGTGAAGTTTCAACAGGCTGAAAAGCTTCTTCATCCTCGCTTAATGGCGGATCGGGAGGCGATACCTCACTTATCGCGGTTTCAAATACGCTGCCGCAGTAAGCACATTTTATAGTTGTAGTAATCGCAGGTTCCAGTTCGGCACCGCAATTACTACATTTACTTAATTTCCGGGGATCCATGAACTTTAACGTATTTGGCGAAATTTGATGGATTTCCTCCCTGATGCTAAAAGGTCGAGGTTACCGCTCCGTACCCGGGCTAGCGCGGCGTAATAGTTTGCAACAGTCTTTTTATACAGTACCTTTACCATCAATAGCGGGAGCAAGCCCAGAAAAAACGCGCCGCGTAACAACCAATAAAACCCTACGGGCTCACTAAAAATGATGTTATTTAAAGAGTGATTCTTGAAGTCAAAATAATCTCCGGCAAATGCTGTCAATGCAGCGCGTAAAACCAGGACACCAAACCAAAGCCCTAAGCCGAATAACAGATATTTTTTATAAACCGTCGATTGTTGAGGAGGTTCGAAACTGGCATCAGCCGGTCTCCTGCCGTTTAGTTCCCCGGTCACATCGTCCATGTAAATGGCGTAGTCATTCCCATGGTAATAATATACTGCCCGCCAGCCGGGGTAATAAAATTTACTGGCCGATTTAGTGTCATATTTTAAATAGTGTTGATGTTTATGCGCCGGATCAGCATGAGTAAGTTCGCTATAAACCTGGTTAGCCGCTTGTAACTGGCCCAAATTATCCCAGGCTTTTTGTTCCGGTTGGCTATCAGTTAATTTAATACCGTCTGTTTGGATAGCATTAACTGGAATTATTAGCTTTTTGTCGACACGATTGGCAAAGACCGCCATGTTTTCTCCCTCCGCCTTACTTTCACCGCCATAAACCGAAACTGAAAAATTGCCACTAAGCGGAGTGTTCTGACTAAGTACTTTTCCGTTATTATCAATCGTGTTATAATAACCAGTATAGGTACCACTAAACTGATAAAACGGAACATATATCTGCTCGACGGGCAGGAACTCCGCTTCGAATAACAGGTTGACGGGCGTTTTATCGCCGCTGCTTAGAAACTTAATTACCGCATCCCTGAATTTTGAAAGGTCATTCCTGAAACGAATGCAGCCTGCATCAGGTGCCGGCCCGGTTGTTGGATGCTCAGTTGATTTGCTCGTCGTAAAAGCGCTTCCGCAATAGGGGCATTTATTGGTATTTGTTGTAAAATCGTATTCGAGGTTTGCTCCGCAATTGCTGCAGGCATTGCTGCCGCTTAGGGGTTGTGTAGTAGCCGGTTCCATTTATTTAAGCTGTTCAAATGTTTGTATAGCAATCAGTCCCAGGTTTTTGTAGCTGATAGTTTCGTTCATTGCAGAGAAAACATATGCATCATCAAAATCACTGAGTATGGCCAGTTCCTTTTTTGCTTCCTCAACCTCGTTCAATCCCAAATAGCAGTTGATGATGGAATAATGAGCTTTAGCGGCCGTACGGCCGAATTCCCTGGTATTATCATCCGGATAAATTGTGGCATCCGGATAGTTCTGAATGAGCTCGCGAAAAATAAGGATGGCGGACTTAAAGGAATTCATGTGAAAATGACAAAGCCCGGCATTATACAAGGCATCATCCGCCAGTTCATGGTCTGGATAAAGCCGGGTAATGTCCATGAACTGCCGCATGGCGTCAAATAGTAATTGTTGCTGAACCAGTTGGCTGGCAGCAGCAAACAGTTCGTAAGGATGACTATTCGTCATAAGTGGATAAGGTTATATAAGACTTAACAATTGTGCTTTCTTTAGATCAAACTCAGCTTGGGTGATAATCCCCAAATCCAAAAGACTTTTAAGATCCTTGAGTTTTTCGATAGGGGATTTCTGTTCAGGCATTGAAGCACTAGGCTGTATAGCCGGTGCCATAGCCTGCTGAACCATTTGCGGCATCATAAAACCCATGCCCAGCCCAACCCCACCGCCTACCGTTTGTCCTGCAATTCCGTTGACGTTATTTGCAGCATCCTGGATTGACATGGCCATTTTGTATTTCATAAACTCATCCATATTACCCAGGGCCGACATACCCGATCGTTGATCTATCATCTCCTGAACTTCTTCAGGCACAGAAATTGAACCTACGTAAAAATTGTGCAATGATAAACCCAAATCCTGAAAATCGGTCTGTAGCGCTGTTTTTACATTTTCGTTAATGGAATCATAAGCTGAAGGCAGATCCATCACCGATTGTGCTTGTTTTCCAAGTATCCCGGTTAGTTTAGATACAATAATATTTTTTAAGTAATCGGCAATATCGGCATCCTGGTACATGCCCATTGTACCTACTATTTGATTTACAAACACGCGGGAATCTGATATCTGGATGGTGTAATTACCAAAAGCACGTAAGCGTACCATTTTCAGGTCGCGGTCAGCAAATAAAATTGGCTCTTGCGTGCCCCACTTCAGATTAGTAAATAGTTTTTTATTGGTGAAATAAACCTCAGCGCGGAACGGTGAATTAGGGCCATAAGCAAAACTCGTAACCCATTTTGTGATCACCGGAAAATTACGCGTTTCCAGCATATAACGCCCCGCCGCAAAAACGTCTACTACCTGGCCATCCCTAAAAAATATGGCTTCCTGCGTTTCGCGTACAGTTAGTTGCGCGCCCCATTTGATTTCTGTCGGTCCGTTATCCGGAACCCGCTTTACCATTACACTTCCCGAGTTATCTAAAAACTCAAGAACTTCAACTAATTCAGGCATAAATAATTGTGACGATGTTTAATGTTCAAGGCTAATATAAATTATTTATTTAAAAAATAAACATAATAAATGCACATACATCAAGGACAGGATAGTGTGTAAAGGCGGGAACTAATTACTGTTCAACCTCATAAAATGAAGTGCTATATGTCATTTTTTTATCGGGCAATGGTTCCTAACCTTGATGCATGAAAAATATCAGTATCAAACATTTGAATTTTGCACACAACGCCTGGTTAAGAGGACTTGGTTTTTACGAACTGGAACTTGGCTTTCTACAGGAACGATTAGAAGAAATTGCCGGTGATAACACTGGGAAAGAGGTTTCGGAAAAAGTAGAATATTTTCAAAACCAACTAATCATCCATCGTGATTACCTTGACAATTTAAAGCACCGCATCCATACCAACATGACCTTACTGCAGCATGAGCTAAAGGCAACCACAACATATGTTGACGAAGCAACCGTTATGGCATACAACCAGCTTGCGGAAGATTATTTTACAGAAGACCGGATGTTTATAGACCTTAGAAACGAGTTTAACCGTTTCGCGTCCGAATGGATGTAAACAGGATATAAACTTGCTTGCCTATATATTAAGCACAAAAAAGCCGCCCTGTTAAATTCCAGGGCGGCCATTCTTATTAGTAGTTTAAAAAGTTAAACTTCCTCTGCTTCTAAAACCGGAATATGCTTCTCCTCCTTTTTCCCGAAAAGCCTTGCTTTAAGGTTATAACGGATAAGGTACATACATGGCACCAGGATCAGGGTGATGATGGTAGCAAAGCCTAAACCGAAGATCATTGTCCAGGCTAAAGGACCCCAGAAGGCTACGTTATCGCCACCAAAGTGAATGTGTGGCTTAAAGTGGGTGAACATCTCCACAAAATCGATATTGAAACCTACTGCCAATGGGATCAAACCTAATATGGCTGCAGTTGCTGTTAACAATACCGGCGTCATACGGGTGTGGCCCGCTTCAACTACGGCATCGTGAACGCTCGCGCCCTGCTCAATCAACATATCCGTAAACTCTACCAGCAGGATACCATTTCGCACAACCACGCCAGCAAGTGCGATAATACCTACACCAGTCATAACGATGGCCATAGTCATACCGAAGATACTTACGCCCAATAATACCCCTATTATACTGAAGAAGATTTCGCTGATGATGATCAACGTTTTACCTATGGAGTTAAATTGAATCATCAGGATGATCAGGATCAAACCAAATGATGTAGCTAAAGCGCCACCAAGGAATGTAACTGCTTCCAGCTGATCTTCCTGGCCACCACCCTGGCGTATGATAATATCATCTGCATGTTTAAAATTGCCAATTGCCCTTAATATGCTTGCATTTACTTCGTTAGCATTGTAAGGTTTTATAACGTTTGATCCTAATGTCAATACGCGCCTTTGCTGTTTACGTTTAATATTACTGTAAGTATTGGTATACTTAACATCGGTAAAGGCAGATATAGGCACTTGCCTTATTGAACCACCTGTGGCCAAATCACGATAGGTGATCTTTAAGTTTTTCAACTCATCAATATTACTCCGCTGGCTTTCAAGTGCTCTTACTTTAATCTGGTAATCATCCTCTTTGGTGTTTCTAAAATCTCCGGCCTTAGCACCAAAAATTGCAGCCCCCAGGTTATCATTAACGGTTTTTGTACTTATACCCTCACGGTTAGCCCTTTCTCTGTCAATGTCAAAAACAATTTCAGGTTTATCGCTTTGTACATCTGCTACCAGGTTATCAATACCGGCAATGTTTTGTTTAGCAATGTAATTTTTTAAACGGTTACCGGTTTTTACCAGCGAATCAAGGTTATCGCCAATGAGTTCGATACTGATATCTTTTTGCACCGGCGGGCCGCTATTTTCCTGTGTTACAGAAATTCTGGCTCCCGGTACACCCTGCACAGCATCGCGTATTCTTTTTAAAACGGCTTTGGTATCTTTACCTTCGCGTTTACCAAACTCAACAAAAGCAACGGTAATTTTACTTTTGTTTTCGTAGTCTAACTGATCTTCATCTGTAGGATCAGTTACACCTTTGGTAACATTTGATATTACCGACGACACGATATCTTTATCTGGCTCAACTATCTGGGCAACACGCTGCTCCAGCTTTTTAGTAACCTCGTTTGTGGTAGCCTGATCGGTACCAATAGGCATGGCAATGTATACATAAGCAAAATTCGGATCGCCCGATGGGAAAAACTCGGGTGTTTTGCCTCTTACAACCATTAAAAATATGGCAAATACAAATAAGGCGAATGTTCCTAACAGGACAATCACAGGTCTTTTAACTGCCCGCTCCAACCATTTGGCATACCATTTTTGAAACCTCGGCCATACATTGTTTTGGAACTTATCAATCACCCTTAGTAAAACAAAGTGGTTAATAAGGTATAAAATTATAGCCAGGGCAATTAAATTACCCATACCCATTGTCCAGATACCGGCAAAAAATAAAGCATAGCTTATAATAGCCAATACTCCCATAATTAGTACAGCACGAGTTGTTTTCTTATCAAATTTAGGGTTATCATGCTCTCCTTCAACGTGGGGTTTCATAAAATCGACCGCGAACACCGGGTTCATGATGTAAGCTACAACCAATGACGCCAGTAGCGTAATTATAAGCGTTATTGGTAAAAAGAACATGAAGTGACCAATCAGGCTATTCCAGAATGCAAGCGGAATAAATGGTGCCAACGTAGTCATCGTTCCCGAAAATACTGGTAAAAACACCTCACCTGCCGCCATTTTAGCCGCCTGTTTAATAGGTACTTTACCGTTATTAAAAATACGGTGCGTGTTTTCAATAACCACAATAGCATCATCCACCACAATCCCCAGGGCCAGCAGGAACGAAAACAATACAATCATGTTCAATGTAAACCCAATGGCTGGCATTATTAAAAAAGCAATAAAACATGATAATGGTACCGATAACGCCACAAATATGGCATTAGTTGTGCCCATAAAAAACATCAGGATAATGGTTACCAACATAAAACCAATTACGATGGTATTGATCAGGTCATTTAGCGTCGTCCGCGTTTTGTCTGATTGATCGCCGGTTACTGTAATAGCTAAACCCTTTGGGAAAACCGTTTTCTGTTTTAGCTTTATCAGCGCATTGATTTTATCAGATGCCTGGATTAAGTTTTCGCCAGCCCTTTTACTTACGTTTAAGGTAATTACATTTTTAAATTTAGGATTATCGGGAGTTTTTAAGCGCGCGTAAGTTTCCTGCTCTAAAAATGAATCTTTTATTTCGGCTATATCCCTTAGGTAAACAGCCTGCCCCTTAGGATTCCTGATAGCCATAGCAGCTACCTGGTCGGCATTTTTAAAATCCTGTTTTATATCGATGCTACGACGGATGCCATCCGTTTTGATGGTACCAACAGACGACAGAATATTTTCGTTACCGATTGCCTGGATAATATCGCTAAAACTAACCTGAGCTGCCGCCATTTTGTTCATATCAACATTAACCTGAATTTCGGGTGTTAAAGCACCTATTTCGTCAACCTTGGATATTTCCTTGTAGCTCTCTATCTCGTCCTTTAACACATCGGCATATTCCTTCAGCTTTTTAAGGTCATAATCGCCAGATATATTGATGTATAAAATAGGAAGATCGGCAACGTTAATATCAGATATTACCGATTCTTTCAAATTCACGTCGCCTTGCGGTAAATCCTGCTTTGCTTTATCAACGGCATCTTTCACATCGATCTTAGCATCTTTTATTAAAACATTTGCCTGAAATTCGGCAGTAATAATAGATACATTTTGCACCGAGTTGGAAGTAACCTTTTTTAACCCTTTTAATGATTTTAGTTGCTTCTCTATCTGCCTGGTAACCAGGTTCTCTATATTTTGAGGCGATTGGCCGGCAAAAGTTGTGGTAACAAATACTTTTGACTGCGCTATATCTGGAAAGTTTTCCTTTGGCAAACTGTTATAGCTGATAAGACCTAATACCGAGATCAAAAATATGAGCACGTATATGGCGGTCTTATTATCGATGGCCCAACTGGAGGGGCCGAATTCTTTAGTTGAATCTTTCATAATTGACAGATCAAATGATTAATATTTAATTAGCAGAATTTAAAACTTTGATCTTATCGCCGTCTTCGATATCCGTTGCACCTTCGGTAATCAATTGATCGCCGGCCTTTAAACCTGATAATATTTCTGTTTGGCCACCATAGGTGCTGCCCGATTTTACATTAACCCGTTTGGCAACGCCATTGGCATTTAACAATACATAGTCACCTTCTTCTGATTTTTGAATAGCCTTCACAGGTATTGCAATAGTGTTTGCCTTGTTGTAGTTGGCAATTTGAATGATGGCGGTCATGTTAGGGCGTAAGGTTTTACGCACAGGCAATTTAATCTCGACACCGAAACTGCGCGAGCTGGGGTCAATAACTTTAGCTGCAAAAGTTACTTTAGTAACCAGTGAATCATTTGCATCAGGTACCAGTATCTTTACTTCGTTACCAGTGCTTACACTTCCTGAGTAAGACTCAGGCACATCAGCTTTAACCTTTAATACATCGGCATTAACAATACGGATACCATTTTGGCCTGGGCTGGCAACCTGGCCCAGTTTAAGGTCCATTTGATCTATACTACCGCTTATTGGCGATACAATGCGAAAATAAGCCGACTGTTTCTTCAATGCATCTAAAGCTTTTTTACTGCCTTGCAAATTGGCCTGTGCCTGTAAAAACTGAACTTCGGTGCCTATCTTTTGATCCCAAAGATTTTTCTGGCGATCAAACAAAGTTTGATTTAAACTAACCTGCGTTTCGCTCTGTGCTATATTTTGCATCATTACACTGTTATCCAGTTGGACAAGTGTTTGACCTTTACTTACATGATCGCCTGTTTTCACAAAAATACCGGTAATAGTACCAGCAGTTTGCGGGTAAGCTGTTACGTTATCCTGTGCATCTATTTTACCTTGTATTTGCACATAATTGGTAAACGTACCGGTCTTTATAGCAACAACACTTACATCGGTAGTTTTACCCGAATCGGCGCCACCCACTTCGGCCTGTAGTTTAACAACTTTGGCGTTTATTTCGGCTTGTTGTTTTTGCAAATCAGCAAGCTCGGTTTTTTTATCTTTTGGTTTGCTGGTGCAGGCTGCAACCAAAAGAACTAATGCAGCCGGTATGTATAATATTTTTTTCATGTCGTTTTTATATAGTGAGTTTAGTTTGTGTTTTATTGAATACGTCCGTATGCCTGGTCAAGGTCAACCTTGCTTACCAGCGCGTCATATAATCCTTGTATATATTTGTTATCAGCATCTTCAAGGGCGGTTTGTGCCTGTGTAACCTCGATGCTTGAGCCTACCCCTTGCTGGTATTTTATTTTGGAAACCCTTAAAACTTCCTGAGCCAAAGTTTGGTTGGCCTTTTGATTGTTTAAGGATTGCAAACCATTAATGAAAGTAATACGGGCCTGATTGGCTTGCAGGCTCAACTGATTTTTAAGATTATATAAATCGTTTCTTGATTTTAACAGTGTAATTTGCGTTTGCCTAACCTGGTTAATGCGTTGCCCGCCATTATAGATTGGGATGCTTAAACTTAAACCGAAATAGGTTGATGGGTAGCTCGCACTATATAATTTGCTAAAATCGTTGTTTTGATAAGTAATTGCTGTACTACCGTTTAACGATAAAGAAGGAAGGAAGGCAGATTTTCTGCGTTTTAAATCAAGTTCATTTAATTTAACGTTAGTTTCTGACAAATTATACTCAATTCTTTTATGGTAAAAAGCGGTGTCTGATGTTACGCTTGCATCGGCAATGCTACTATCTATATTGATATCTTCAAGTTTATCCTTAAGTACTAATTCGCTTTCAATGGGCATTCCCATCTGAAATTTCAAAACCTGATAGTTTAATACCAACATCCGTAAAACATTTTCTCGATTGGTAATCAAATTGTTATATTGAACAGTAATCCGGTCTACATCAATTTTTTCTACAAAACCTTGCTTGTTTTGTGCAACCGTTTGGTCCAATTGCTGCTTAAGCTGTGTGATGTTGGCATCTAAAAGTATTATTTGCCTGTTACTTACCAAAACCTGGTAATATGCTTTAGTAACTGCTACAGATGCGTCTATTTTAGTACTGACTAAGCTTCGTACAGAAAGTTCCTTATAAGTTTTCGATGCTTTCAATCCTACTAAATAACTTCCGTCAAATATTATCTGGTTTAAAGTTAAACCCAAGTTGCTGTTATATTTCTGGTAAATACTGAAATTAACATCAGGAAATGTTTTGGCCTCTATTTGGTTACCTTTCCCGTCCTTCACACCTTCCTGATGTAACACAGCATACAAGCCATTTAAAGAGTTAGGAAACAAAATAGATGGTGTTTTCAAGTAATCCTGAAAAGATGCCGATGCAGCAATCTGCGGCAAACCTATTCCTGTTGTTTCCTTTATCTTATACTCCGCGCTTTTAATATCCAGGCCCGCATTTACTACCGCAGTTTGATGCTCGTGGGCATAATTTATACACTCCTGAACGCTAAAATTAAAGGTCTGATTATTAGGTGGCGTTTCCTGGGCATAGCTTTTAAAGGCTACGGCACCCAAAAATGTGGCCGTAAAAAGTAAATATTTCATTGTATATATAGTTGTTTGGTGATTTTTCATCTATTATGCCTCAAATATCCAGGCTGATTATGACAGCCTTATGTCAGCAGTGTTAAATTAATCTTCTTTAATATTCCTGTACTGGTTTAAAAGTTTGTACCCCTTAAGGGTACAAATGCCATAATTAAAATGGTCTAAAAACTGCACCTGCACTTTCCAGGTATTAAATTCGGCTACCGGGAATATGGTAGTGTTAAACCCAAGCTCTACCGTATTCACCCGCATACGGGCTACTATTTTGGGGTCAATCTCGGGCCTTATATAACCTTGTTTAATTCCTTTGGTCAACAACTCCTCCAACGTACTAATCAAAACCTCCGATTTAAATTGCTGAAAAACCTTCCATGCATCAGGATGATACTTTTGCATATCATGAATTACTATCGGGTTGATGCGTGAAAACATATCCTCAGAGCATTTGGTCATGTTGATCATTTCCTCAATCACGTTAGAAGATTTATTGATGAACTCAATCATCTGCTCTTCATCTTCCTTCAGCTTTTTGGTTACCAATGCTGTTACCAGCTCGTTTTTATCCTTAAAAAATTGGTATATCGTTTTTTTCGACATACCCAGGTGCCTGGCTATATCGTCCATGGTTACGCTCTTGATACCTGCTTTTAAAAACAGCTCTTCGCCCCCTTCGATTATTCTTTCTATTTGACTCATTGACTTTCCGGGTCAAAACTAAGGAAACATTTTTTGATTTCAAAGTTTCCAAACGAAATGACTTTTTTCAGACAAACATTACAGATGTGCAGATTTCAAATTCCAGATGTCAAATAACTGCTACATATTTTGATACGACTATCGAGAATTTTAAAATAGGACACCGTTTCAGAAATTTGCACACCTGAAATTTGCACATCTGCACATCTAATATCATCTGCGCATCTAAATGCTTATCTTTGCAAAAAATTATATTTCAATGAACTTTTCTCCGCTTTCTGCAATTTCGCCAATTGATGGCCGTTATCGAAACACCACCGCCGAACTTGCCGATTACTTTTCTGAATACGCCCTGATCAAATACCGTGTATTTGTCGAGATTGAGTATTTTATCGCATTGGTTGAATATCCTTTGCCTCAGTTACAGGGTTTTGATGTTAATCTGGTAGAAAAGTTACGCGATATTTATAAAAACTTTACCGAAGCGGATGCCCAAAGCATCAAAGAGATTGAGAAAATTACTAACCACGACGTGAAAGCTGTGGAATATTTTATCAAAAATGAGTTTGATAGATTAGGCGGTTTAGATGCTTTTAAAGAGTTTATCCATTTTGGTTTAACATCTCAGGATATCAACAATACTGCTATCCCCTACACCTTTAAGCTTGCTATAAACAATACCTACTACCCTGCCATTAGCCAGCTAATTAATACATTAAAAGGTTATGCTGCCGATTGGAAAAACATCCCATTGTTGGCGCATACACACGGACAACCAGCTTCGCCAACAAGACTTGGCAAAGAGATTGAGGTTTTTGTAGAGCGGCTTGAAGGCCAGCTGGAGATTTTAAAATCAGTAAAATACTCAGCCAAATTTGGGGGCGCTACGGGCAATTTCAACGCGCACCATGTTGCTTACCCCGCTAAGGATTGGAAAGCTTTCGGAAATCATTTTGTGAATGACGTATTAGGATTGAGCCGGTCGCAGTTTACTACCCAGATTGAGCATTACGATAACTTTGCAGCCCAATGCGATGCTTTAAAACGGATTAACAATATCCTGATTGACCTTGACCGTGACATGTGGACTTACATATCCATGAATTACTTTAAGCAAAAAATAAAAGCAGGCGAAGTAGGCTCGTCGGCTATGCCACATAAAGTTAATCCTATTGATTTTGAGAACTCGGAGGGTAACTTAGGTATCGCAAACGCGCTATTTGAACACCTGGCTGCTAAGTTACCGATATCGAGGTTGCAACGCGACTTAACCGATTCGACAGTATTGCGCAATATCGGCGTCCCTGTAGCTCATACTTTAATCGCCATAAAATCGACCGTTAAAGGTTTAAACAAACTATTACTTAACCAGGACGCCATAACTGCCGACCTGGAAGCAAACTGGCCGGTAGTTGCCGAAGCTATCCAAACCATATTAAGGCGCGAAAGCTACCCTAATCCATACGAAGCACTAAAAGACCTTACCCGCACCAATCAGCAGATAAACGCACAAACTATTGCAGAGTTTGTGGACAGGTTGGATGTGACAGATAATGTGAAAGATGAATTGAAAAAGATTACGCCTTTGAACTATACTGGGATTTAGCCCTATGTCACGAGTAACTACCCGCTTAAGCGGGGTAGTTACTCCAGCATGACGGGTGGGCATATACTTCATTATAAGTTTAAAAACATTTAACAAATTATACCTATAAGGATACGCCCCTTTTCCAGGGAATAAAATCGTCCTGGCCATGCCTTACCGCGCTTACTTCAATTTCGCCGCTTGCCACTTTAATTACGTAGTCCAGGATCCTTTCTCCTGCCTGTTCAATGGTTTCATCGCCTTCTACTATCGTACCTGTATTAATGTCGATGATATCGCTCATCCGGTTAAATAAGGTGGTGTTTGTGGCTATCTTAACAACAGGAACTATCGGGTTGCCGGTTGGCGTACCCAAACCGGTTGTAAATAAAACTATATTAGCCCCCGAACCTACTTCGGCTGTGGTTGATTCCACATCATTACCGGGGGTACACAGCAAATTTAAACCGGGCCTGGTAACTTTTTCAGGATAATCAAGCACATCTGCCACCGGTGATGTACCGCCCTTTTTTGCAGCTCCGGCGGATTTGATGGCATCGGTTATTAAACCATCTTTTATATTGCCCGGCGATGGGTTCATGTAAAAGCCAGAGCCTGCTTCTTCGGCACGCTGGCTATAGCTACTTACCAGGCTGGCAAAACGTTCGGCATCATTTTTATCCAAACAACGGTCAATCAGGTTTTGTTCAACACCGCATAGTTCAGGAAACTCGGCCAGGATAACCGAACCGCCCAGTGCCACCAGCACATCTGAGGTGTAACCAATTGCAGGGTTTGCCGAAATGCCCGAAAAACCATCAGAGCCCCCGCATTCCAGCCCTATAACAAGCTTACTTAACGGCGCCGGCTTACGAACGTTTGTATTGGCCTGCATTAGGCCGGCTAAAGTTTGCCGGATGGCCAGTTCCATCAGATCGGCCTCTTTCCCGGTTTTTTGCTGATCCAGTATGTACAATGGCTTATTAAAGTTTGGCGAGCGTCTACTGATCTCTTCCTGCAACGTCTTCACCTCGGCATTCTGGCATCCCAGGCTTAATACTGTAGCGCCTGCCACATTAGGATGGGTAATATAACCTGCCAGTAAACCGCACAAGGTAGTTGAATCTTGCCGTGTGCCTCCACAACCGCCGGTATGCGATAAAAACTTGATACCGTCAACATTCGGAAACAGCTTGTTGCCCGTTGCCTGGGCTGTATCTCCGTCAATTTCGGTATACAATACTTCATTAATCTCTCTGCCGGCTTTAATCATGCCTATCAACTGCCGGGCCTTTATCTCGTAAGTTTTCTTTCGTCCGTAACCCAAGGGTTTTACCAACGCTTCCTGCAATACTTCAATATTGCGATTCTCGCAGAACACCATTGGTACAACCAGCCAGTAATTGGCCGTGCCCACACTACCATCCTCCCGGTGATAGCCGTTAAATGTTTGGCTTTGCCATTTGCTTACATCTGGCTTGTGCCAGTCGGTATGGCTGGTGCCGGTTAAAAAGCTGTTGGCCGCGTGTACTACATTACCGGTAGATAACAAACCACCAACTGGGATAGGGCTTTGCGCTTTACCTACTAAAACTCCGTACATGATAATTTCGCCGCCTTCCGGAATATCCGTAACGGCAAATTTATGTTTTGCCGGAATAAAGTCAGTTACTGTATAAGTATCGCCTTTATATTCGACATTTTCACCAGCTTTTAAATCAACCAGGGCTACCAGTACATTATCGGCAGGATGTACTTTTATAATTCGTTGTTTCATCGTTTTAATTTTAATTGTACGGCGATGTCTTTATCCTCTGTTAATGCGGTTAAATTGTTCTGTCACCGCTTCGGTAAAACCTGGTAAAATGTCTAAGTCGGCATCCCACAGGTCTTTATTTTTTAATATATTTTGAATTACAGCATCGATATCCGGGTTTTCCCAAATCTTTGCAAAATAGGTAGCCTGGCTATCTGTAACTTTATATTCCTCATTGTTGATGGTACCGATATATTGCCCTTCATCACCTGCTTCAACATGCATAAAACGGATAAAGGCTGCAAAGCCAAGCGCCATACATACCGGAGCTGCATTTTTTAATTTATAATAGTTTAATAATAACGGAATAACCCGCATTTTAATTTTGGTGGAGTATTGCACCGAGATACTTAACCACTCATGCCGGATATACGGATTGCGGAACCTATCCAACACCTTGTTTCCAAAATCGGCGGCTACTTCATCGTCAATTTCATAGGGGATGGCCGGCCTTATCTCATCAAATACCAGCTGCGTGATAAACTTTGTAAACTGCACATCGCCCATTGCATCTTTAACCGTTTTAAATCCCGATAGGTAAGCAAAAGCACAGCACAAGGTATGTGTACCATTCAGCAGCCTTAACTTTAACTCTCTGAATAATTCAATATCAGGTGTTATTACCACACCTTCATCCACCTGGCCAAATGATAATACTTCTTTTATTTTATCATCGCCCTCTATGGCCCACAAGCTATAGGTTTCGGCCATAATGCCAAGATTATCGGTATAGCCATTCTTGCTCTCCAATTCATCTTTCGATGCACTATCCGGCCGACCAGGCACAATCCTGTCAACCAATGAATTACAGAAACTATTACTACTTTCCAGCCAATCCATAAAGTCGGGCTCCAATTTGTTTAGATGGGCCAATTCTAATATAATGGCCTCCAGTTTTTTACCGTTATCAACAATAAGCTCGGTTGGAATAATTACCAGGCCACTATCGGCACTGCCTTTAAAGGCCATATAACGCTCATACAAAACAGCCAATAGTTTGCCCGGAAATGAAGCCGGCGGGTGTTTACGTACATCTTCTTTTACCAGCTTAATGCCCACTTCGGTGGTGTTTGATATGATCACTTTTAATTTGGGGTTCCTGGCAACGTCCAAAATCTCGTCCCACTCATTAGCTGCAGAAAGCACCCTGCTTATGGCCGACGAAATTACCTGCTCGCTTACCTGTTGGCCGTTAACAATCCCTTTTGAGTAAATGGTGTATAAATTATCCTGCTTGTCAAAATCATCAACCGTCCCGGTATCCGTGGACTTGACGACCACTACCCTTCCATTAAAAACCCCTGCCCTGTTGGCCTTATCAATATAGTAATCAGGCAACCCCCTTAATAATACGCCGGTGCCAAATTGCAGTACTTTTTCCGGCAGTTCAAAAAGATGCTCAGCCGGTAGTTCAATTGCAGTTTTGTTTATTCTTTTAAGGTTATACTTTGAAAGTATCATGTTTTGTTTGATTGGGGTATTTATAATTTATTTTTGTTTTTATAAAGTGTGATCGGTCACCCGGCGTACCAGGTCATTTGCAGCGTTAAAATTTTCGAATTCCGACGCAGCTTCCGGCCATCTACTTATTCGTTGTAAAACCAGGGGCGGCCTGCGGCATATACTGCGTTCTTGCCGTATTTAAAGGCCGGTAAAAGTTAAACGCAGTATAATTCTATTTAGATCAATGCTGCTGACTGCGAGATTTTAAATCTTAAACAAGATTAATGGCTCTCGGCTATAAAAAAAAACATTTGACCAACTAAAACCACGCAATCGTTCCCAGTAACGTTTGCGTAATTTTTGAAGACATGGGTGAACACGACAAAATCCCGGTTTTTACGATAACTTAGTGGTAAAATAATTTCTTAATATTTGCAAACGTTTGATCTTGCTGTAATTTGCACGATCAGAGAACCAAATTATGTTTGAATCTTATACCATTAAGGACATTGCAAAGGCTTTGGGTGTTTCAACATCCACAGTATCAAGGGCATTAAAGGGCAGCTACGAAATTGGCGCTGAAACCAAAAAACTTGTCCAGGAATATGCAGAGAAAGTGAATTACCGCCCTAACCCTATAGCCTTAAGTTTGAAAGATCAAAAAAGCCATTCTATTGGTGTTGTGGTGTGCGAGGTAGCCAATGACTATTTCTCGCAGGCCATTAATGGAATCGAGTCTATTGCGTATAACCTTGGTTACCATGTTATTATTACACAAACCCACGAATCTTTTGACAGGGAAACAGTTAACGTACAGCATTTGCTTTCAAGGCATGTTGATGGGTTACTTGTTTCCTTATCTGCCCAAACAACCGATACATCGCAGTATAAATATCTTCATGAAAAAGGCTTCCCTATTGTATTTTTTGACAGAATAGCCGCAGATATTAATACACATAGGGTAGTTGCTGATAATTTTAAGGGAGCATTTAATGCTACGGAGCTTTTGATAAAATCTGGGTTTAACAAAATAGCGCACCTAACCAATTCAAATAACTTATCAATTACGGTTGAAAGACTTAATGGTTTTAAATCGGCCCTGGATAAGCACGGCATCGAATTTAAACCTGGCTATTTAAAAAATTGTGAGCATGGCGGGATGATTTATGATGAAATTGAATTTGCTGTAACAGCTTTGTTAGCTATGGATGACCGGCCCGAAGCCATTTTTATTGGCAGCGATAGGTTGACCATTAATTGTATGTCGATTTTAAAAAAACTGGGGGTAAAAGTACCGGATGATTTGGCCCTGGCCGGCTTTACCAATTCGGATGTTGTTGATTTATTTGATCCGCCGCTCACGGTAGTCCGCCAGCCTGCATTCCAGATAGGACAAAAAGCGACTGAACTACTTATAAAAACCATTGAAAGCAAATGGCCGGTTGAAGAATTCACAACCGAGCGAGTAGATACGCAGTTAATTGAAAGATTATCGTCGCAAAAATTAAAATAAGCAGTATTCTTTTACGTCCGATTAATAATCGTTAGGCCTTAATTTAAAGAAATTTGTTAAACGCAAAAAAGCCCCGGGTTATCCGGGGCTTTCGCAAATAATATTTTATTAAAGATTATTACTTTTTGAACTGAACGCGACGGTTTAATACACGACCATCTTCTGTTGAGTTATCAGCAATTGGCTGAGTTTCGCCATAGCCTTTAATTTTTACTTTCTTGGCATCAACACCAGAGTTAACCAGGTAAGTTTTTACCGAATTAGCACGATCTTTTGATAAAGAAAGATTGTGAGCAGCTGTGCCCTCAGATGAAGCAAAGCCATCAACCTCAACTTTAGCACCAGATGCACGCAAATCGGCAGATGTAGCATCTAATACAGGGTAAGATGAAGTGCGCAATACCGAACTGTCAAATTCAAACTGGATGTTTGAGTAAGCGGTACCAACCACTTTGCCACCACCCAACGTTGAATCTGGTTTAGGGAATACGATAACGCAACCAGAACCATCAACTACACTGCCTGCGGCGGTACCTGGGCATTTGTCAAACTGATCAGCAACACCATCGCCATCTGAATCTTTTTTCAGGTCGCTAACCGCAGTTTCAACATTGGTTACACGGCCTTTTAAAGCTTCAACTTCCTGGCGTAAGGCTGCATCGTACAATTCGTCATACATTTGTGCAACCGGGTTAACCCATGTTAAGTTTTGTTTTGATTTAGGGCCAAAAGTATACTCTAAACCACCATAGGTATAAGAGTAATGGCTAAACTGCGGATAGGTATGAATACCACCAAAGTTGTAACCTTGTACAAAGCTAACGGTGTAACCTAAATTTAAGGCTACCGCGTCAGACAGTCTGAACTTTACACCAACGCCAACCGGAGCAAATAGTTCTTTTACTGTTTTATCGCCAAAAGGCAAAGTGTTAACAACGCCGGCGTCGGTTGTATTTTCTTTAATTTTGTACAAGTCTAAACCTAAACCTGCAGAGCCATAAAAGTTAACACTGTTTTTACGATGCAGGAAGCTAACGCTTGCGATGTTAAATACAGCACTAAGCGCCGCCGAATTAAACGAAGTTTTGTATCCGGTGTAACCAAACTTCGGTTTACCTTCTTCATCAACGCCTGTTACTTTACCACCTAAATAATCCAATTGTAAGCTAAAGGTGTGAGATAGTTGTTGCCTTAAATATACACCATAACCCAAATCAGCTTTAAACTTGTTGGTAGTGTTAATGGTAAACGGAACAAGCCCATCAGTGATACCGGCGCTAACGCCAATACTGAATGTGTTGTACTGGCCAATACCACCAAATACCTTGGCAGTAGAAGTCTCAGAAGACATTGTAGTAGTTGCTGTTTTGGTGGAATCGGTTTGAGCAGTAGCCATACCTACAACCATCAAAGACGCAAATGATAATGCGACTGTTTTCTTTAATGTAGAGTAATTCATAGTTGTTTTGTTGTTGTTTTTTAGGGCGTTATAAAAGCCTTTATAATCACCTATAACTTAAAAAAAAGCAAATTGTTTCGACAAATGAAAATTGTTTTATAGTTATGAAATTAAAATAATCAATTGGTTGAATTCTCCTTTAGATACCCGACCAATTACACTTACCATCTTCGCTTTCAATTTACTTCTTTTGCTCTTTTACAAAAAGAACGCCAAAAAACAAAAAGACGCGCTCTTGGATTCAAACTTCCGATACATCAACAAAGGATCATTCGGGAAAACGAGGTTGATTTAGTCAAAAAAAATAAGCCGCCGGCGAAAAACAGCAAATCACTGAACTGTTATTTTTATTTTAAGTACATAAACTGTCTATATTAGGATACAATATTAGCATACAGTCGAACGACTTGCTTTGGATCTATGCAATTTTGTATAGCACTTAACCGGGCTTAGGCAGAACATTAAAAATCATTTGTACGTTATATCAAAACGGCTCCAAAAAAACCGGTATAATAACCGGCGCTTTTATGTTGCTAACAAACGTTTACCTAATCACGATAATAAGCCCTGTCTGCATTACCCGCGATACACCACAATAGCATTCTGCATAGCCGGGAAAGCAAAACAGGCCTTTCTTTTTCAGAAAAGGCCTGTTGAATTGTTATAAGATCAGTTGGCATTATATTACACAGTTGAATCGAGCGGCTGTGGTTCATCATACCCGGCATTCAGAAACGGAGGGCGCTCTTTTTTGAATATGGCCGCAGTAATAAGTGCGATGATGACTCCCATAATTATAGTACCTATCAAGCCAAAAACAGCCATAATTCCAGGTTTCATGAATTTACGTGTCATGGACATGGCTGTATCAATTTGATCCTGGGACATATTTTTTGCTTGTAATTGTGCCTCTGACGATGCAAGTATTTTTTCAAGCATTTCGGGACTTAGCACAGCAAAGTACAGGTAAGTGAAAATAGCAGCGAGTATCCCCATAAAAACGGAGTATAACAGCCCGGCCTGAAACCCCTCACCATACGTTAAATAACCTCCAAGCTGATTGCGATATTCTTTTTGCGAAAGGCATAAAAACGCAATAAATGGGATATAGCTTATCCATCTTAATTTTGAGTTAGGGTCGATATTCGATAAATCGAAGGCGTAAGTAAGTATTATTGATGTTACTACGCCAATCAACGCCCATTTTATTGCGGGGGCAGATGGGCTGGCTTTTTTTACTTCCATGAGATTATAGGTTTATTTTTTGTTTCCCTAAATTAACTAATATTTTAGAAATCTGGTACGCTGCTCCACATTTATTTGATATGCATGCCGGAAACTTCAGTTGCTGTATTGATTATAGTACAAATTAAAACAGGCCTTCCCGGATAAGGAAAGGCCTGTAAAGTCATATCTAATTATTAGTTACACTGCCGTGCTGCCTGTTCCCGTGCTATAAACTTGTTGTTCATTTTTAAAAAATGCAGCAAAAACCAGGGCTAACACAAACAGAAATATAATAGTTATACCAAATGACTGAATTTGCTGCCCTATGGTGATGCTTTTTTCACCTTCTAAAGCCTTTTTCATATCGCTTATTTTAGCATCCACATCCTTGGCGTTTGCCGGGTTTTCTACCTTAAGTTTATTTAGCGCGTTTATCATCGCAGCTTCAGTTTTCTGAACCATATCGGGCTCTATTACTTTCGCAAAAATATTGCCTTTAACAATGAACACTACGAGGTAGGAAGCAAAAAACATGATAAAGATACCTGTAATAGCCTGCCGCACGTTCCAGGCCCCTCCTATTTTTTTCCGGAGACCCATACAAAACAAAATGGCTATCCCTATTGGCAACACATATGAAAACAGCACCGAACCGATGGTTACTGTAACAGCCGTTTTTGCCACCAGTATCATAAAATAAAAATAAACGATGCTTACAACCGATAACACAACCCCCAAAATCAACCCGTTGATTAATCCTTGTACTTTTATTTTTTTATTTATCTCTTCGTTCATGCTTACATGTAATTAAGGCAACCGAACTGCCTATTGAAAATTGATCAGGATCTCTAAAACAGCCATATCGAAATCAGCTTCCAATGCGTTTTCGGCTATAATAGCCTTTGCCTCCGGCGATGGATCTATATTTTGAAAAAAGCACATTACCGGGTAAAACAGTTCGGCCAGTTCAGAATCTTCGGGCAAGCTGTTGGCTACATTTGCTATTTCTTCTACCGGGCTTTCCATCAATATCTGGTTAGCTATAATAGGCTCATAAATACGGTATTCGTCCTGGAACTCGTCTTCATCAACCAATAAAAACTCTTTCAAATAGTCTTCCAGCTCGGGCTCAATGTCCTCGTCTTCACACTCGTTCAGGTACAAGAGCAGGTTTAACAGCTCGGTACCCCGGTCAAGCGTTTGTTCTTCAATATCTTCCCACTCCGGGGTATCCAGGTAATCCTCTTCCAGTTTTTTAACATCGGCGCTAAAAAAGTTGATCATTAACAGATCAAAAAACACCTCGCGCAACACCTCAACCTGTGGGTTATTGTCAAATACTTCGTCCAAAGCGTCAACCTTGGTCAGGAAATCTTCGTCGGAAATAAAAACATCACCGAAATCGCCGGTTAATACGGTTGCATCAAAGCTGTTATATTTAGAAAATGCCTCTAAGGCAGCCTGGAAGGCCGTTTCTATTTTTGGATCGATCATATTTTTCTATTTAGATATTTGTTTGTTGTTATAGGTTAACAGCACTTTTCCTTTTAAAGTATCGCCAATAAAAGGCGAGTTTATTGATTTTGACACATTGCTTTTGCTGTTATACTGCCACTCTGCATCAATGTCAAAAAGCACCAGGTTGGCCTTTTCACCTTCGGCTATTACAGGCACATCAATGCCAAGTATCTCGCGCGGATTAATGGCCAGTTTTTCTACCAGCACTTCAACAGGCAAACCTGCCTTAAGAGCCAGCGGCAATGCCGTTTGAAAACCAACCATGCCATAAGCCGCTACCTCAAACTCCACATCTTTAAATTCAATTTCGTGCGGCGTATGCTGCGATACGATAGCATCAATAGTGCCATCTTTTAAGCCCTTTATCAGGGCTTTTACATCATCTTTGGTGCGCAGGGGTGGCTTTACCTTGTATTGGCTATCAAAGCCTAACAAGGCTTCATCCGTAAGTATTAAATGGTGTGCAGCAACATCGCAGGTAACCTCGAGGCCTTTGCGTTTGGCTTCGCGGATAAGCTCGACAGAGCGGGCTGTCGATATGGTACTGAAGTGTATTTTAGATACCGTGTATTCGGCCAGGTAAAGGTCGCGGGCAATCATCAGCTCTTCGGCAAGCGACGGAATCCCTTTCATTCCCAGCAAGGTACTAATTTCGCCTTCATTCACTTTGGCTTTGCCTGCTATCGCGGTATCTTCGGGGTACGAAAACACCATCGCATCAAAACCTTGCGCATACAGTAAAGCACGTTCCATCAAACCGGCGTCCTGTACGGGGCGGTTACCATCGGTAAAAGCTTTGGCACCACTCAGGTACATATCATACATTTCGGCAAGGTCTTTCCCCTCGCGCTTGTGTGATATGGTGCCTAAGGGATAAACATCTACCAGATTCCCTCTCGACCGGTTAATCAGATATTCTACCTCGGCTTTAGAGTGTACCGGGTTTGCAGTATTTGGCATCATGGCCAGGCCGGTAAAGCCACCTGCGGCGGCTGCCTGTGTACCAGATTTAATATCTTCTTTGGTTTCCAATCCCAACTCGCCAATATTGCAGTTTAAATCGAAAAAACCTGGTGATACATATTTGCCTTCGCCTTCAAACAACATGGCGTCGGCTTCAATATCATCGGCAATGCGGGTAATAAGTCCATTTTCAATTAAAATATCGGCAACTTGTTGGTGAAAGGGTGATCCGGGATCAAGGATAGTGGCAGATTTGATAAGCAAATTCATTAGCACTGCTTTAAGGGATTTTTGTTGATTAAACCGGCTGTTTTACCACCGGAACACCGGGTTTAAAATACCTGATGAGCACAATTTCGGCAGCCAGAAAAATCAATGCCAAAATTATACAAAGTTTCCATAATTGCATGCCTAAATTTGCTTCGGCAACAATACCTTTTAATGAGGCGTTACCGCCTGTAATTAAGGCGCTTGACTTTGGCATAATTTGTTTTAACGCCGCAGCGTCGAGATAACTCATATCCGATTCGCTCCTGTTATCATTAAAAGCCAGTGTAGCCAGTGTGCTATCCTGCTTTTTCAAAGTGTAAATTCCCGGCTCATGCAATTGATCCGAAACATACAACAACGTGCTCCCCTCCTGCTGCCTTACATCAGGTATGGTGCTTTGGTCGCCCCTGCTTAATTTAAGCAATTGTTTCTCGGCAATTTGCACCGGCGGAATTTCCAAAGTTTCATCCTGCCCCAAAGTGTAAAACAATGGCAGGTCATGACCACTCAGCAAAGCTATCCTGAACAATATGGGTACAAAAAGCGCATGGCGCGGCAGGTTGCTAAATTCTTCATCTAACGGCACTGCAGCTACATACACCTTACCCCTGCCGCTGTTATATCCGGCCCAAAAAGTTTCGCCCCCGGTTAGCGTCATCAGGTTATCTGCAACGCCATGGGCAGCGCTTAACCGGAAATATTTTTTAGCAACGGGCAAATCGGGATTTTGAGGAAAACTTTCAAATACACCCTTAAATACCGGGCTTTGCCGGTTAAGGCCGAATACCTTGTTTGTCTGGGTAATCAGTTTTTCCGGGTAGGCGGCGTTCATCCCCTGCAGGAACGACCGGTAATTAGCAAGATCAGCATTGGTCGAGGGAAAAACTACCAGGGTTCCACCTTTTGAAACGTAAGTTTTTAGTTGCTGTGCCAACCCGGTAGATATTGCTTTAACGTCGCTTATAACAATTATGGGATAAGCGCTTAACGCAGCGTAATCCACATTACCATCGGGTACGTGCACGGTTTTAAAAAAAGGATCGGCTGCAAAAACAGCTTTCAGGTATAGGTCTGGTGTTCCGGCATCAATCAGCAAAACCGGCATCTGTTGTGCCACGTTAAAACTGAAATAAAACTTATTATCAAAGGTGATTGGGTTATCCTGTAATTGCACTTCGCCCTGCTGCCAGCCCGCCTGCAAACCCATAAACGACAACGTATCATTTTGTACAGACCGTGCTGCCACAGTATAGCTGCCTAAAGCTTTTTGTGCACCGTTAATTAATACTTTTAAAGGAATTTTCTCCGCTTTTTCATCGGCATAATTGTGCAGCCGTACTACCAGCTTTTCACTTTCGCCCGGGCGATGGACAGCACTGAGCAACCAAACAGAATCAACCGCGATATTGGGTAAATTACCGGCCCTCAGCTGAATAAGACTATAAGCGATACTGCTATCCGTTTTCAGCGGCTTAGCGGCCATGTTTTTTTGCAGATCGGATATAACATAGGCAGATTTTGCAGCGCCAGGCTGGGTTAACAGTAAACTTTGCTGCCTGCTTACTATTTGCTGTAAACTACGGCTTTGCGCGCTAATTTTTACCTGGTCTACCGCATCATTAAACTCGTCGCGGTTGAGCAAGCGTTGATGCTTGCCCTCAAAATCCTGCGTAAGCAGCTGAAAGCGATCATTTATATTATATGCGGATGCTATCTCTTTAGCTTTTTGCCTGGCATCATCCAGTAATGAACCCTCGCGGTTAAGGGTTTCCATAGAATATGAATTGTCTACAAAAACACTTACCACATTTTGCCTGCCTGCAATACCTGAATTTTGCCCGGGAATAAACGGCCTTGCGAATGCCAAAACCAAAAATGTTAATGCCAGCAGCCTTGATGCCAATATCAACCGCTCTTTCAAATTGCGGCGGGACGACTGCTGCTCCTGGATTTCTTTTAAAAACTGAACATTGCTAAAATTAACCTTCTGAAACTTACGAAAGTTGAACAGGTGAATAATTACCGGGATGGCTAACGTTAGCAATGCAAATAAAAAAGCCGGATAGATGAAGTGCATTTTTTGGGATTACAGATTTCAGATGTGCAAATATGCAGATTATTCTTTTCATGTCATTGCGGGTACCCATCAGGTTTACCTGATGGGTACCCGCAATGACATAGAAGTTATCCCCCAATCTGCACATCTGTAATCTGAAATCTCCCCATCTGCCTACAGCTTCGGTTCATTATAAACCTGGAACTCGGCTATGCTTGGGGCTTCGTCGTAAGTTTGGATAGACATGCGCACTTTGTCGCCCTTTACCGGGGCAAAGCGGTTTACTTTAACGCGGCTAAGATTTTCGCCTTCAAATAAAGTTTTCCAGGTGGTACCGTCAAGGTATTCCAGCTTGTATTTTTTAATATTGGGTTTGCGTTCAAATACCACCACGGTATTAAAAGCCTGGCCCGGTTTTAAGGTAACCTCGTACCAGGGATTTTTAACCCTTGGGTTTGATTGCCACACAGTGGAAAAATCATCATCGTTGGCAAAATCCATAATTTCAGAGTCGTCGCTCCAGCTTGAGTTGGCCGGTGCATGCTTGGCCAGGTTATGCGATACAATAGGCGGGCCTGTTTCGCCTAATTTGCCTACCGGGCCTTCATTTTTCCATAGCTGCCCTATTTGCTTTAAACCGGCAAGCGCGTTATCGTCCATCAAACCATCAGTATTTGGCGCTACGTTCAGTATAAAATTACAGCTTGCATTATTAAGCGGGATCAAAGTTTCGTTCACAAACTTATTTACATCGCGGATTGGCGTTGTTGGGAAATCTGTTTTCCAAAACCAGTTAGCCTGGATAGGCAAGCATGCTAAAGCCGGCATTTTATTGGTTTCTTTTGATAAACGCTGGCCGGCACCCATTTCATAGGTTTTGATATCGGTGTAATATAAACCATCGCCAGGGTATTTGGCGCCGTTTAAATCCATCATCAGGCAGTTTGGCTGTAACGATTTAACCAGTTGATAAATCTCCTGGAAAGGAACATCGTCATAAGAAATTCTTGACCATGGTGCATCCCAGCCATCAATAATCAGGGCTTCTATCGGGCCGTAGTTGGTAAGTAACTCGGTGATCTGTTTTTTGATCATTTCGATATGCCTTGGCTGTATCATGTTGGGGCGCAGCTTGTGGTGAGTATCCAAAATAGAATAATACAACATTACTTTTAAACCCTGGTCGCGAAAAGCCTTAACATACTCTTTAACAACATCCCGCTTTAACGGGCTGTTCATTACATTGTAATCGGTGCTTTTGGTATCCCAGATACAAAAGCCGCTGTGGTGCTTGGTTGTTAAGCAACCATAGCTCATATTGGCCGATTTTGCTGCTTTTGCCCATTGCACACAATCCAGTTTTTTAGGGTTAAATTCTGATGCAGGTGTTTCAGGATCGGGCCAGTCGGCATTTTCGTAAGTCGGGATATTAAAGTGAATGAACATACCGAAGCGCAGGTCGACGAATTTTTGCTGCAATACCGACAATGGTTGCTGCGTTTTTGAAATGCCCTGGGCATTTACGTTGGTTACACTTAAAATAAGCGCACAACAAAAAACCAGCAACAGTTTTGTTTTGATAGTAATGTTAATCATAGCAGATAGAATGTTTATTAATTAAGGTGTTTGTAAACAGCTAAGTTTGTGAAAAACGGCCAACTAAAAATAAATTCATATTGGCATATTATTCAACTATATTAACACCTGCCCATCCTATACCCTGGTTAATTTAACCGGAGCTGTATGATAAGCATTCCACTGGCATACATAAACATTTTTATCCTCATCAACACACACATCGTGCCCGTGCTGAAAAATGCGGCCTGGCGCTTGTAAAGTAGGCTGTAAAACACCGTTCTTGTACACAGGYGCGGCACCGCCGGGGTTTGAGATCACTTTATTTTCTTTATCCAATATGGTTACAAAGCCCGAGAAGTCAAACCTGTTGCCGCCGGCATCTTTACTCCAGCAAACACCCGCGTAAATATTTTGGTCGTTAATTACCGCCCGGCAAACGTACATACCCGGCATATCAATGCGTTTTATGAATTTACCATCCATAGTAAATATTTTAAAGCAGTTTTCCTCGCGGGAGGTACAAACCAGCGTTGGGTTATTCTTGTCCCGTGTATCAACCGTGATGCCGTGGGCATTCACCAGGTTATGATCCTTATTGGTGTTGTTATGCCCGCCAAAATGACGAATATACTGCCCCTTGCTATCGTAATGTATAATATAGTCAGACCCATAACCATCGGCCACATAAATATCGCCGTTGGGTGCTACCGCGGTTTCTGTTGGTTTAAAAGGCTCATTGTCTTTATAAACACCAATGGTGCGTGGGTGCCCGATAGCAAATATCAGCTTGCCATCAACCGTGGTTTTTAACACCTGCCCCGATTGACCGTACGAGTTACCTGTTTTATCAACCGCCCAGCCGCAATCGGTAAGCAGCAGAAAATCTTCGCCCCCTTCCTTGCTGATGGTTAGCCCATGGCCGCCCGGCAAAGCCGTACCCCAATAGTCAAGCAATTTGCCCGATTTATCAAAAATAAGAATGTTATTTTGGGTATGATCGCCCAGCATAATTAACCGGCCTTTACTATCCTGAACCATTTCGTGGCAATTGGCCAGCGGGTGGCTGTTTACACTAATCTTGGCCCAACCTTTATCGGCTTTGTAAGTATAGCCACCCTGGCCTATGGTTTGGTCGTCGGGTTTAAGGTCCTTATGTAGGATAGCAAAACTATTTACCGGTGCGGCGGCCACCAATGCTGAAGCCACAGCGGTGTTTTTTATAAAATCTCTTCTTTCCATAATGTAATAATAATATCAAGTAGTCAGTATCAAGTATCAAGGCAGCTGCGGAACGTGGCCACCTTTTCAATGGCTGTTCAATTGGTTAAAACAGGTTCTAATATCAGATTTATTTTGGTATTTGTACATACAATTGAAAGATACTTTCAGGGCAGACGCATTACACCATGGTTTTCTTCCATTTTCCACGCTTAAATAATACGTAAGCGGCTATGGTTAATCCAATTTCGGCCACAGGGATAGATATAAAAACGCCGGTTGGCCCCATCGCAAAATACTTTGCCATTAGATAAGCAAAAGGGATTTGGAATAACCAAAAAGTAAAAACATTGATTTTAGTCGGTGTCCAGGTATCACCGGCACCATTAAACGCGCTAGTTAATACCATACCTATTCCATAAATAATAAAGCCGCCGCTCAAAATTTGTAATGAACGGGTAGCCACTTTTTTTACAGCCTCATCGTCGGTAAAAAACGAAGCAAACAAATGGCCGCAGGTTAAAAACAAAATGCTTACGATACCTAAAAATACCACCGTATACTTTATGGTTTGAAATACCAATTGTTCGGCGCGGTCAACGTGCCCTGCGCCTAAATTTTGCCCCACCAAAGTTGCAGCAGCATTACTCAACCCCCACGCCGGCAACAGGAAAAACATCATTAACCGCAGCGAAGTTTGATACCCTGCAGAGCCGTGGTCGCCGCCTGTTGTCGCAACCAATTGCGCCAAAAATATCCAGCTGCAACTGGCTATTACAAATTGCAAAATACCAGGCGCGGCAATTTTAATAATCGCTTTAATCTGTTGCCAATCGGGTATAAAATAGCTCAGGCGGATTTTTAAAGCATTTTTGCCATTAAATAAATTATAAACCTGGTATGTAACACCCAAACCACGACCAATGCTGGTGGCTATGGCTGCTCCCGTTAAGCCAAAGGCCGGGATTGGCCCAAGCCCCCTGATGAAAATAGGACATAAAATAATGTTTGCAATGTTGGCAAGCCATAAACTACGCATAGCGATTGCGGCGTTGCCGGCCCCTCTGAAAATGCCGTTAATTAAAAACAGCAATACAATAATGATGCTGCCGCCCATCATAATGCGAACGAATGGAGTACCATGGTCTGCGGTTTCTGCCGAAGCGCCCATAATCAAAAGCAGGCCCCGGGCATGTAAAAATCCAAAAATACTTATCCCCAGGTTTATAAGCACGGCTATAATGATGGTTTGCATCCCGGCTTTTGACGCGGCTTCTGGATTTTTTTCGCCAATGCGGCGGGCAACAACTGCTGTTGCAGCCATACTTAAACCTATGGCCAGCGAATATATAACGGTTAAAACAGATTCGGTTAAACCTACTGTTTGAATTGCGTGACTGCTGTTTTTTAAATGGCCTACAAAATAAAGGTCGACCAGTGCAAAAACAGATTCCATAGCCATTTCCAGCATCATGGGTATGGCCAATAAAACAATTGCCCTTTTTATACTGATTGATGTTAAATCAACCTCCTGGCCCTTGATAGCCTGTTTTAAAACCGAGAAAAAAGAAGATACCTTACCCTTTGCAGTAAATGAGTGTGACATAAATATAAGCTTGTGTTTTTTAGGGAGCGGCGTTTTATCTGAGACCCTGGATAGCAAATATAATGAAACCTTTGCTTATGCAAGTTGTGACTAAGAATCAATTTTAGCTTAAGGTATTACTCAAATAAAACATTCAGGTTTGCGAACCGCATACGCCCCCCGTCCCTTAATTGCCTGGTGGTAGCGTGTTATATCGTTGATCGGTACTTCTGAATCACTTATCAGGCGGGGCAAAAATCATATTGATTATTTTTTTTAAAAGTACTTTGAAATGAAAAGTAAATTGATAATTTTGTCTTACACTCGAGGAGTGCCGTTAACTGAATGCATTTTAATTATTAAATGATAACGTTAACAAAGTTTAGATAATTTCAGATGGGTAAGCAAACTGATTCCTTTTACAACAGATTCTCATTCTTATATCCATTGGTAGATGTTTTCCTGAAACCACAAAAGAAAGTTTTATTTAACGAGATTAACTTGCTGCCCGAGGGTAATTTACTGGAGATTGGTGTTGGCAACGGCGCTCATTTCCATCGCTATAAAAAGCATAAGATAATTGGCATCGATACATCCGCAGCAATGCTTGAAATCGCCTGCCAAAAGGCGCGCGAAAATATTAAGGTTTTTAAGATGGATGGTAAATCACTGTTGTTTGATAATGAACATTTCGATTACGTTGTGCTCTCCCATGTAATTGCGGTAGTAGATGATCCGGAGCTATTATTGAAAGAAGTATTAAGGGTGTTGAAACCGCAGGGACAGGTATTTATTCTTAATCATTTTACACCCGATAACTGGTTCAAATATATCGATGGTGCATTTGAGATGATTTCAAAGGTTCTCCACTTCAGATCGATTTTTTACATTGATCGAATAGCGGCGATCAAAAAGTTTATCCTTTTAAAGGAGGTTCATCTGGGCTTAGCATCCTATTTCAAACTTTTAATTTATCAGAAAAATTGAGAAAGAAGTATATTTTTATTTGCATATCGCTGCTCATCAGTTTGTTTATTTACCTGTTTTATCGAACAGACAGGACTGTTGTGAACGAAATCGTCATCCGGGTGATTTCACTTGCAACCTACGCAAGGTTAAAGGCATATATCGTGACGGTATTACCATTGAATAACATGATAATTTACTCTTTACCCGAAGGGCTCTGGGTATTTTGTATTACGCTTACTTCGAAACCCTATTACATTACCCGGAATAATTGGCGAATTGACGGGATGTTTATCCCGCTTATATTTTGTGTTAGTTTAGAAATACTTCAGCTCTTCCATATTGCCAATGGACGGTTTGACTTTATGGACATTGGAGTTTCTGTTGTGTTTTGGTTATTAGGTAGTTACATTGTGAGTGACAAGTGCGAAAAACAGGATATTTTTACCCGGCCAAACTCAAAAACCATTGTTTGCCTGGCCAGTTATTGCATAGTTTATTTAGCTCATGTTTTTAAATAGGATAAAAATTATACTTAACGGACATGGACAGAATTAAGGAACATCTGAAAAGCTATAGATATTCTATACGGGGAATATCGCTGGCATTTAGATTTGAACATAACATGATCTTTCACCTTGCCGCTGCTATTGCCGTCCTCGCGGCCAACATACTACTGAAAGTCAGCCAGATAGAATGGCTCATTACACTGATACTGATTGGCCTGGCATGGATGGCGGAGATATTTAATACAGCCATCGAAAAATTAGCGGATAGGGTTACAAAAGAACAGGATCCATTAATTGGACAGGTAAAAGACCTGGCCTCCGGAGCTGTGTTGATTGTTTGTTTTTTCGCGGTGTTATGTGCCGTGATTATATACTTGCCTTATTTGTTAAAATAATTTCACAGGGCTAGCCCACCCCCAAAATCATCCTAACGTTAGCCGCCTCACACGCTAATTTATACGGGGGATCAAATCATCTTAAGTCTTCCTGATGAATGTAAATGAAAAAAAGGCCTTTCAGGTGGATTTTTTATTTCAGCGAATGCGGAGGAGAGTTTATCAGAATACTTATCCGGTATTTTATACAGGGCGAGATGCATCGGTAAAATTGTGTAATACTCGTTTGGCTAAAAGCTGTCAGAAATATAATAACCCCATTTAAACCCTTCCCAAATTTCAAAAACTATTCAGTTGGGTTGTGAAAAATAATTTTATTAAACTATTAAATCTATCGATTTAATATACTATTATTGCCCCGACAGTTATTTCTGCAGATAAATAGCATTAAAACAACTTTTTTTATACCCGATATCTTAATTCTAAAATGCCAGATCAAAAACCAAAACAAACCGCTCTTGGTGATGTAGCCGCCAGGCAGTTAGCCGTTGCAACCCGTACCGTACCGCAACTATCAACCATTACGCCCCGTTGGCTTACACACCTGCTAAACTGGATTCCTGTTGAATCGGGTGTATACCGCTTAAACAAGGTGATAGATGCCAACAATGTAGAGGTAGATTGCTCCAACCGCGACGAGCGCGAATTACCCTCAACATTTGTTGATTATGAGGAAAACCCACGTGAGTACAATTTAAGCGCTGTAAATACGGTATTAGATGTACACACCCGTGTATCTGACCTGTACAGTAAGCCTTACAACCAGATAAGCGAACAATTACGGCTCACTATCGAAATTGTTAAAGAACGACAGGAAAGCGAACTGATCAACAATACCGAATACGGATTATTAAGCAGCGTAGCCGCATCGCAAAAAATTAAAACAAGGTTGGGCCCGCCTACCCCCGACGATCTGGACGAACTGATTACCAAGGTTTGGAAAGAACCGGGTTTCTTTCTGCTGCACCCCTTGGCCATTGCCGCTTTCGGTCGCGAGTGTACCCGCCGCGGTGTACCGCCGCCAACCGTTTCTTTGTTTGGTTCGCAGTTTATTACATGGAGAGGAATCCCGCTTATTCCGTCAGACAAGTTGCCTATCGTTAATAACAAATCAAAGATCATTCTTTTGCGCACGGGCGAGAGCCGCCAGGGTGTTGTAGGCCTGTTTCAACCTGGTTTACCGGGCGAGCAATCTCCGGGTTTATCTGTACGGTTTATGGGCATCAACAATAAAGCTATTGCCTCATACCTGGTTTCGCTTTACTGCTCATTGGCTGTATTGGTTGATGACGCTATAGCTGTTTTGGAGGATGTTGATTTAGGTAATTACCATGAGTACAAATATTAATCCGGATAACTTGCCCAACTTGCAGGAATTAGAGCAGCTGGCCAACCAGTTCTTTAAATCGGGACCAGGCGGCGTTGTAAACCAATTACCTGTTCAGCAGGCGCCCGAAGCTTTTCCGTTGCCGGGTGCTATTGTTGATACCGGGTCATTTACTTCGCCGCAACAGCCTGCGGCATCTGTTCCTTCAAGTACAATTGGGGGCGGTGGCATTTCGCCATCTGCCATCAATCAAAATAACGCCGTTAATCTAAAAGATCCACAAACCAGTTTTGCCGATCCTAATTTGAATACCCATCCCACGCCATCGGCTCCTGTACAAAACAGCGCTCCTGCCGGGTTTGGAGGACAATTGCCTACACAACCTGGGGTTGGTTACGACTCTTACCTGGTTAAAACAGATCTTATACCTGATGTGCCGTTAAAACAAAATTTCCAGGTTGAGCAACTTTCACCAGCGCCTGAAAACCTGGTCCAGCGGCCATATCAGCAGGACCAGGCATTTGATATTGACCTGAAGAAAATATTGAACAACATTCGTACTTCAGGCCCTTCAAATGGTTTGCCGTTTACCGGAGCACCTGTCGCTGCTGAGGTTCCATTCTATTTTTTATCGGATAATCATGGTTTGCCAACGGTTAAACCGGAGCCGGAAAAAGTTAAGCACGCAGGCTTTAGCAATATCATTAGCCCCCCTTTTGATGTAAACTTTGTAAGGCGCGATTTCCCGATATTACAGGAACTGGTTAACGGAAAACAGTTGGTATGGCTGGATAACGCAGCAACCACGCAAAAACCCCGGCAGGTAATTGACCGTATCAGCTATTTTTACGAGCACGAAAACTCCAACATCCACCGCGCAGCACATGAACTGGCAGCAAGGGCTACCGATGCCTATGAAGGCGCACGCAAAAAAGTACAAACCTTTTTAAATGCCCGTTCCATCAATGAGATCATATTTGTTCGCGGAGCCACGGAGGCCATTAACCTGGTAGCCAAAAGCTGGGGCGAACAGTACTTGAACGCCGGTGATGAGATTATTGTAAGCCAACTGGAACACCACGCCAATATTGTTCCGTGGCAGCAACTGGCGGCCAAAAAAGGGCTAAAAATCAGAGTTATACCAGTTGATGACGACGGGCAGATACTCATTGATGAATACGTAAAACTACTTGGGCCTAAAACAAAACTGGTTTCTTTTACGCAGGTATCAAATGCCTTAGGTACAGTAACACCGGCCGCGCAAATTGTACACCTGGCGCATTTGGCAGGCGCTAAAGTATTGGTTGATGGAGCACAATCGGTATCGCACATGCCGGTTGATGTGCAGGCCTTAAATGCCGATTGGTTTGTTTTTTCGGGACACAAGGTATTCGGACCAACCGGAATTGGTGTGCTTTATGGGAAGGAAGATCTTTTAAACGAAACCCAACCATGGCAAGGTGGTGGCAATATGATTAAGGATGTAACTTTTGAGTATACCCAATACCATGATGCCCCCGGCCGCTTTGAAGCCGGAACCGGTAATATTGCCGATGCCGTGGGCCTTGGCGCTGCAATTGATTATGTTACCCGCTTGGGTATGCCACTGATAGCGCAATATGAGCACTACCTGTTGGTTTACGCCACCCAATTATTAAAAGAAGTAAAAGGGATACGCCTGATAGGTACTGCGCCCGATAAAGCCAGTGTTTTATCATTTGTATTGGATGGCTACAAAACCGAAGAAGTAGGTGCAGCTTTAAACCAACAGGGCATTGCCGTTCGCTCCGGTCACCATTGCGCCCAGCCCATATTGCGGCGGTTTGGTGTAGAAGCGACAGTCAGGCCCTCACTGGCATTTTATAATACCTGTGCCGAAATTGATTTGCTGGTAAATACCCTCCACAGTCTTAAAAGATAAACCAGCCCATGAAAGACGATAAATTTGACGGCTTTATACAAACGCTTTATGAAACCCATAAAGCCGAATGGGAGGCTACGCCAAAGATCAGGGCTTGTGTAGGTTGGCTGTCTGATCTTTTCGAGTTTCTGTTTCCAAATAACCATGCCAACAAGCTATCTATATACGGTGGTCATTTAAAAAAGAACCAGATAGACCTGGAGAATATCCTGTTAAGCTACCTGGATCCGAAGGACATTGATATTGAGGAGGCCGTTATTTCATTTTACGATTCGCTGAACGAAATTTACCAGGACCTAAGAAAGGACGCATCCATGATCTACGAAAAAGATCCTGCAGCCACCAGCGTGCATGAGGTAATTGTATCCTATCCCGGCTTCTACGCAATAGCGGTTTACCGTATAGCACACCAGCTTACCCGGTTGGGCATACCCATTTTACCCCGGATATTATCTGAACACGCGCATGGCAAAACAGGTGTTGATATTCATCCTAAAGCTCAAATTGATACGCCCTTTTGTATCGATCACGGCACGGGGATAGTTATAGGCGCAACCAGTATCATTGGCAAACATGTAACCATATATCAAGGCGTAACCTTAGGGGCGGCACAGGTAAGCAAGGAACTATCCGAAACAAAACGGCACCCTACAGTGGAGAATAACGTAGTTATTTACGCCCGCAGCACCATTTTAGGCGGCCGCACGATAATTGGCCATAACAGCGTAATTGGAGGCAGCGTGTTCCTGACAAAAAGCGTTCAGCCGTTTTCGCATGTTTTTAATACCCATCAATTACGAATTGAGGTAAAAGAAAACCTGCAATAATTTTTTTAAACATGGTTTCTAAACTTAACTCATCAGAGATAATTCATTTCCTGCTTATTCTTTTGATCATCCTGATACCTGCAAGGCTGTTAGGCGAATTGTGCCGCAGGTATAAGCTGCCCGCCATTATCGGCGAAATTTTCGCGGGCATCATTGTTGGCCCTACCCTATTGGGTTTATTATTCCCATCTGTTTTTAAAAGTATCTTCCTGGCTACACCGCATGCTTTCGAAGCATTTGACGGCATCGCCAACATCGGCATCATCTTACTGATGTTTATTGCAGGCTTTGAAGTAGATCTAAAACAGATACGCCAGAATGGCAAGCAGGCTATCAGCATCAGTCTTACCGGTATAATATTCCCTTTTGCCATTGGATTTGCTTCGGTATGGTATCTGTACCAAAGTCATTTTGCCAATGGCTTTAATAACCAACTGGTCACGTCCCTGTTTTTCGGAACGGCATTGTCTATCACCGCCCTTTCTGTAATTACCAAAATATTGCTCGACCTGGATATCCTGAACACCCGCATAGGCAATATTGTATTAACTGCCGCTATGGTTGACGATTTCCTGGGCTGGATCTTATTCTCGGTCATCATTCAGCTGATGAATATGGGCAAAGGCGAAGCATCATTCTGGTCGGTAAGTATTGTGGTGCTTTATGCCGTTTTCATGTTAACAGGCGGCCGATGGCTCATCCACAAACTATTAACATTTGCAGGTAAAGGCGAAAAACCTGGCCGTGTGCTTACTATGGCCGTTTGCCTTTGTTTAATCAGCGCCTGTATTACCGAAGGCCTTGGCGTACGCGGTATATTTGGTGCCTTCCTGGTTGGGGTTGGCATTAACGATTCCAAATATTTTACCGAGAAGCACAAGCATGTATTACACCAGTTTACCATTAATGTACTGGCTCCCCTCTTTTTTGCTTCAGTTGGCTTAAGGCTGAATTTTATAGCCAATTTTAACCTGGAAGTGGTGGTTATCATATTGATTATTGCCTGCCTGGCCAAATTGCTTGGCGCGGGCATTGGCAGCGCCATGAGTGGAATGAGCAAGAACGAATCTATAGCAGTCGCCTTCGGCATGAATGCCCGGGGATCACAGGAAATTGTGCTGGGTTTATTAGCTTTACAAGCAAAAATAATAAGCGAGCCCGTATTTGAAGGCCTTGTAGTAATGACGGTGGTTACCATGATCATCTCCGGGCCAATCATGAAACATTACTTTTTGAAGGAGCAAAAACTACAGTTAGTTGAAACTACCTGATCATGAGCAGCATGTTTTGCACTACCCAATAAAAAACCGTAAGCCGAACATACGTTCAGCTTACAGTAAGGGATTTAGTGGAGGCGGAGGGATTTGCATTACCCTTGCATTGCTCTGATATTTTGTAATGGCTTAATTTCTCACAAGTGATCCTCCAGCGCGCAGCCGCAAAACACTGTGCGCTAAATGGGGAACAATTTATTTTACAATAGTCAAATTTCTTTTTATTAGTTACGGGATAGGTCATTTTACCCTACATAAGTAAAAATAATAGCCCCAATTTTAAATAGGGTTCAACTCAGACAGTGGATAAACTATAGAATGCGCCGTCAAAACTTCATTCAGACCGTAAACTCGTCACCGGATTACTCATAGCAGCTTTGATGGCCTGGAAGCATACCGTCAGCAACGCTATACCTATAATTGCTACGCAGGATATTCCAAAAACCCACCATTCGATATTTATCCTGAACGCATAGCCTTGCAGCCATTTATTCATTAACCACCATGTTATTGGCGTTGAAATGAGAAAAGCTACTACAACAAGCCTTAAAAAATCTTTTGAAATCAGGCTGATGATAGTTGAAACCGACGCTCCCAGCACTTTGCGGATACCAATCTCCTTGGTGCGGTTAACAACCGCGAGCGCCGAAAGCCCCAGCAGGCCAAGGCATCCCAGGAAAATGGCAATGCCGCCTGCCCAGCCAATGATATTGCTTAATCTTGTTTCGGCTTTATAGAAGCGGTTAATATCATCGTCCAGAAAATTATATTGTAACGGGTAACCGGGCACGATTTTTTTCCATGCGGAATTTATAGCAGCCAAAGCTTTTGAAGGATTGCCTGGTTGCAGGCGCACATAAATAAAACCGGGACTTTCCCCGCCCCGGGCAAACTGGTGAAACAACACCGGTTGCACCCGATCAGTAAGGGCCTCGTAATTAAAATCGCGGACAAGGCCAATCACCGTCGGGTTTTTAAAGCTATCCTTACCATAACCTTCCAATTGGCGGCCTATGCAGTTTTCGGGGTGCCATCCCAATTCGTGCATCATAGATTCATTAATGATCACAGCGTTCACGGTATCTGAAGCAATTGCCCGGTCAAAATTTCTTCCTGCAAGCAGGTGCATCCCCAGGGTAGGTATGTAGTCGGGATCGATATGAAAGTTCTTTGTATTTATCGATTTGCCCTGGTAACTAAAATCTCTGAAACCCGTCCCTTCATGCTCACCAAGACCATTGTCGGCACTGGCCAAACCCGAAATGCCGGGCTGACCGGAAAGTTCCTGTTTGAAAAGCGGTATCAAGTGTTTCGTGTCCGACACCCACAACGTCTCTACACCAAGCACATTCGCTTTATCAAAGCCAGGATTTTTTGATTCCATGTAATTTAATTGCTGCAGAATGATTATTGCAGAAACAATAAGCGTAGCCGAAAGAACAAACTGAAAAGTTACCAATGCCTTTGTGAAAAAATTGGCCCCGCCTATTTTTATTTTGGCCTTCAATACGTCGACCGTATTAAAGCCCGACAATACCAAAGCAGGGTAGCATCCCGAGAGCAGGCCAACAACCAGCACCAAGCCGGCAATGAGGCCGGTTAACTGCGGGAATTGCGCGAAAGAGAAACTCAGCTCCCTTCCTGATAATTGGTTAAAGTAAGGTAAAAGCAGGTATACAAGTGCCAGGCCTACCATCGTCGAAAAAAAAGAAAGCAATAATGATTCTGTCAAAAACTGGATTACCAAAGCCTTCCTGGTGCCGCCAGTAACTTTCCTGACACCGACTTCTTTTGCCCTGCCTGCCGAACGCCCTATAGAAAGAGTGGTGAAATTGATACAGGCGATTAATAAAACCCCGGCAGCGATACTAAGTAGCATCCAAATTGATTTTGGGTCGACAGGCGGAATCTTAACACCCATCAGTTCCGGACTGGTATGCACATCCCTGATTGGCACCAGGTTATACCCACCTGATTTTTCGTCTGGAAAATGCCTGCGCCAGAAACTGGTCAACAACTTGTTATCATTTGCCAATGTGCTTCCGGGTTTTAACTGAACCAAGGTCATAAACGAATTCATCCACCAGTCGTGGGTAGCCATTTTTCCGGTGGTGTTAGCAAAACAATCAAAGTTGATAAGCATGCTGTATTGGAACGAAGAATTGGATGGCGGATTTTCGGCTATTGCTGTAACTATAAAGGTTTCAAACACATCCCCGATCTTTACCTGTACTGACTCGCCAATGGCATTTACTTTACCAAACAATCTTTCGGCAGTGTTTTCAGTTAATACCATGCTGTGCAAACCGTTGATTGCCGATTTGGCATTCCCGTATTTAAATTTAAACGAAAAAATATTGAAGAACGACGTGTCGGCATAGGCGATATTTTCCCGCCTCCCCTCGTTTTTTATTTTTACGAATGTTTCATAGGGCTGTATATAACGAACATAACGCTCTACACCCGGTAACTCCTGTTTCATGGCAGGCCCCAGGGGCATCGGGGTATAAATCACTCCCTGGAGCGCTTTTATGTTTTGCTTTGCATTTCCATCCAAAACAAGATAGGTGTTGCTTGCATTTTTATGGAAACCATCAAAGCTAAATTCATTAATGGCATACAACATGAACAGGCTGAAACAAGCAATCCCGACAGACAATCCAAATATGTTAATGAAAGACAACGTTTTTTGTTTTGCCAATGTGCGCCAGGCAATTTTTAAATAACTCCTAATCATATAATTGCGGTTTAATTTTACCGGAGCCCAATTTGGCGGCCCTCCTGAACGCAATATTACCGGCTGTAGGCGTAACCGGGGTGCCAACTTATCAATTGGTACCCCTTCTTTCAAGCTATTCTTGTATTCCACCGGGGTTTTGCCGGTCATCTCTTTAAAAACCCGGTTGAAAGTTGTTTTGGAATTAAACCCCGACTCATAGGCAATCCCCAGCAGTGTGAGCCGGTCGTGGGCCGGGTCCTGCATTTTCCGGACAATTTCACGAACCCTAAACTCATTAATAAAGTCGCTGAAGTTCTTTTCCATCCCCACATTAATAATGCGTGATAAATCGTGCGGATGGATATTCAGCTTTACCGCCAGGGAGGTCAACGTCAATTCAGCATCCTCGTAAAAACGGTTTGCGGCTACGGCTTCCTTTAGCCTGCGGCTTTTTTCCTTTGCATCATACCTGTCTGTTACGGGCGTGGCCAGTTGTGGGCTGCTATTCAACTTTAGCACCCCTTCGGCAGCCAAACCAATAAGCACAAAAGCAACGGCAAAACTCAACGCATCATTAAAAAACCATAACACGCAAAGCAAGCCGAGCAGGTGCAGGGCTTGATCCAACCGGCGGAAGGCAAAGCGGGGCCTATCCATTAGCACCGGCTGCAAACTATTATAAAAATGCTGTATCAACCGGTGCGATAGGTATAAATAAATAACAACCGAAATGAGCACCAGCCAGCCCGGCATCCAATACGCAACCAGCAAAGGGCAAAAATGTAGCATATCCTTTAGGGCAAATTGCAGGTTTGGCAACGTCATCCGCCGCACATAAAAATACAACAGCGGCCCCAGCGCCGGTAACAAAATTGGCGAAAGCCCGCCCGTCTTCAGTACAATTACAGCTAACGCGACACTTAAAAACAGGTTGGCCGCCTGCCCTTCCCTTTTTGCGAATGCCAAAAGCAACGAAAGTGTAAACCCCGAAAACAGGGTTGCCATGGCAGCCACATGGTACAGATTAATATGGAATATTTCAGGATTCAAATTGCCCAGGGGTGATTTCAAATGTACGATATATTGATATATGGAAAATTATGTGGTGGTAAATATGTTTTGACCCGCCCTTGTTTAGGTTGTACTCGGTGTTATCGCCGCATCACTTCCAGTTGGTCTTACGGAAGCCCGGTATTATGTAGATTTGCGACTAAAGCATTTGTAAAATACAAGCTTTGGCTGGTGCGGTGATAACACCGACCAGAAGTTAAATTAATTATTAGTTGTATTATTAATCTGACTTATGATATTGGGGATCTCATCAAACTCATTTATCCAAATAATATTTATCCCTAAATTTTGGGCATCTTGTTCTTCTATGTTCTCTAATATTTTTATCAATGAATTGCTTGGCTTTTTAGAATGCTCCATTGTCAACTCCTCAATTTTATACCGCCTTTTTATGATGTAGTGATTAATCTCGTCTTTGCCACTTTTACGCTTTGAAACATCTATCAATCGTCTCATATTAGGGTCAGTTAGGCTAATACCAATAAATAAGCAGGTCGACGTGTTTAAATAATTTAATTGAACCAAATTGCTCCAGCTAAATGGATCAATAAATTGTGTATGATAAGCGTCTTCACTAAAAACTATATCCGAGTCGTTGGACAGTTCACCTACACTTGGCAGAAATCCATGAACGTGAAATATAGGCAACTCATTTTCCGCATAACGCTCGCCTTCTTTACAGATTGACTTATAGTCAATTTTGTTTTTCTCCAATTTTAACTCTATAATGTCGTCGAAATTGTATGTTATAATTGCCTTTAGCGGCCTAGCATCTCTTTTAGGCCTACATAATTCTATTATTTCATCAATTGTAACTGAATTTCGATTGCAATTCTTATACAAAACCAATTTTACGCTTTTAAGGAAATCGTTTCCCAAAAGATTTTTCAAATATTTTCCAATAATTATTGGAGGTAGATTATTTTTATTTTGAAATACATCCGCCAAAATTGTTTCAATGTCTGTGATATTTTTTGATTTAAAAGCCTCATTTAAAAGAGATTTTAATAAAATTGTCCAGGTGGGAATCCCCGCCTCCAAGGATATCCCAGCCCCACAAAACAATGATAAATTACCCTTTTGATACGCTTTTTGTAATTTATTAATCTGAGAGATTGTAGCAGTATTGTTTTCCGATTCCTTTTTTAAAGTATCTTCAATAGATGGCTTTTTACCTTTTAAAGATTTCAACAGAACTTGAAATGACTCATAAAATGGCCTTCTAAAATCAGCATAGAATCGATTTTTTAACGCGTATGGTATGTCACAGTCATCAATAATTACGGGAATAATATAAGTTTGTTCTCTACTTATTTCATTGTTTAAAGTGGCCGACAATTCAAGATTGACCCAGTTGGATTTTACGCTATTTTCAGAAAGAACAAAAATTATATAATCTGATTCGTCTAAAGCAATTCCTATTTTTTCTATGATATTATCGCCTGCTTTCAGTAAGGATATGTCCATCCATACATCTACATTATTCTTGTTTAATTCGCTTTTTAATTTATCAACAAATGGCTTATCAGCATGAGAATAACTTATAAATACTTTCATATCAGTTTAGGTATATCTATAAAACAGATAACATGTCATCAAACATAAAGATATTGAAGTATATCAACATTTTAGTTTCTTTGATTTATTTTTTTAGCCTTTAGTCGGTGTTATCATTGCACCAATTCCAGTTGGCCTTACGGAAGCCCGGTACGATATAGATTTGCAACTAAAGCATATGTAAAATACAGGCTTTGGCCGGTGCGGTGATAACATCGGTCAGAAGCCAAATATCTACTTAGTTTCGTTTATGATCTATATTAGGTCTTTATTACTAACTCTATCTTTGTAAAAAGGGCTATTACTTTTGTGATATTTTGAATCGTGAGAGAAGTCAGCCATAATCCCATAATGGTAAAAATAAACTCCATAACTATTTAACAGTGTGCCAGATTCTTTAATAGCCAAACCCGACGATAAAAGAAAAAAAACAGAATCATAACTTACAATATTCATTTGATAGCCTTTGCTTTTTCCAAATGCTTTCAGTGCTGGTAAAGCGAATAAATTCATCGAATCTAATACAGCAGTTAAAATCATCAAATCATTCCAATTCATCAAACCATTAATATGGGCTAAAAATAGATTTGCATAAATTTTCGACTTCTCGATGCTGATAAATCGCTCGTTCATTAATAATATTTGCTCTATTACTTGCTTTTGATAATTGACATCGGCGGTATATTTTCCTTTAAAAACTGCAATCTTTTCACTTGAAATATTACCCTTGTGAAGTGCCTGCAAAAAAACTAATAGCTTTTTTATAAAAAAAACTTCTTTGATCTTGATTACTGAGTTGTATAATAGAAATAAACTTTTGATAAACGGTATTTCCTTTAGGGTACCATTTTCTAAAAAGCTGTCTACAGCCAACTCTGAATAGTCTATTGTCAAGTCAATAGTTGGTTCAATTAACTCAGTAGTTATAAATCTCTCGATCGAATTATCTGTATTCATCTTTGATTAATGAGCTTTAAATTATTCTCCGCCCTTGTTGGTGTTCCCAATCCGCACTTTGTTGGAGTTGTCTCCATTGCCGCTTACAACGGCTGAGTTTTATATTGATCGGTCAATTCAGATATTTGTTTAGCGAATCAATCGAGGATTGCAACAACGACTTTATTTTTCCTTGCAGAATCTCATTGTAGCTTACCGTTTCCATCGTCAAAATATCCACAGTTAAGCAGTATCGAGGGTCTATTTTATACTGCTTTGCATAGACATTTGACAAATAGTTAAATTGTGCTTCAGCATAAATTCCCAAATCTTCTTTACTGAATCTTTCGAGCCAGGCCACAAACCAGATAGCCCCAACCTTTTTTTCGGCCTCACCTTTGTCAAACGCAAAAACGTGCTGGGGCAAGATTTGTAACGATACATCGTCTATCGTTAAAAGCTCTTTTGATTTAGTTAAAAAAGTCAGCTCACCAACAGGGCGTAATTTTGCAAAATCGAAATTTACGTAGTTGTGCAGTATTTCGAGGTTTCTCTCGTACATCTTTTTGGTCAAGCTATTGGTCGCTGATTGGTATACACTTACAACAGCCTCAATTTTTTCAGTAATTCTTGAGCTACTACAGTCCTTAAAAGCATTACTTAACCCGCTCGTGCTCCTTTTCCAATAATCTCCTCCACCGTCGGTTGGCGCCACAATTTTTGGGATTTTTAGTTGATTCGCAAAGTTAGCCTGTCTTTTTTCAGAGAGCCTTCCGAACTCAACCAATTTCTTTAATGCTAATTTATTTATCATTATTCCTGCACATTATTTTTTAAGCAATTTAATACATTAACTTATTTATATTAAGCTATTTAACATACATAAAGATACAGAAAGAAAATGAATTATTTTTCTAAACTTATTAACATCTATATTAATTACTAACATTTTTAGTAATTAAAAATTACATGATGTATCTTTATAGGGTTGAATCATCAACTATTTCGCCTTTTGTTTTCTGTGTTGAAAAGGCAATAGCATAGCGGCGGAAGCCGAAGCAAAAACAACACGTAAAAAGTCTGTATAACCGCCAACAGTGTGAGCGCTGACCACCGCCATAAACAACTCACGACAAATGCAAGCGAAAACGAAAATCGCGGGCCGGGGAAAAACGGAGGTTGACTACTTCATCCGTCTTGGGAAAGTCCAAGTGCAGGGTCCCGGTATACAGGCTACACAGAAAAAATTGCCATTTTTTCAATGTTTTTGACGCGCGTTTTTAATTGTTTTGGAAATACTGTTCACACACAATTTTCGCACATTTTTTAGTTTTGGCCGTTTTTTTTCTGTTTTAATCTTTGTTTGAGTTAATTGATGCTCCATTCGATGGAAGACAAATAACTACTTGCAGGGATATAGGCGGGGTATGTAATGTCGTCTAAAATCTACTGACAAAAGAACGCTGCAGAATGATCATTTAGCCTGTGGTCGCTGCTATCACCGCACCACTTCCACTTGGCCTTACGGAAGCCCGGTATTATACAGATTTGCAACTAAAGCATATGTAAAATACAAGCTTTAGCTGGTGCGGTGATAACACCGACCAGAAGCTGAAAGGGTCGAAGTTGTCTATTAAGTGTTTTTTTTCGCCGCGCAAAAACTATATGTTACAATTAATAGACAACTTAACAGATATCTAATCCCGGGGAACGGAGCGATCTCTGACTGTGCAGGGAGGATTTTCAGAATTGAAGGAATGGAAATTTTACTATTTTAGAAGCGGATTTAGACCCTCACAATGGAACAGGAATATACAACCTCAACTGGCTACAAAATATTTTATGGTATCGGTTTAATTGCTTTTTTGGGCTTTGCATTGATCCTTCCACTGTTAGGTAATCACGGTGGATATTCAGGTCAGCCGGGACTGCTCGTATTGGCTGTAATTGTTGTAGTTATATCTGTATTTACTGTACTCAATTTTTTAAAACGAAAGCTGATTATAACTGACTATACTATTAAATATACCAATGTTTGGGGATCAAGCGAACTATCCAATAAAGATGTTAAGGGATTTAAGATATTTGATAAACGGATAGTAGTTTATTCATCAACTTCGTCTAAAAAAATTAAAATCAGAGACTATTCAAGCATTGGTAATCTCGACGATTTATTGAAATGTTTAGGAAAAAATTACACAAATTTAGATTCGGTTGCTTACCAGGATAATTTAAACGAAATTTATAACGACGCTGCATTAGGCGATGATCAAAAAGAGCGGGAATTTAAATTAGTTACCTCTAAGCGCTTTTCTTTAATTTATAATGTAGGGGGTGGGATTATTTTTGCAATGTCATTAGCTCTCACCGATTTCATTCTAAAAAGTGATTTGCTAAAAGTGCTGCTAATACTTTATCCTTTGATTGGAATTATCTTATTGATATGGGGTAAGGGCTCAATTAAGTTGGTTTATGGTAAAAACAGTGCTTATCCGAGTATAATAGTAGGTATCTACACGTCTACAATACTAATATTTATTGTATTAATAACGTATTATGATTTCGTCTCATATAGTATTTTGTGTGTACCCATACTAATAATTGCGTTAATAATTGGGTCTGTACTATGGAGATTTGGATACGATAAGTCTGACAATGCTGCTAAAGGCCAAATATTTATGTTAATATTAGTAGCAGTATTTTATTCATGTCCTTTAACAATGCTTATTAATAGTAAACTTGATATATCGGAGCCAAAAATCTATAATTCAAAAATAATCAACCGGTATATTGTTCATAATAATGGACGGGAATATTACCATGTGGTAGTCTCAACTTCAGATTATTCAGATCTTCCTTCTAAAGATCTGCATATTAATTATCGTCTTTACAATAGAATAAAGGATATGCAAATTGTTAATATAACTGTTAAACAAGGCCTTTTACATATCCCATGGTTTTACATCAGCGAATAACCTAATCGAATTTAGCTTTTAGATAAACCGGCTTTGTATTATGTAGGTTAAGCTATGCACACACCATCTCTTTTCAACCCTTTTTTGGCGCAGTGTTGCGCGGTTGCCCGCGGGTTGGCTCACTTGTGACTCTTGCAAAATATCACATTGTAAGCACAAATCAGCCATAGCACCACACAACACCAAAATTGGGTATCATTTACCACAATAATCCATAAAAACTATTCGATCAATACAATAAATACAGAATATTTCAGCCTGAATCCTTAAATTTCAAATAAAAGGAAGGCCAGGCGCCCAAATAAGGGAAACCTGCGATGAAGAAAGGGATACCTTAAAAATTTATGCGCCCAGCGCAGGCAGTTCTACCGGTTTATTGGTAACAATATTTTCTATCAGCTGTAATTGGGCAGGGCTTAGGCTTTTCAAATTTTCCTGGCTCAGGATGGTATTGTTTATCTGGATATAGTTGTTTTGAGCGGTAACAACGGTGGCGGCCGGCTGTTTATCAATGGCGCCTACCATATCAAAATAAAGTTTGGCGGCCTTCATATCGCCGTTGCTGGCGTGCTTAAATACGTTGGCCAATATTTTATGGCTCATAAATTTAAATTGCTCCATTTCGGCGGCAAATTCCGGTTGGGTTTTATATTCCTTAAAATGTTTAGCAACGGTTTGGCGGCTCAGGCCGGTTTCCTGGGCTATATCGTTTTTAGTGGGCATAACGGCATACTGGCGCATAAAATTTTCAATGGCGTTGCTTATCGTCATGTGGTTGCGCTCCCAAATGTCGCTTTTTGTAGTTGCCTGCATAATCGGTTCTATTTTTTCTAATAGCGTGTCCCGTTCTACCCCTTTTGATTGCTCCAAAATTTCGGTAAGCCTGTTCTCAAAAAGCCGGTGTTCCTGCTCGTTAAGGTCGCCAACATCTGCCGCCGTTATCTTTTCCCTGGCCAGGAGCCCATTAATTTTGTCATTCGATGCCCTAAGCGATACGGAGGGCCTTGTTTTTTCGTTCGTCATGTTCTTTGATTTTAAATAGCAAGTTAGCAAAAATTATTGTAAAATACTAATATTTTTAGCACAAAACCCGTGTTAACCATGATTTTTTACAACTAATTAATTATCAATTAGTTGTAAAAAATATTTTGAAATTATGTTAAGTTATGTTAACCATGTTATGGGATTAAACCTGCTGACTATTTTCAACTTATGGGTGCTAAGGGTGCACAGTGCCGTGCAACACACTATTAGTTGTTATTAGATTTTTGCGAGCTACGTAATCGATAACGTCATAATAGCACTACTATCTATATTATATATTTGCCATTGCCTTCCCGATTTTAAAGTATTATTTTTGAGAAATAAGTAGTCGCCGGATATTTTTATGTATCGGAGAAATATTTTTCTATATAAGCACGTAATGTATTGCATGGTTTTGGTGTGCCTGGCATTATTGTGCTTTGTAAACCGGGCCGTTGGGCAACAAGCAACCATAATACGCAGCAGCGATTTTGGTAAACATAACCAGGTATTTCTTGATGATTCCCTTTGGTTTTTCCATCCCGGCGAAGTGCCGGGCGGTAGGTTGTCTGTAACCAATACAACGGGCTGGGATACTGTGCACAATACTGTTTTTGGCAAAACCGATGCGCCCCGCCACTGGCGGGGCATGGGCTGGTTTGGTATATGGGTAAAGGCCGATACCGGGCTGATAAACAAAAAACTATTTATCAGTATCAATCACGATGGCGCTTCTGAAATATTTTTTGATGCCAAACCCATAGGCGGTTATGGTAAAGTTGGCCACTCGGCACAGCAAATGGAGGCTATACGTGCTCCAAGGGAACTGATTCCGCTTTGGCTTAACGATACCCGCCCACATTTGCTCACTATCCGTTATTCAAATTTCTTTGGGGTTTATCCCGATTTTTGGGGGTTCCAGCTTTCTATCGGCGATTATTTGAAACGGGCCGAAAAAACAAGTGCCAGCAAAAAACTACTTGACTATTTGCCCATGTTTGCAGCCGCTCAACTTATATTGGGGCTGTTGCATTTTCTATTCTTCCTTTTTTACCCCAGGCAAAAACTCAACGCTTATTACGCGCTGTTTGTGCTACTGATAGGTATAAATGGCATTGCCGTTTACCAATTTTACCTAACGCCGTATCCATCGGTGCAATACTTTGCCGATTTTACTACGTTCGCCTGTAAAGTGCTCATTATGTGGGCGGCTGTATTATTACTTTACGTGCTCAATTACCGTAGGGTGCCGCGGTGGCGTATGATGGCCTTAACTAGTATTACACTGTTTTACCTTACAGAGTATGTTTTAAAGTTTTGTTTTTTTAAGACAGGATCATGGAACGACTTTTTTTCGGTAGCCTATATGGTTTGCATGCTGGATGGATTATGGTCGGCAGCCCAGGTAATTAAGCGGGGGCAAAAGGATGCCTGGCTTATTGGCATCGGTGTAGGCACAATAATATTAGTTTATGTTTTTGCCTGGGATGATATGTTTACCATTTGGCCGTATGGGCTTAATTCCCTGCGTTTGTTTATAATGGGTGCTGGATCACTGGTATTGCCACTTTGTTTATCGCTTTATCTGGCGCTTGATTTTGCACGCACCAATCAAAAGCTTACGGCGAAACTGAGGGAGGTAGAAAATTTATCGGCCCAGGCCCTTGTGCAGGAGGCAGAGAAAACAGAATTGATAGCCACCGAAGCGCGGCGCCTTGAACAAATTGTGCAGCTGCGCACCGCCGAGTTAAAAGAGCAAGCCGATAAGCTACTGGAATTAGACGCGGTAAAATCGCGCTTTTTTGCCAACATTACCCACGAGTTTAAAACACCGCTCACATTAATCATGAACCCTGCCAAGGAGTTATTATATACGCCTACCGGCGATACCAATAAAAACCTCCGGCTAATTATTGCTAATGCCGGGCGCTTGCTTCAATTGATTAACCAACTGCTTGATTTAAGCAAGGTTGAAAGCGGTCTGATGGACATAAATCTTGCGCCTGTAGATTTAGTGGCGCTTGTAAAACAGCACACCCTCTCCTACGAATCGCTGGCTTTACAAAAAGGCATTACCCTCCATTTTACTGCCGACCAGGATGCCTTTTGGATATTGACCGACCGGGATAAAATGGACAAAGTGGTCCTCAACATACTGTCAAACGCGCTAAAATTTACCGACGAAGGAAAGATAGAAATTGCACTATATCAAAACAAGGAAGCCCAAACCAACGCCTTCGCGCTTACTATTAGGGATACCGGTAAAGGCATCGCCGCCGCTAAGCTGCCTTATATTTTTACCCGCTTTTACCAGGCCGATCCGTCGGATACGCGATCGGCAGAGGGCACTGGGATTGGGTTGGCACTTACCAAAGAACTGGTTGACCTGATGGGCGGGCAGATTGGAGCCGAAAGCATCGAGGGCTTATTTACCCAGATCCGTATAGATATGCCATTCCAGCTTGCCGACGCGGTTACAGAATCTATAACAGAAACCCAAACCGGCGAAGTATTTACACCCTTACCTGGTGAAGTATTGGTTGCCGATGAAAGCAGCCCGCTCATCCTGCTGATAGAAGACCATGATGAACTAAGGGAATTTATAAGGCAGTCGCTGGCCGGTAGGTATCGCTTAATTACCGCGGCAGATGGCGAAGAAGGTATAGCCCTTGGCTTGAAACACATCCCCAGCCTGGTTATTACCGACCTGATGATGCCCAAAGTAAGCGGCTACGAGCTGACCACGACGCTAAAAAACGATGAAAGAACCAGTCATGTCCCCATCATTATACTAACCGCTAAAGCCGGTTTGAACAACCGGATACAGGGTATTGAAACCGGCGCCGATGCTTACCTCACCAAGCCCTTTGAGCAGCGGGAACTGCTTGCCCTTATTGAAAACCTGATTACCGTACGCGAGCAATTGCGCCTGCATTACAGCACCCGCGACTTGTGGCTAAAAGATACCATTACCTTGCCATCCATTGAGCAGGATTTTATTGCGAGAATACGCCAAGCTGTTGAAAGCCACCTGAACGAAGAGGGCTACAGCGCCGACCAGCTTGCTTCCGATATGGGACTTAGCCGCACACAATTGCACCGCAAACTAAAAGGTTTAATTGGCCAGGCCCCAGGCGAGCTGATCCGCATAGTTCGTCTGCAATATGCGCACGACCTTTTAGAACGCCGTGTGGCAACAGTATCCGAGGTGGCTTATATGGTTGGTTTTGGCAGCCCTGCCAGCTTTTCGGCCAGCTTCTCGCGCCACTTCGGCTTTGCCCCGAGCAAAGTGGTAGAAGCCTGAGATTTAACTATTAATAATAGTTTTAAAGCAAAATTGTTTCCTGGCGATAAAAATTGCAACAAAATCAAAAGGATTTGCAACAAACGCGAAAGAATTTTTGAGCCTATTTATGTCCCTTTGATTTCCTATAAGGATTTACCGTTAAACAACAAGCCTACTACCTATGAAAAAAATTTATAAATCCGGGATTTACTGCTTTGCGGTGGATATTTTAAAATTTACCAAATTAGTTGCGGTTGCCGGCATGCTGTTTTTTGCCGGCTGCGGCAAAGAGTCGGCCCCGGCAACTAAAACAGACACTGGCACCGGAACGGGTACAGGAGCTGGCACCGGGACGGGAACAGGTACAGGCACTGGCACCGGAACGGGTACAGGAGCTGGCACCGGGACGGGAACAGGTACAGGCACTGGCACCGGGACGGGAACAGTGGTTGACACCCTTACTCCCAGCAAAATTGCTGTAGCTGCTTTAGATGATGAAGTAAATACCTTTATGACTACTTATAACGTACCGTCAGTATCCGTAGCCATCACCAAAGGAGAAAAATTGGTTTACCTGAAAGCGTATGGCATAAGTGATAAAACTAAGGATACCAAAGCGGCGATCAGCGATCGTTACCGGTTAGCCAGTCTTTCAAAGCAATTTACCTCCGTGGCCATTATGAAATTGCTTGATCAGGGTAAAATAAAGCTCACCGACAAAGTATTTGGCGATGGCGCTTTATTGGGCAAAACCTATGGTACAAAAGCCTACGGCGCACATATTACCGACATTACAGTTGATGAACTGCTGCATCATACATCCGGAGGCTGGGGTAATGAAGTGAACGACCCGATGTTCAGTAACCCAACATTGACAGCTGCACAACTCATCACCTGGACTTTAGACAACCGCCCCCTTGACCATGTACCGGGTACTAATTACGATTACTCGAACTTTGGGTATTGCATATTAGGCCGCGTGATAGAAAAAATTACCGGGCAAACCTATGAGGAAGCGGTGAAAACATTGGTATTAACACCTATCGGAATTACGGATATGACTATCGGCGGAAACACATTTGCCCAGAAACTACCCAAAGAAGTTACCTATTACGGCCAATATGGCGAAGATCCTTATGCCTACAATATCAGCAGAATGGACTCGCACGGAGGATGGGTTGCCACCGCTGCCGACCTGGCCAGGTTCCTGGTTTATGTTGATAAATTTCCGGTACGTACGGATATTCTTTCTTCAACGGCGTTAACAACCATGTATACAGGCTCAACAGCCAATGCAACTTATGGATGCGGCTGGGGCATTGCAGGCAATAACTATTATCACACAGGAAGTTTACCCGGAACAGCCACCGAGCAGGCCCGCCTCGAAAATGGATTTAACTTTGTGATTTTGACCAATACGCGCAGTTTGAAAGTCAAATTTGACAATGACCTGGACCAGATATTCTGGAAAGCTTACGCCAAAAATCCAACCTGGGCCGCAGATGATTTATTCATTAAATAATCACTAAACTATGAAACGTAAAACTTTCCTCCGAATACTATCCGTAACCGGCACCGTTTTAGCCAGCCCGATCAACAGCATCGCCAAAAGTTATACTATGCTTAGGGAAAAAACCGGCTATAAAATAGATTCCGGGACCGACCGCTTCCAAAAACCTATCAAGCTGTTTGATGGAGATACTTTTTACACCAAAGTATCTGCCAACGACACCGATGGCGATTTGTATGTGTATGAATCATCGCGTGTAAAAAAAGGAGGCCCCAACCTGCACCTTCATTATAACCAGGACGAATGGTGGTATATTTTGGAAGGTGAGTTTGTAATAAAAGTGGGCGATAAAATGCACCATGTTAAGCCCGGCGACAGTGTGTTTGGTCCGCGTGGAGTGCCCCATGCGTTTTCGAAGGTTGGAGAAGGTGTCGGGCGTATGCTTACTACTTTTCAGCCGGCAGGTAAAATGGAGGCGTGTTTTATAGCGATAAGCGAAGGGCAAATGAAAGGCAAGCCCGAAGCCGAGCAGGACGAATTCAGGAAACAGCACGGCTTTGAGCGGGTTGGGCCGCCAATTGACATCCTGAAAGCTTTTTAAACCCCAATCTATTTACCGTATAATAAATACCTATGAAATTCATTAGTTTTAAGTTAGTAATAGTTAGCCTGTGCTGGCTGTATGGCTTTAATGCCTACAGCCAGCAAACAGACACCACTAAGGAAAACCCGCAGATAAGGCAGCTTATTAAAAATTACGAAGATGCCTGGAACCGCCACGACCCTAAAGGCCTGGCCGATAATTATACCGTTGATGCCACCTGGGTAAACTGGTTTGGTGCTTATTATAAAGGGCGGGATGATATTCAATTTCATTATCAGCAAGTACACACCACGTACTTTAAAGCCACTCATTATTATACCCGCGCAGTTGAAGATATTACCTATCCGTATCCTAACCTGGCTATTTCGCACGTGCGTACAGGCCTAGATAATGACGAACGGTTTCCCGGCCAAATGTTTGAGTTCAGGAGAATGATTGTACTGGTAAAACGCGATGGTTCCTGGAAGATCCTCGCCGGGCAAAATGCCAAACTGGAAAAAGGAATAAAATAATTGACATGTATAACGATTCTACCACATGTAAACAAAAACTGAGCCTGGCATACCTATGGCTTGTTCCACCGGTAACCATGGCTGTTGGTTTTGGCATAGGTTCGGTAAGTTATAAATTTTATTTACCCATTTGGGGGTTAAATGCCTGTCTGATGACCTTCTCCGCATATAACCTTGGTGTACACCGGCTTTGGAAACAAGATGGAACAGGCAGGCAACAGGTTATTACCGCGCTGTTACTATTTATACCATGGTTGTTATTTTCCATCTTTGCGGGCATGGGCCCGCCACCGGCAACACTGCAGGGCTGGGTTAATACCGCTGCCGAACAGCAAACACGCTACACGATCCTTATAGCAGGCGGAATTTTACTTTTGTTGGGTGCCGCCCTGCTGAAAACCCGTTTGCAAGAAGCAGGCGAAAATCTATATTCGGAATTAGCGTTCACAGCGTTGAGTATAGCAATGCCCTTGTTTGTGATCAATATGGCATTCTGGGGTTATTACCTTACAGATGCTTTCCGGGTATTTGCTGCAAATCCGGCTGCGAAACGCCCGGATTTGTACGTTGCCATAAAAAGTTTATTTTATGTGATCAGCGTGGCCGAAGTTATATTGTTTTACCTGGGCATCCTCCTTTTTGCGGTGGCGCTCAAAATAACTGGCTCACTTAGCAAACCTGCATCCCGTTGGTATATAGGCTGCAGTTTAATTGCCATTTTGCTGGAACTAATACCTCCTTCCTGGCCAGAACCTTTTGGCACAGCAGGCTACCTGGTAGCTATTCCCGCCATTCCGTTTGTGATGTATTATCTTATTGGGGTGCGCTTACTTCTTCGATGGTAAAATGGTACACTTATAGTTTTGTGCTGCTTAACTTTGCCTCATGGCCGGTATTGAATATAAATCTGGCCTACAAAAAGTTACAGCATTGAAGTAACAATAGGGAAAATATAGTGTTTTAAAAGCCAGTTATTAAAAAACATAAAGCCCCTGAACTATACGAAGCTTTTAGTTTCGTATAGTTCAAGGGCAATACTTTTTTTTCAAAATTATTGTATTTTATTCCTCGGATCTGTCTTGGATTTCAATACATATTCGTGCGGTGTTTCAACACCCAACAGGTTTTTCACAAAGTAATCCCAGCGGCGGCGCATCATGTAAGGCGAGTAAGGGCCATAACCATGCGGCATGTTGGGGAATACTACTAAATCATAGTCTTTATTGGCTTTTTCCAACGCTTCAATAACCAAAAGGGTATTGTAGGGCGGAACGTTATTGTCCATTAAACCGTGGGCCAGCATTAGCTTGCCTTTTAAGTTTTTGGCATAAGTCTCATTGGCGTGGGCGGCATAATCGGAGTTTGATACCAGGCCATCGTACCGTTCGCCCCAGTCATCCTCGTAGTTACGATTGTCATGATTGCCCGATTCGGAAATACCCACCTTAAAGAAATCCGGGTAACGGAACATGGCCGCAGCTGTTGCAAAGCCGCCGCCCGAGTGGCCCCATATGCCTACTTTATTGGTGTCAATAGGGTATTGTTTTGATAATTGCCTGATACCAGCAATCTGATCCGGCAAGGTATTTTCAGACATGTTACCGTAGCTCATGTCGTGGTAACTTTTTGAACGCAGCGGGTTACTGGTGCCTTCAATTACTACCACAATAAAACCCAGTTCGGCTAATGCCTGGTTATCGCCTCTTGAAGCCACAAACGACCAGCTGCCTACGCTCCCGCCCTGCGGGCCCGGGTATATGTAATCAATAACCGGATATTTTTTACCGGCATCCATGTTGGTTGGCGTAAAAATCAGTCCGTAAATATCAGTTTTACCATCACCGGCAATCAATTTAACCGGGGTTGGCGCTTTCCAGCCGGTAGCGGTTAGCCTTGATACATCGGCTTTTTCCAGGTTGGTTATCAGCTTACCATCCATACTGCGTAAAACGGTAACAGGCGGAACGTCTGGTTTAGAATAGCTGTCAACAAAATAACCGCCACCTGGCGATAATGTAGTATTGTGGTTGCCTTCTTCGGGTGTTAACACCGCGAAGTGTTTACCATCAAATCCAGCTTTACATAACTGGCTGTAGTATGGGTTCTCTTTTTCAAGGCCACCGGCAATAAAATAAACTGTACGGGTTTTCTCATCAACTTTTAATACCCGGGTTACTACAAAATCGCCTTTGGTAATTTGATTTTTTACTTTACCGGTGGCTGCATCGTATAAATACAAATGGCCCCAGTTGTCGCGCTCAGAAAACCAGATGATCTCGTTGGTTTTGGGTAAAAACTTCCAGTTGATAGCTCCCCAGCCCGATTCGTACTGAGTTTTAACGGTTTCTTCAAAAATCTCTTTAACGGCGCCAGTTGCGGCATCGGCAATGCGGAATTTCTCGTTTTTATGATCACGCGAGGTGGATACAAAGGCCAGCTTTGATGCGTCAGCGCTCCAATCCACATCATCAAATGTGCCGCTGCTGCTGATGTCGTCGCTCAGGGTAGCACGGTGTGCATCCGGCGGCACCTGCAGGGTAATTACCTTAGGATGATCCACTTCAATAATCACCCTGGTTATCATGGCAATTTCATCGCCCGGCAAAGGGTATTTCCATTGCTTCAATACCGGCTTGCCCACGTTGGTGGTAACAAGGTACATATCGCTTACCTTACGCTGATCCTGCTTAAAGGTGGCTATCTTCTTTGAATCCGGTGACCAGCGTAAAATTGCCGCGTCGGAGTTTTGCCAACCGGCATTATCTGTGGCGTAGCCAAAATCTTTAATACCGTCGGTAGTTAGCTGGGTTTGGCTGCCTGTTTTTGTATCGCGCACCCAAAGGTTGTAGTCCTTGATATAGGCAGCCCGGCTGCCATCTGGCGATAATACTTCTTCTGTTTTGCCCCTGCGTCCGCCAGGCTGCATGCGGCCGTGTTCCTGTTCCACGCCGGGAGTAACCAGGTCTGTGGCCAGGTCATACTGCCAGTGTTTATCGGCTGCCGTAAACATTATTTTTTTACCATCGGCCGAGAAACTGATGGTTTGAAAAGGCAGCATATTACCGTCGTATTTGTTGCCGGAAGCCGCCGAAAGCAGCTGGGCCAGTTTCTGATGGTCAAAGGCTGCTTCGCGCGTTTTTTTAACCGGGTCAACCAATACAAATTCGCTGCCCTGTGCGGTGAGTACGCGGTACCAGAATTTATCGCCCGGTAACCAGTTAGGCCTTACATCGGCCCGGTCAACAAACGGGGCGGTATTGTACGACATAAAACTTTCGGCATGTTCATAATCCTTTGTGGTTAAGGGGTTACCCTGCTGGGCATACGCCGACATAACCCAGGCAAACGCCGGAATGGTGAGTAAATATTTATTCATGAGTGTCAACTTATGTTTAAAGCGCAAATTAATGCTTTTTTTTATTTGAACGTGTTTAAAGATTGTTACAGAGCGGAAAGAATTAAGAGGCAAGAATCAAGAGTTAAGACTTTTGGATGTAAGGGCTAAAGGCCGATGAGATGAGTGTCGAACTTAAAAAAGCCGGCCGGTCATTTAACCGGCGGGCTTAACTATGTAAAACTATAAAGAAAACTAATAATGAGCGGCTGGCAGGAAAACGTTGTTAAACAGTTTCCTGCTGGTATGGCCGCATGTTTATGATATAATAAGGGTAAGGGATTGACTTTTATTAAAAAGCTGCATTAAAAACAAACCTCTTCCGTTTAATACACGCTATTTGATATCAAATGTAAACACCTGCTCAAGCAGTATAAATAACATGTTTGGGGTATTTTTCAAGAATAGTGTATGTGCCCTTCAATAGGACGAGTTTTTGGAATTAAACTCATTAACCAGCTGTATGCGGCTATTAATCTGGAGTTTGCGGTAAATATTTTTAATGTGCTGCCGTACGGTATCGGGCGAGATGAATAAGCGATGGGCTATTTGTTTATAGGTATCGCCAACAATAAGCAATTTGGCAACTTCCTGCTCGCGCGCGGTTAACTGTTCGTTACTTTCGGGCTCGGCAGCCATGGGCTTTGCAGCAAAATAAGCCACAACTTTTTTGGCCACCACGGGGCTCATAGGTGCGCCGCCATCCAACACATCCATGATGGCCGCCTTTAGCTTTGTTAATGGAGTGTTTTTTAACAGGTAGCCGCTTGCACCTGCCTGTAATGCTTTGAATATGCGGTCCTTCTCTTCATACACCGTTAACATCAGGATATTTACAGCCGGCCATTTTTGTTTAATGCGGAAAGCGCCTTCAATCCCTGTCATGCCCGGCAGCTCTATGTCCAGCAGGATAACATCGGGACTACGATTTTTGGCTGCCATAAATTCTTCGACGCTGCCATAGCATTGCACATTGCCAAACTCGGCCTGCATCTGCAGAAACTGCGCGACACTGTTCCTGATGTAAACATCATCTTCAATTACCGAAATGGCTATCATACATCGTAAAGTTGTATAAAAAAACTGGCTGCTTATATAACATGATTAGGGTATCTTTTGAATTGAGTTGGGAAGTCGGGAAAGTCTGGGAAGTCCGAAAGAGTAAAAGTTGCAAATTTGGTAAGGGTTGCAAATTTTGAACCTGGCAACTTCCCAACTTGGGACCTGCTGACTTCCCAACTTTCGGACTTCACTGACTTCCGGACTTCCTCCCTTACCACTTTTTCATTTTTATAATCACCAGAAACAGGTCCTCCCCGGTAACAATATTAACGCTGCCTTTTATCCTTTCGGCCCGCATTTTCATATTTTTTAGGCCCTGACCAGTATAATTACTTGTTTTTGTTTGCGCGTTGATGGTGTTTTTTATGGTGATGGTCATACCCGACGTGCGATTTTTCAACTCAATCCAAACTTCGGGATGGTGGTTGTGCTTTAAAATATTATTGATGGCCTCCTTAAATATCAGGTAAACATTTTGTCTTATCAGCTGCGGCAGGTCTACAACCTTATCAAGCCCGGTTGCTTCAAAGTGTACCTCGGCATTGTCCTCCAGCATCACAAAGGCATGCTGCCTCATGCGTAGCAACAAATCTTCCTTGTTATCGTTACGCGCATCTATTGACCAAATGATATCAGATATGGATGCGATAGCGTTCTTGCTATCGTCCGAAATATGTTCAATTACCTTGGCATCTGCCGACTGCCTGATGTGCATGAGCTCGCTGCTCATAGATATCCGGGTAAGCGCGCTGCCAATTTCGTCATGCAAATCGCTGGCTATAGTTGTACGTACCAACTGTTCTTTACGGATTTGATCCAGCCTTGCCAGCCAGGCCGCGTATATTAATAGCCCGATGATGGCAATTACAACCACATCAAAATACCAGGTTTGATAAAAATGCGGCACCACAATGATGGTTTTGTTAAGCCAGTAACGCGAATTAACAGCCGATGCAAACCGGGCCTGCAAAGTATATTTACCTGGGGACAGGCTGTAGAAGCTAATCTCGTCGGCAAGGTCGGCTTTACGCCACGTGCTATCCAGTTCGCGCAGGCGGAAAAGAAATTTACCCTGGTGCCAAATATTATTGCCGGCAAACTTTAAGCCCATAAATACATCGCCTGGATAAAGGGTGATACCGGGTTGTTGGTAGGCAAACAAATTGGTTTCGCCAGGCAACACACCGTTTGATCCTTTTTTGAAATAGGAAAGCTTAACCATATCGGCCTCCTTACTTTTGGCCAGGGAGTAATGCTCCATATCAATAAACAAAAGCCCTCCTACTCCGCCCATAATCAGCTGGTGGCGCGTTTCGTCGTAAAAAATAGCCGAGTGATTAAGTTCCTGGCTGTACTCTTCATAATCCGGCGGGCTTATGGCCAGCATACCGGCATGGGTATCAAAAACGCTAAGACCACCGTTGGTACCGGCAAAAATGAGCCCGTTAGCGTTATACAACGAGTAAACAAACTCGCCGGCAAGTCCGTTGCTAAACCTAACCTGGTTTAGCACTTTACCGCCGAAGTTTATTTTCACCAGGCCGTTGGCGGCAGTACCCAGCCAAACGCCATCCTTTTCGGGGAGCATGCTATAAATGGTCATTCTACCCGTTTGCGGATAGATCCTCTTTAACACGGTATCATTTTCAAGCCTGAATAAGCCATTAGCACTGGCTATCCACCATTGGTTATTAATCTTTTTTATCTGCTTAACAAACCCTAAACTATCCTTGCGGAAAAGTTTTTGAAGCTGCCATTGTTGGTTTGCCTGTTTTGATATTCGGTACATGACAAACGCGGTACCGGCCAAAAAACTATCTCCATCCTTTGCCAGGCTAAAACCATAGGTACGCTGGCTGGGATTGCTCAAAAAGGTCATTTGATCGGTATCGGTATTAAGTGTTGCAAAACCCACCCCGCCCTCAATCCCTAATAAAAGCGAATGATCATCAATGCGGCTGATGCAGTAAACCACATTAGTACTTACTTCATGAATACTTCCTGTAGTGTCAACCGCAAAAAAACCGCCATAAACGCCCACATATAGCTTGCCGTTAGCCATCCGGTAAATGCTGCGTACACTTTTCTTTTTAAAAAAGCTGCTAATTACTGCGTTCTGTTTATTGTTATAGCTATTACCAGCATCGGCAATCAATTCAAAAATGCCCCGGTTGGTAGCCACCAATAATTTATCTGAATGAATTTCGGGGGCGATATTTTTTACAATATCGGCCTGCCCCACAAATGGCGACTGCTGTATTTTAAAAAACCGGGAATCGGCTTGCAGGGAGCCTGCTTCGTCCTGTAGTAATATAAATTCATCGTGCAATAAACGTATCATGGCTATACCATCGCCCTTGTATACATACACCTGCTGCAGCGTTTTTTTGTCGAAGATGATAAAGCCATTACCAAATTTATCCAATATATATTTTGAGGATACCAGGATAGCTTTTGATTGTGTAAACTTAAACGATGGATTACCCTGCACCTTAACCGTATCGCCCGGGCCCGCAAAAAAATGGCCATCTTTTAAACGGGCAATTTTTTCGTTGTAACAAAGGTATACGCTGCCATCGGCATCAACTTTAAAATTTTGCAGCGTTTCTTTGCCCAGCCAATGAACTATATTGGGATCTTTTTTTTCTTTTATCACCATTTGATGCGCAAAAAACCATTTTTGCCCCCTGCGGCCATAAAACTCAAGTTCACCTTTCGGGGTTTTATAAAAACCTGCCGGTGGCGTATCTATCTCATATTTAATTAGCTGTAAAGTTTTTGTATTGTAGGTAAATAAAAGGCTTTTGGCATCCTCTTCAAAAAAAATCAGCAAATAATCGTCATGGGCATAAATGTAATCGGGCACGGCACTTTGAGGCAAATCGGCATAATGAGAGTTAAAAGGCTGCACAGTTGTACCATCAAACCGCCAAATACCCTGGCTGTTGATAAACCATATAAAGCCCTCTTTATCCTGGGTAATATCTTTTATTTCGGAATACTTAAAAGGTGCCGGAAGATCTATTTTTTTTGCATGGTAATACGACTGGGCGCCGGCATTAAAAACCACGCCTGTCATCAAAAAAATAATTATGGGCAGTAATTTAAAAAACTGTAAAAAGGATCGGCTGGTATTGGCTAACATATTTACTCAGGGGCATTTAACACCTCTAAAATATAATATTTAACCAACTATTTTATGTCCCGTATATATTTAACAAAAAGATCAAGACAGCCTGATATGCAGTTCAAGTCAAAATTATTATTGAGGGTTGCAGGCTTTGACAAAATCACTTTCCGTTCACTTCCATATCGGCAGTATACACACCCATTTTGGCTGCGCTGTTACAGGCTGCGCGGTGTACTAATGCACGTTGGGCAGCAACAATATTTTCGTCGTTTCCCTTCCAAAGTTCCAGCGCAGGTTGCTGTATCGCCCGCGAAAAAGAATAGGTAAGCACCCAGGGCATCACATCGCCAAAGCGGGTATGCATTCGGTTTAAACGCTCGGATGCAAGCGCGGCCGATTGCCCACCCGACAAGAAAGCTATTCCCGGTACCGATGCCGGTACCGTTTTTAAAAAGCATTTAACCGTTGCTTCGGCCACTTCATCGAGCCCCGGTTTTTCGGCACTGTCCTCTCCCGGTAATATCATATTAGGTTTCAGGATCATGCCTTCCAGGTCAACACGGTGCTGGTATAAGGCGTTAAAAACAGCATGTATTACCTCGGTAGTAACCTCCGCGCATCGTTGCAATGAATGATTGCCGTCCATCACCACTTCGGGCTCCACTATGGGTACCAAACCAGCTTCCTGGCAAAACATCGCGTAGCGGGCAAGGGTATAAGCATTTGCTTTGATGCAGGTTGATGACGGGATATCGGCACCTATAGTAATAACAGCCCTCCATTTGGCAAAACGGGCTCCCATTTGATAGTAATTTTTTAAACGGTCGCCCAGGCCGTCTAAGCCTTCGGTGATCTTTTCGCCGGGGAAACCCACCATGGGAATGGCACCTTCATCAACTTTAATGCCCGGAATTATCCCTTTACCCTTCAAAATATCTATGAACAGCGTGCCATCGGCAGTACTTTGATGGATGGTTTCATCAAACAGGATTGCACCACTAATGTATTCCTCCAATCCTGGCGCGTTTACAATCAGATCCCGGTATTTGCGGCGGTATTCTTCGGTTTGGGGAATGCCCAGTTCCTCGAAACGCTTGTTACAGGTGGTGGTGCTTTCGTCCATGGCCAGCAAGCCTTTATTGCCTTGCATTAGTTGGTAAGCAATGGTTTTTAATGTCGATGTATCCATAATCATCCTTGTGTTAAGCAGGTATAACAACTAACACTAATAGAGCCCGACTTGTTTTATAATTGAGAATATGCTGTTTTTTTTGACGCAATATTTACATGCAGTGTGCTGTTCGTAAATATGACCCGTTGATGCCGGAACAAAAAACGGCCACAACAGATGTTAATTAATTAACAATCAAATATATTGGCCAACAACAGGCACAAATATTTGGATGCTAAATTGGGCGATCATTTTAGTGTTAACCATGATTAAATATAAAACATTGATTATCAAATAATTATAAATAAAATATCTGAAATATGTTAAGTTATGTTAACCCAATTAGATGCGTTAGCCCTGCGTGTGCGACACAGTTTGTGGTACAGTAATTATTTTGATACCGGAACCTCTATATAACTGCTGTTGTACCATTTTACTTTAAGTGGTGTTTTGGCATCGTTAATATTTTCAAAGCTTACATCTTTGCCGGTACCATAGTTAACCTGGCAAAAATTATTTTTGTTTACGTTGATAATCACCAACAAACGGCTGCCTTTGCGCAGTTGCCTGCTTACCACCTTGGTGTTTGAAAACGGCAGCATTGTTATTTTGCCCGGTTGAAGCAGTTTTCGGTTGCTAATATCCCACGAATAGCTGGCCCGCCCCAAAAAGTAGGTAAGCTCAAAATATTCGCCGTTGGGCATCACTTCATAAAGCACTACGCTATAGTCAAAATCCTTCTTGTTGATAGCAGCAGTAATTTGGCCCAGGAACGCGCCGTTCACAATTAGCGGTTGTTTCAAGCTATCGCTTATGAAGGTAAAACCATTGCTGTAAATATCTTTTTGAATAATGGGGAACGGATAAGCGTAATTATTGGAAGTAGTACGGTCGGCAAAGTCAACTTCCTGTTCAAGATATGCTGGTGTGATTGGCTTTTGGAAGGATAACCTAAACTGATCATCTTTTTTTACATTGCTGAGGTAAAGCCGGAGCATGCTTTGGTGCATTTTATCCAGAGATGGGGCATGGTCCCATCGGTTGGCCCCCATAACCTCGTAGTTGATCCTGTCTTTGATGATGGCCGGCTTTTTGCCTTGTTTCATGATATAATCAAACCACTCAAAAGTAATTGCTTTGGTGTTGATGATAGCTACTGAATCAACCTGGTAGCCCCGTAAAACACGCTCTCCCCCTCTTTGTGTGCCAAAATGATCATACGGGCCAAGTATCAGGTAATAGTTGGCCCTGGGGTTGTATTTGGCCAACTGGCGCAGGTAATACAAGCCGGATGTTTGCCCGTCGTCATAATAACCATCAAAAGCCAGCACCGGGATATTGATTTTTTCAAATTCCTTACCGTAGGGAATCATGGATTGCCAGTATTTATCAAAACCTGGGTGCTTAAGCCAGCGTTGCAGCCATTTATTTGGTGCATGGTCAACACTATCAATTTTATTGTAGGCCGCGCCACTTTGATACCAGTTTTCGCTCAAATTACGCCAGCGCTGCTGGTTGTTGTAGGTAGCGGTATCGAGGTATTTATTATTGCTTACATAAAAGGCCCAGCCATAATTGGCGTTAATGAACACATTATTTTCCATAGGCAGCCCCATGCCAGGAATTGCCGAGACATAAGGCACAATGGTTTTAAGCGCCGGATGCACTTTATATTTTAAACCCGCCCATTGCGCAAAGCCCGAATAACTGCCCCCATACATCCCCACTTTGCCGTTGCTCCAGCTTTGTTTGCTTATCCAGTCAATCACCCAATAAACATCTTCTGCATCGTGCTCATAAGGTACTACTTCTTCGGGGCTTAAACGCTTGCCGCGCACGTCGGCCACTACGCCCACGTAGCCATGATCGGCAGCGTATTTGGCTTCAGTCAAACTTCTTTTAGTATCCGAGTAAATAAAAAACAGCAATGCCGCAGGTTGCGGCCCGGCTAAATCGCGCCGGCGCACAACAACAGCCGATAACGTATGCCCCTGTGGGGTTTTAATAAGCACGCTATCATTAATAACATACTTTTCCACGCCGGCATCAGGCAATTTTTGGGCAAAAAGAGTTGCCCCCTGGCTTATTAAAGCCAGTAATAGCATTAGTTTTTTCATGATTTTTTTGTTTAAAGCTGAAGGCCTAAAGCCCAAAGCCTGTTGTTTTTTTGTTTCTGCTCAATGCATTTAGCTTTCTGCCTTATGCTTTAAGCCTTCAGCTTCCCCTTGAACTTTACAGATTGCCTTTCCGACACTTCAACTACCTGCCCGTTTTTTAAACTGATGTTCAGCTTTCCGCCTGGCAGATGGCTAATTTGATCGATATAGGCCAGGTTGATGATTTGCGCACGGTTTACTCTGAAAAAAGTGGTTGCGTCCAACCTTTCTTCCATCTGGTTTAGTGAGCGTTTCAGGAATGTTTTTTTATCGCCAAAATATAATACCGCGTAATTGTCCATCGATTCAACCAGGTGAATTTCATCTGTTTTTAAAAAATAGCATTTGCTGCCGTCTTTTATAAAAATCTGCCTGTTATCTGTGGTTGTGTTTAGCTTAGCCCTCACTTTTTCCATTGCTTTGGCAAAACGTTCATCACGGATAGGTTTTACCAAATAATCAAGCGCATCAGCCTCAAATGCTTTTACAGCATATTGGTCAAAGGCAGTAGTAAAAATAACTTCGGGCACAATATCCAGCATTTCCAACAAGTCGAACCCCGATTTTTCGGGCATTTGCACATCCAGGAACACCAATTGAGGCTGATGTTTTTGTATTAAAAGCTTTGCATCATCGGCATTTACTGCCTCGGCAACAATTTCTACATCAGGGTAATAACTTAGCGCCGTCCTAACCTCTTCGCGGGCAAGTCGCTCGTCATCCACAATAATTACCTTTATCTTTTTCATGATACCGGCATAATAAGTGTTGATGAAACTTTATCGCCATATGCCTCCTCCATTACAAAACTGGCCTGGTTTTGATATTGTAGCAGTAAACGATCTTGCAGGTTTTTTAAACCAAGCCTGTGCTCGTTACCTACAGAAATGAGCCTACCGGGGTTTAAAACGGTGACATGGATTTTTCCGTCGGTGTTTTTTATAGTTATTTTAATTTCGCCGCCATCTTTCTGTTGCGCAATACCGTGTTTTACAGCGTTTTCAACCAGTGTTTGAATGCTTAGCGGAGGTATTAAAAAATGTTGTATCCCTTGTTCCATATCAACGGAGAACTGCAATCTTTCCTCAAAACGGATTTTTTCAAGTTCCAGGTAATCACTCACCAAATTAACCTCGTCATGTAAGGATATAAGCCTTGCATGACCGCCATACAAGGTGGCGCGCAGCAAATCGGACAGTAAATCTATAGCCCGCCGGGCTTTGGCCGGGTTGGTGCTTGTTAATGCTTTAACACTATTGAGGGCGTTGAAAAAGAAATGCGGGTTAAGTTGTGCCGATAGTTGCTGCATCTGCGCATCGCGGGCAACTACCTGTAAACGGGCATTATCGGTAGCGGTGCCAATCTCCATCAGCGCATAATAGTACAGGTGAAAAGCCAGTACCCAAATGGCCATCAATCTAATACCTGTGGCCAACAACACCACGTAGCTTTGACTAAAAAAAGCCCAAAAACTCTCGCTGTAAGCAAATGTAAAATAATAGCGAGCTGCGTACAGCTTAACAGTAACCAGCAGCATGTAACATACACCCATTAAAAGCACCGCCGGAATAAGGCGCACAGCCATGTTTTGCACTTTTAAATGAGTGTAGTTAAACCTATGCGCAAAGCAATAATAAGCATGGGTAATCAGGATGCCAATGCCGATATCAAGCACAAAATGAATCAGCGCAAGTGTGTAACTATATTGCCCGCTATGGCCGCCGGCATACATTTGCATCCAGGCCGAAAAACCCCAGAACAAACCAGCTAACGACCAACCAATGAGCTGACATGACCAATATAACGATATGTTCTTTTTCTGTTTCACTGTTGATGATTCGCTGCTTAACAAAACAAACCAACAAAAACTATTTGGTAATATAAAGCAAAAATACATGAGCGCGGCTGTTTGGGGATAAACGGGAATTTAAAGCCAATCTTTGGTTTTCCGGACCAGTTTAGCGCATGTGCGATAAAGCTTTTACATTTTTAACTTAACGATTTTGAGGGCGAGGACCAGGCAAACCTACTGTTAACCAATAATTTCTGATTTGATAAACTCGGATACTCAGCGCTCATCAAAAAAAATATTCAGAATTTTAGCTATTAATATAAAACGAAACCGATATTCGTTGGTTATTGAGTAACTTTAAATCTAAATAAAGCATTAAAGCTAATGGTGAAATTATTTGTCGGGGGATTCCCTTTGGACATGACGGAACTTGACCTGGTTAAAATAATTAACCTGCATGGGGAAGTGAGTACGATTAAGATAGTACGGGATAAAAAAACGAGGATTTGTAAAGGCTATGCCTTTTTAGAAATGAAGGACCGGGAAGGTGCCGAAAACGCTGTAATTGCCTTAGATGGCACCCCTATGGGCGACAGAACACTGAACGTAAAGATAAACGAGGAAAACGCGGTAAAACCGCCACCACCCAAAAGAAACTTTGGAGGATATAACAGCACTAATAACCGCGGTGGCAGCAGCTACGGCAGCAGTAGCAGTAATTATAAGAGACCTGTTGCGGGCGACGCCCCAAAAGCCAAACGGCCAAGAAGAGCGACATAAAAATACTGTGTGAACTTTTTAGTAAAACTTTCATTTTAATAACTGGCATTCAACTCCGTGTTATTGCTTTAAACAGCATAGCTTGGCGCTATGCTGTTTAAACCTTTTAAGCCCCGTCATGGCTGTATCCTTTTCGATTTCAAACTCAAAAAGTCAAAGTCAAATTATTTAGGTATCGATAGTGGATTTGCCTACATGTAAGCCCTCCAACCCCTCAAACCAAATCAAACGCCCGCGCGTATTGCGATAGTTCAAAAGATGTGTTTGCCTGTAGTTTATGCTTGATGTTTTTGCGATGCGTATCAACCGTACCTACGGCTATAAATAATTGGTTGGCTATTTCGGGCGAACTTTTACCAAGTACCATCAGGCGTAAAATTTCACACTCGCGTTTAGACAGGCTGGAGAACTTGCTTAAGTTTTTTCGCAGAAACGTATTTTCATCCAGCATTCGCTCCACTTTGGCGGTAACGTGCTGCACAGGATCAACCTTAAAAGCCATATTAATCACCAGTAAAGGGAGCCCTTCATCATCGCGCATTAAAATTTTCATGGTACTTAAATGCCAAACCCATTCTGGATTACCATTTATTTTTACCTGCTGAAAAAATGTAATATCCTCGTCGGTATTTCTTTCAACCATACCTTTCACCTTCGGCACATAAGTATCTGCATCTTCGGGGTTAAAGTATTTTGCCGTATAATCGGAGGTAGAATAGCTTCTAAATTCGGCTAAAGTTATACCCAGTTGGTTTAACCCATTTTGGCACATGTATTCCAATTTAAAATCGGGCATCCGGTGTATAATGGTTACACCCGGCAGCAGGTTGGCAACAGCGTGTATTTTATCAATCTCGGCTTGAATTTTCAGTTCCAAATCGGGCAATTTATTCATTGCGATATCATAATTAAGGGATGGCAATATAATGAATGTTTACAGACGTTTTTTTTAATATTAACAAGTGTTATTGATTACAGGCCATTTATTTTTATATTTATCAATTGATACAACTATAAAAAACGTGCTGCTTAAATAATTGTATGATTATTAAAAAAAGACTGCAATGTTAAGTTGCCACAAATAATAAAAATGCCTCTAAAAAGTCCATTTCTAAAACTTTTACTATTAATTCAATTTTTAATCCCGGGCGCATATGCCAGTACGCCATACCAGGTAGTTTACTTAAAAAATTATAGCGCAAGCGATGGCCTGCCCGGATCGCAGGTTAACTACCTGATGCAGGATAGCAAGGGCTTTATCTGGATAGCCACAGATAAGGGTGTAAGCAGGTTTGACGGGCAGCACTTTAAAAACTTCACAACCGCCGATGGGCTTGAAAGCAATGAATCTTTCCGGATAGCCGAAGATAATTATCACCGGATTTTTTTTTATTGCAATAACTACCGGGTTTGTTACTATGAAAACGGGCTTATACACAAACTTACGCCAACTCAGCGGGTTTTGGTGCAGCCATTTGCCAACATGTTTTTTAACCGTTACAATGAACTTTGTGTAAATTACGAGCTCAATACCAAAGTTTACCGTTTTGCGGAACTGAAATCCCAAAAACATTCGGGCCAACAAACGGATAGTTGTATTTATGGTACTGGCGGAGAAGAAATTATCCTTTCTGAACACGATCTTACCATACTCAAAAATGAGCTTGGCGCTGCGCATTTAAACGGCACAACAGCCAAAATCAATACCAAACCTTATAGGTTGGCCATACTACAAAATCATTTATTGTTGATAACTAAAGATTGGGTACATGTTTATCAATATCAAAAAAGCGGGATCATCCCCATCAATAAAATCAATTTCACCGGTAATGTAACATCGGTTTACGTTACCGGTGAAAATACATTTGCTGTTACAACGGTAAAGCAGGGCACGTATATTATTAACTACATTACAGGCGAGCGGAAAAACTATCTTAATAATCATATTACCACATCTACGCTTATTGACCGCGAAAATAATTTATGGTTTGGCACTTATGACGCTGGTTTCTTTTTAAGTACCGATCCCGAAGTAAAAATCATAAACAAGGAAAGCGGCCTGGAAAATGAAAGCGTTTTGAAGCTGGGTATAGCTGGTGGTTACCTTTTTGCGGGGCATATTTTAACAGGGTTGAGCTATATGAAACTGGGGACTAATCAAAATCCCTCAATAGGCACACTTTATTTACAGCAAAACCGGTCGGATTTTAACCGTGTAACCAGCTTGCTTCCAATTGCCGGCAATAAACTCTTGATAGGTACCGATAATGGCCTTTTCGGGTTGAACGTATCAAACGACAATCCGTCATCGTGGCGCCCGGAGTTTTATACCGGTGGCCCGATAAAAGGCATTATACAACCGCGTGATACCATTTATTTCCTGAGCTCTCAAACTATTGCAACGTTACAAGGCCGTTACGGGTACATGTTTTCCCCTATCCGGCTAACATCATTAGTCTGGCATAAAGATAACCTGCTTGTAGGTTCTCTCTTCGGTTTATATAAAATTGCCCCCCCCCTTAACCCCAACCATTTCAAATATGTACGGATACTGGCCGAAAAAGGAATAAATGCCGTAAAATGCCTGGCATCTAACGGACAGGCATGCGCTATCGGCACCGAAGATAAAGGGTTATTTCTGTCAGCAGATAAGGGCGTTAAGCAGTTTAACACCCCTATTATTTCATCCGGCAACATCCGCAAACTTGTATGGACGGATGCCAATACCCTATGGGCATGCACAGCCAATGGTGTAAGTATCATTAATTTTAGCAATAATTACAAAACCTACCGGGTAAGCCAGTTAAATACCAGCAATGGGTTGCCATCAGATAATGTTGCGGATGTAGTCCGCTACGGAAGCGATTATTATATAGCTACCGATCAGGGAATTGCTGTTACTCAAAATTTATGGCATACCAACCTGCCAAGGCCAATACTGATTGATGATGGTATACCGGGAAAACAAAAAAACTTTACGTATGGCCAGCCGGCTGTGTTTAATTGTGTTGCCCTATCGTACAAAAGCATGGGTAAAATACAATACAGGTTCAGGCTTAAGGACATTGATAAAAATTGGAGTACGGCTCCATCGGGCGAAAAACGGTTTGACCTGCTGCCGCCTGGCCAATATGAATTAGAAGCGGTGGTTGCCGATAGGTTTAACCAATTAAGCAAGCCACTTATGTTTCAATTTACCGTAATGCCGCTATGGTACCAGCAGCTTTGGTTACAGGCCATAGCCGTAATAGGCATTATCGTTTTGGCTTTTTTGCTGGTACGAAAATACTACCTGTCTATCATCGGATTACAAAAAAAGGACTATGAAAATGCGCTTGCCCTGCAACGCGAACGCCAGCGCATTAGCAGCGAGGTACATGATGATTTGGGGGCAAGTATATCGGGTATTAAGCTACAAACCGAAATGCTGAGCCGGAAGGTGACCGACCAACCGGTCTTCAAGGAAATAGATGCCATTCATGACGCTATTACCGACATATCTACCCAGGTGAGATTAATTATCTGGAGCCTCGACGTTGAAAACGATGAAGTAAGCAGCCTGGTAAATTTTATCCAGAAGCAAACCACTAAAATATTTGATTTATGCGACATTCAACTCCATGAAAATATTTCAGTTGGTGAAAGCACCATAGCCATTAGCGGCGAAAAACGACGACAAGTATACCTGCTGGTGAAAGAAGCCTTAAACAACATTATTAAACACTCGAACGCCCAAAACGCGTTCCTGGCAATTAGCCTTTACAAAGACCGGTTGCATATCAACATCCGGGATGATGGCAAAGGCTTTGTGCCCGATGTTCGTAAGCACGAAACTATGGGCATACGTAACATTTATGCGCGCGCAAAAAGATTAAATGCCGATTTGAAAATTGACACAGCACCTGGCAAAGGCACCTCCATCAGCCTTAAGCTAAATCTATAAGTGGTGGCCATAATAGGTATTTTAAACAAGGATAATTTTAGGATATTAGCGTTTTACATTTACCACAAGCATGCTCCAGATAATTTTGTTAGAGGATAATTTACATTACCGGCGGGGGCTGGAACAAATTATTCATGATATGAGCGGCGTAAGCCTGATGGGGTCATACACCAATGCCGAAATTGTATTAAAAAAGATAACCGAACTTAAGCCGGATATCTTTATTGTTGATATAAACCTGGAGGGGATGTCGGGTATTGAATTCATTAGGCAGGCAAAACCCCTGATGCCCCAGGCTGAATTTTTGATGTGTACGATAAACGACGATAATACCCACATTTTTGAATCGCTTAAAAGCGGTGCCACCGGCTACATCCTGAAAGAATCATCGGCCAGCGAGATCAGGAACGCCATTACAGAAATAGCGGCGGGCGGATCGCCGATGAGTGCCTATATATCGCGTAAGGTAATTGCTTCATTTAATGATGCCCCACCAAAACCGGCAGTGGCTACCGAAAACCTGACGGAACGGGAGGTAGAAGTACTCAACCACCTGGCACGGGGGCTTCAATACAAAGAAATAGCCGACAAACTTGATATTAGCACAGGTACCGTTAAAAAGCACATACGCAATACATACACCAAGCTGCAGGTACAAAACAAAGTGGAGGCCATAAACAAATTCCGCGCCATATAATATACCCCTTTTTCAGTATTGCAGGGCCTGGGGTTTAATACTAATTTAGCACCATAAAGAAACTAAAGGGCCATGTTGAATAAACAACCCGATAGCTATTTATAAGCCTAAACCTTATCACTTTAATAAAATCAAGCCTGTAATAAAAGTTTGATTTTAAATATCAAACCTTCCTTTATCCCCGCAATAATTTCTTATCAATAAACTATTGTACTTATAGTTACTGGCCCGGTAAGTCCCGATGGTTGCAACCTGCTATTTTCATTATAAGGGTTTACTACAGTCCATGTTTTTCTTTGATCGGCCTGCAGCTTGCTATCGCCAATCAAGCGGTTAACCCATGTATTTACTACTGTTATGTCAATGGTATTTACACCTGGTTTAATAGCTTTGGTAACATCCACCTGATAGGGGGCTGTCCAAACGCCGCCTACATCTACCCCATTTACCTTCACCTTGGCCATTGCTGTAACAGCGCCCAGGTTAAGTATTAAATGCTGACCATTTACAGGTTTAGAAGCTTTAAAGGTGTTACGATATACGGCATGTCCCGAAAAATATTTGATACTATCTTCGGCCCTTTCAGTCCAGTCGGTAAGTTTATCAAAAACTACCGGTTTAGCAGGCCCCCATCTATTGCTGTCAAACTTAACCGTCCATGGCGTATTTAATTTAACCACATTTTTTCCTTCGGGAAAGTTAATATCAACATTAGGTTTGTTACCTGCTTTACTGTCTTTACGAAAAACAATGAAGGCACTTTGATTGGCCGATAGTTTAAGTGGCACCTCTGTAACGCTACCTGTTTGCTTAAATGAAGGCAAATCGCGGGCGGTTCCGGTTACCGCGTCCCATAGCTCGGGCTGTTTTCCATGAACCCTGAAGGTAGCATTTAAATCAATTTCTTTATTGGTTTGGTTTGATACAAAGTACACATCGCCATTATCCAGTTTGCGGTGGATGAACAAAGCTTCATCGGCTTTGTTAAATTTACAATCGGGTATAACCTTTACCAGGTCAAGCGCCTGCTGCATATCCAGCCCATTAATCACCAAGCCTTTGCCATAGGTATGTTTTGTTGTTTTTTCCCCGTCAATATCTCCCCAAAGTTCGGCAGCTATTTTTTTAACCTCGACATCTGCCGGGCCATAGTTTTGTAAACCAGGCGACCGTTTTGGTGCCGGCCCTAAAATAGTTAGCCCCTGCCCTACCAGTTCCTTTATTTTTTTGAGCAATTGCGGCCGCATGGTTTCCAGTTTAGGCAGCACCAAAATTTTGTAGGCCATACCTCCGGGCAATACCAGCTTACCATTTACCACCGTTGCACGTTCATTTAATATCTCGGCATTAATGTAATCAAATGAATAACCCTTGGGCAGTTCAGGATCACGGATGCCCGTCATTTTAGGTGCATCTTCGCCAATAAAGTAGGCAACATCAGCTACGTATTTACCCTGGCGTAACATATAGCCACAGCGTTTAAGGTATTGGGTAAACATATCCATATCGTAAAACCAGGTGTTAAGGCGGTTAAACTCGTTGGAAAAACCTGCGTTAACGCCGGGCACCTTATCTTCATAGGGCTGCTCGATATAAACATGGAGTAAGGTATTGTTGATACCTTCGGTAAAAAACCGGTCGCCACGCTGTTTCATTACAGCCGGGTAGCGCGAATATGCGCCGCCACCACAGGTAAATGATTCGGCCGATACTTTATTTTTTCCATAAATATGCGCGCATGACGATGCGGCCCTGTTTTCGATATTTCCCAGGTCGCCCTCACTCCAAAACTCACCACCTACCTCGTCCGACTGGCCACCATACTGCAAAAACTCGCCAGGAAACCCCCAGTGGCCATAATTTTCCAGCCAGGTAGTAAGGCCGTTTTTGTGACTAACATCCCTTAAACCTGCAACATATTGATAGGCAACCTCGTCGGCAATAAACCGGCGCATATCCCATAAAAACCTGTCAGACATATCCTGGCTGCCCACCACGTTACCGCTCATTACCGGGATGTAGGGAGTTGGATCGTACCCAAATGATGATTTAAATTTATCTGTTAAACCATCTGTCCAGTTTTGGCCGCCGGTTTCATAGCTATCTTCAACAGTTACCTTAAAACTCTTACGGTCGGCAGCCGGTATCCGGCGCAGTATCTCCCCCAGAAAGGCGTTAAAATGTTCGGCAATGTGTTTTTTGCTCATTTTGTCGGTTTCAAAACCCCGGCCTTCCGGCGATGCGGGACCATTGGTTACCTGGGTAGGCGTCATCCCACTGCGCATAATTACCCAGTTACCTGCCGGAACGTTCCATTTTAAAGTACCATCGGCCGCAAGATATTTTGAAATGTCAATCACTTTTTGCGGGTCTATCACGTAACGTGCATCATCAACGGCGGGTTGCACCGGCCATTGATACTCTTTCCAGTAAGGGAAAGGTGTCTGAAACATTTTAGCCAGCGTTTTCTCGATATAATTTTCAACCACCGGCGATGCGGATAATTTCAGTTCGGCAATTGCACTATGCTGGCTTTCGTTATTAAAAACAATTCTGAAGTTTTTGGCCGTAGTGGCTGGTATTGATACGCCTGCTGCTCCGTAGGGGCTGAAGCCCACGTTAAGTTCGCTATTACTCCTGTCAACCACAAAATGTTTAATGGTTTGGTAGTTGCCATTGATATCGGCCTGGATGTCGCCTTCAAAACGCATGGCGGTTTTAGCCGGGTAAATAGTTAGGCCACGCACGGTAAATGAAGTGCCGGCCTTTATATCAACGGTAAACGTTTTATTGTCGGGAAGTTCAAGAACGGTATTTTCATTACCATCCATGATGTTGGTGATATTACCCACTGAAGGCTGAGCACTAATTACAGGCTTTAAATCACTAATTGTTAAATCATTATCCTGGGGTGCAGGATAGGCTAATAGCTTAATATCCTGGAACTGGTCGGTAGGTTTGCTCAATTTCTCATTAAAAAAGAAGGGCCCTTTTACCTGTTTCACCGATGATGTAAGATAGCGCATGGCCTGCTCGGGCTTAACCCATGGACCGCCAGACTGGCTCCATCCCGGGCCATTAAAAATCCCGATATCAATGCCGAGTTTTGTGGCGGTTTTTAACGCTGTATGCATAATATCCCACCACTCGGCCGAGAATAACTTCACTTTGCCATAGGGAGTTTCGGGGATACCAATATTGCCAATGAAGGCCCGGTTGATGCCTACCCGCTTCATTGATTCGAGGTCTTTGATAACACCCTGTTTCGAGATATTATCCGACATCCAATACCAATATATACTTGTTTGGATAGAGTCGGGCGGCATTTTAAACCCGGAGAGTAGTTTTTGCGAATAATTTTTTTGTTGCAGTTTTATCTGGGCAATACCGGGCAAATTGGTAACAAACAAAACAGCGAGGGTTAAAAATAACCTAAAAACGTTTTTATAGATATACTGCATGTAATGCGGATAAGTGATTTACGAGCTAAATAAGAATATTTAAATCCTGGCAAATGCACCGTTAACCGGCGTTATGAGTTAGGTTGAAATATCTTCGGTTTATATTCAGCTATTTTAAATCATTAAAATAAAACCGGCAACCTCCACTGTCTGCTTCGCCTATCCATTCTGTCAGCTAATATATTTTTGAGTTGCGCCAAACAAGGCTGTACCAATCACCGGCCGGTGCCTAAAACAAGATATCCTTAAACAGGCGAATCCCGGATGCTACTTATACCCGGAATTCGCCTGTTTTCTTGTACGATAACAAAGACAGATAAAATATATTATTTTATTGTAGCAATTGCCGGATAGACCAATAACGGTATTTCAACATGTTTAGCCAGCTGCTGCGTGTAACTACCTGAAAAAATCCTCTCTATAAAATTTTGATGCCGGTGTACGGTAGCTATCATATCAATTTGCCCGTGTTTACATAGCCAGTCAAGTCCCTGGTCTACGTCGGCGCTTTTTACATTTCTGTAGTATATTTTCGGGTAATTAATTTTGCCGGTTACTTCGCTTAAAAATTCAGTCACCTGCTTATCATCCAACCGGGTGTCCTTATCCGGACTGGTAATGTGGGCAATCAAAATTTCGGCGTTAAAATACCTGGCTATTTCGGCCACGGAATTTAACACATTAATATCTCCGGTCAGCATATCGGTAGTAAAAGCTATTTTTTTTACGGGTTTAAATTTAACACTAGGCGGTACTAACAGCACAGGGAATTTAGCATGATCAATTACCGACCGGGTGCTACTCCCCATAAACAGCCTGCTTAATTCGCCCGCACCCGACATCCCCATTACAACCAGCGATAAACGCTTTTCATCAACAATTCTATCAACTACATCAGCTACCAACCCCATGTGGCACGAATAATCAACATGAGGTTTAAAATTACCGGCGTTAGCAGCCAGTTCATGTGCCATCTCATTTTCCATTTCGCCGGCGGTTACGCTTAAGGCATCCATGGTGGCAGTTTCCAGGTGCGAATAATCGGAGGTTGCCCATGTATCCGGATTGACCGCCAGCGTTTGAACAGGTATTAATATAGCGTGACAAATATGTACGCCAACCCGCAACCGTGTAGCCAGCTGCAAGGCATAATGGCTTGCATTTACCGCGCAGGGAGAAAAATCTGTAGGGACCAAGATTTTGTTCATAACCAAGGGACTAACTATTATTAATAACAAATATCTGTTGACTAAGCCTCATAATAAATGATACCGGGCATAAACACAGGTGATTGCGGTCACCCAGGGCATTAAATTGAACCAATGCATAGCATTTTTATACTTGGAATTTATTAGGCCATGCGATACTATATCATAATAATAAGTGACGGGCATCACTTTTTAAACAACCTCATTTCCTGAATTTTACTCAAAATAATTAAACAATTAAAGCCATGAAAAAAGTATTGATTGCTACCGATTTTTCAGAGAACGCCAAAAACGCCGCCATTTTTGGTTATAAGTTGGCCGTGCAAACAAAAAGTGATATAGAAATATGTACGGCGATGACAATCCCGGCCGAAATACCCCAGGCCGGCGTAATTGTATGGCCTATGGAAGAGTACCATGTTATTGAAGAAGCTGCATTAACCGAACTAAAGCAGTTAAAAAAAGACCTTGAAGCCCAGCACGCAGCCGGCGATTTTAAACCCAACATTAACTTTAAAGCCGAACCAGGTACGGCCACAGATGTAATAAAATCATTGGCCGCCAAGGATCATGTTGAATTAATAGTTGCCGGAACTCATGGTGCCGGGGGCTTAAGCGGACTGATGCTTGGCAACCATGCGCGTAACCTGATTGATGCTACGCCAACCCCACTGCTACTAATACCATCGGGCTTTAAGTTTAGCCCTGTTAAAACCATTGCTGTGGCGCTTGATATGAAACATAAGGGTGATGATTTTGCAACCATTACTGCCATCCAGCCGCTGGCAACTTTAATGGATGCCACCATGCAACTGGTACACGTTTGCCACGAAGGCGAAAATACCGACGAGGCAGAAATATACCTGGCCGAGATAGAGCAGGAGGTTAAACAAATTGCAGGATATACTAAAACAACTTCATTGATTATTAAACCGGCACTAACCGAAACCGGGCTTAACTGGTTATGCAACTACGGCAACGTTGACATGCTGGCTATGGTGCACCACCATCGCGGTTTACTGGCATCACTATTTACCGGCAGCCATACTAAAAAAATCGCAGGGTACATTGCATTGCCTTTATTAGTAATACCTGCAAAATCTTAACACCTTTTTCCATAAAAATTACCACCATGAATAAGTTAACACCTGATAACGATTTAGAAGACGAAATACAGGAGCTATATATTTTAGCCAGCCACTGGATGAAGGACGTTTGTTTCATGGAAGATGAAATCCGTTTTTTTAACAACATTCTTGATAAATATAAGACCGCAAAACTTACGCCTGATATGGTGGTAAAAAAGGAAGAATTTGAACAGGAATTACTCAAGCAGGCAAAAAACATCAATGATCTTAAATCCGACATACCGGTCTTCCTCGTATTTCTTAAACCGTTTGTGGGTAATGAAAAAGAAGCGATGGGGCTTCAGTTTATTGAAAAGTACAGTACACTGGCGGGTGGCCTGTCCGACTCGATGGCTGCATTAAAGGCGACAAAAAATAAGTTGTTTGCCTATGCGGAAAGAATTATAGCAACCGGCAAAACCGTACCTGAATTAAAAAATTGACCTACATGAAATCGATAGCAGTACTCACCGACTTTTCAGAAAAATCTGGCCATGCGGCTAAATATGCATTGCATATTGCAAAAAAGATGAAGGTTAACGTAAGGCTTTACAATTTGCAGCTAACACCGGCAGCATTATATGCCCAGCCGGTGTTAAGCGGACAGGAATATCCCGAAGAACCGGTAATTGATACCAGGCTCACAGAATTTTCAGAAGCGTTAGCGTCTGATTTAATAAAACGGGTTTTTCCGGGATCTTATATGCCCCAGATATCGTTTTATGCCGGCAGTGCAGATATGGTAGATGTGATGACCGAAATCATCAACAATTCAGAAACAGCTATGATTGTTACCGCACCACTTGGAACTGATGATTTAGCGTCTTTTATGATCAGCGAAGCGTGCAGCAGGATAATAGACTGGACAACCGTTCCTGTTTTGGTGGTACCCGAACACGCACCTATACGCAATATTGAAAAAATGGCATTTGCCACTACATTGGACGCCGGCGATATATTATCTATAGCCGAGCTTGGTAACCTGATGGACGGTTTCCATGCCGAATTGATGGTTGCCCATCTGGATAGTAACCAGGCAGACGATAATATAAAAACCACCGAAAAAGAGCTTATCTGTAAACTTTATACCGACCTGAATTGTGGCGGCGTATACTTTCGCAACGTGCCCGATATCAAACATCAAAAAGACTGGGAGTGGCTGAAAGCCAATAAACATACAGACTTACTGGCCGTGGCCAAACGCCCGAAAGAGCAAATGACATCATTTTTTAAACGCGGCCAAAGCAGCCACCTAACTCACCATATAACCATCCCGGTTATGGTATTGCCTAAAAGGCCCTGATATTTACATTAAGGTAAAAAGCCCCGCATGGGTTGGGGTTTTACCTGTTCTGTAAAAAAATGCTTCTAAATCATTCAAAAAAACACTTGTAGTCGTCAATGTGTGGCTATCGGCTTAGCGGGTGTTATCGCGGCACAAAAAAGGCAGCCCGATCTAACCAGGCTGCCCATATATTCCTTTAAGCTATACCTATATGGCTATATTGCTTAACTGCTCTTCTGATGTACTCAAATCGTCTATCCAATCCTGTATTAAGCCAGATGTTTGATTTGCCGAACTGGCAAACAACTCTTTATAATAAGCTATACCATCCTGCAGCTGCAATTTAAACTTACTCAATTGTTTCTTCTTTTTTTCGGTAATATCTTTCAACTGCGATTGTAAATCGTTTTGAAGATAATCAATATAAAGGTTCAATTMCTTTATAAACATATGCGGCCGTTTTATTTTTTCAAGCAAATCTGTAGCGCCGTAAATATKGTGCACCATCTCATCTAACGAATAGGTTCTTGAAAAATAAGCCAGGTTAGGGCCAGGGCATATGGCAACAGCCTTGTTTTCCCGTGGCTTTAATAAATTATATTTGATGTAGGCAGATGCGCACAAGCCCTCGCAAAGGCATATTTTTTCGGTTACTGCCTTGTATTGTTGTTCGTATTCATCTGCCGCAAGCCCCAGGGTTTGCAATTGTTCTATTTTCAGGTGCTGGTATTCTCTTGATGCGGTACAAATAGGTGTTTCGGTAAACTCGGTATTGCTTACCAGGTACTTTTTAGTACAGGGGCTTCCAGGGCGCCCTCTTTCAAGCCTGCTCAACCGCAATTCTTCAGAAGTGCTCTTTTTAAAATTGTTGAATTGAATGCCCAGGGGTGATGATCCGCTTAAATAGAAATCCTCTTCCGTAGCGGTTTCCAGTTGGGCAAGTGTATTGTCATCAACATTGGTTACTTCCGGTACCAATAAAAAAGGACTCCCCCACCCTGTGCCGTCCATATCATAGTGGTTTAACAAAAACTGGTTTTCATCTGCGGTGCCAATGCCGCCCTGTACCGTAAGCTTTTGCTTTGGGGCGTGTGCAATCACTATTCCTCTTTGTAATAATACAGCCTGGTAAGTACTAAACAGCTCGTCGAGCATCTCCTGCCTTTTTTGCTTAAACTCTTCTAATATAGGGCCAAGTAAAAAGCCTTCGGTGGCAAACGCGTGACCGCCACAGTTAAGGCCCGATTCTATCCTGAACTCGGATACCCATAGTCCTTTTTTTACCAAAAACTTGGCCTGGATAAACGCCGACCGAAAATCGCTCACCTTTAAAACAACCTTTTTCAACAGCTGCCCTTCATTGTCAGGGAAAAAACCGGGAAAAGCCTCCAGGTAGCTGTACAGGCGAGGGTTCATACCTGCTGATAAAATAATTGACGAATGAAGCTTACTTTCTGCGAAACCGCGCAGCGCTGCCAAGGCATCTGTAAAGGTATCACCTGTATAATCGCCATTGGCAGTATAGTTCATTTTATCAAGTTTCGACATGATGTTTACATCAATGCTTCCGGGCTTCATCTCTTTAACTAGCCTTCGCTGGAATACTCTTTTTTGCGCGCCTTCCGGATAATCCAGCATCAGATCATAACCCTGCCGCAGCCTCGATTGCTCGGGAAGCAACTCAAAATACCTGCACAGGTCATTTCCTTTATCAAAATCCATATTGCGCAAATGATCAAACTGGCGGGTAACAAGCAAGTTCACCAGGTCAAGGTAGGCGGTAATCCGTTTTGCCCGGTAATCGGCTTCTTTTTTTGTTATAGCTATGTAAGGTTCATCATTTAGATGACAGTGGTAAGCCCGCATTCTTTCAATCAATTCATCGTCTACGATAGAAATAACAGACGATATGCCATAACGGGCAACCTTTAACGGGGTATCAATGGAGTACCCAAGACCCAAAACCGGGATATGAAATGTGTGAATCATTATTTTTTTATATTTAAAAAACAGAACTTAATTTAACATTAGCTTACAACAGCTTATCAGTGAGAAATTTGCATTGCCCTCATTTTATCGCGAATGGTTATAACTTTAGGGAAAAGTAAATTATTTTCAAGGTGGAAATTGAATAGCAGGTCATCTTCATATTCCTGCAGAAGTTTATACAAAATATTATAGGATGAAGAAACGTAACGCGGCACCTGGTAATTATTGGTTAACTGCCTGATAAGGCGAAAATCAGCCGCTATTTTTTCATGTGTTGCCATCATACTATAAAAGGTGGTTAAAATATCGTCTGTTGCATCCTTTGCAGGCACGCAACCTTTATTATAACACTCCGATAGCTTAACAATGTCGGGAAACAGCGACTCCTCTTCCGTCAGGATATCGCGCATCATAATTTCGCCGGCATTAAAAAAAAGAGTACTAACCCGGCCAACCTGCGGATGGCTGTCTTTATAACCAACAGCAACTTTTTGGGCCAGTTCGGCGATGAAAGGGGTGTTTATTTTGATGTATTGATGATTAAGATTAACCAGGTAACGGCATAAAAATGCCGGAGCCCAACTTAATAAGTTTATGGTTTGTACTGCAGGTTGGGTTAAACACATCTCAAGCTGCATACGCAGGTCGTCTATATTTAAATGACTGCCTGTGCAAGCCTGCTCCAACGTCCTTTTTCCGTCGCAGCTGAAATCCACATCCAATTTTTTAAATACTGCGGCGTTTCGGTAATCGCGGGACACCATATCGCCAATGGTTTCACTATTTGCTCCGGTTACTTTCCTGGTGAGTTGAACACGCCAGGCTTCGGGACCATCATCCAGTGTTTCCCAGCCGAGCGCATGCCTGTATTCGGCCTGCAAACGAAAATAAAGTGGCCTCAGATTCTGATCGTGAATGATCACTACCGACTGACCGATCTCCATCGCACTTAGCTTTTCAAAAATACCAATGTGCATTGTGCCAGGATCAATCATCCTGACATCAAAAGTTTCCGGCCTGTTCATCAATTACAAATCTATTGGCATTCATACCTCCAAAAAATGACGAGGGTCACATTAGCCTATAACGTCCATCATTAATACTCCCACCCTTTAAATGGACTTTTGGTAAACCAGAATAAAAAGATGACGAACGACACAATTCTTGTTAAAACATCATGCTACCATTGCGGAGACGAGTGTTTAACCACCTCATTTACAGCCGATGAAAAACAGTTTTGCTGCCAGGGCTGTAAAAGTGTTTACCAGATATTGGCGGGTAATGGCCTTGGGAGTTATTACAATTACAATGACCATCCGGGTGCAACCCGCGCACGGGTAACCAGACGGTTTGATTATTTAAGCGAACCATCCATAGTTAACGACTTGTTGGATTATACTGATGATCATATCACTATCATCACTTTGTATATACCCCACATTCATTGCAGTTCGTGTTTGTGGCTGCTTGAACAATTAAACAGGTTTAACCCGGCCATCCATTACTCCAGGGTCGATTTTATAAAAAAGCAATTAATAGTACGTTTTGATCATCGCATTTGCAGCCTGCAGCAATTGGTAGAGTTACTTTATGATATCGGTTACGAACCATTAATCAGCCTGCAGGATGTTATTAAAAAGCAAAATTCGGCCAATAAAGGAAATCTGGTTCAAAAAATCGCGGTTGCCGGTTTTTGCTTTGGCAATGTTATGTTGCTAAGCTTTCCTGAATACTTTGGCCTATCGGCCTTTGAGCAAACTTTTAAACACTTTTTTGGCTATCTAAACATTGTTTTCACATTGCCCGTGGTGTTTTTTTGCGGCAGGGATTACTTTGTTTCTGCATTTAAAAATTTAAAAGCCAGGATACTTAATATCGATTTTCCGCTGGCGCTGGGTATTGCCGTTCTTTTTATTCGCACAGTAACCGAAGTATTGGCCCACACGGGTGCCGGGTATGCCGATACGCTTTGCGGCCTGGTTTTCTTTTTGCTGGTGGGTAAATTTGTACAGCAAAAAACATATCACCATATCTCGTTCGAGCGTGATTACCGCTCATTTTTCCCGGTTGCCGTGCAGGTATTAACGGGCGATACAGAAAAGTCTATCCCTCTCTCAAAAATTGTTACCGGCCAACGCATATTGATACGGCATAATGAGATTATCCCGGCAGATGCCATCCTGCTAAAAGGGGATGCACTCATTGATTTTAGCTTTGTTACCGGCGAGGCAATCCCCGTAAACAAAACATGGGGCGAAATCATTTACGCAGGCGGCAGGCAAACGGGCGATGCTATTGAGCTTGAAGTAGTAAAGCCGGTATCGCAAAGTTACCTTACCCAACTTTGGAATAACGAGGCTTTTACCCGGAAACAGGACAGTCGGGTAAAAACTTTTAGCGAGACCATAAGTAAGTACTTTACCGTTGTGCTCCTGGTTATAGCATTTGGATCATTATTGGCCTGGTTATTTAACGATTACCGCCGCGGCATTGATGCCTTTACCGCAGTACTTATTATTGCCTGCCCCTGCGCCCTTGCGCTAAGTACACCATTTACCATGGCCGCGGCACTAAGTATATTTGACAGAAACCTTTTTTACCTTAAAAACACCCGGATTGTTGAACAGCTGGCAGCCATTGACACCATTGTAATGGATAAAACCGGCACTATATCAACTGGTAACAGCAAAAGCGTGGTAATACAAGGCCAGCTTACCGAAAAACAAAAGCAACTGATATATAGTGCCTGCCACAACTCGATACATCCCCTAAGCCGGATGATCTGTCAATTTTTAGGCAACTACAAAAAACTTCCGGTAACAGATTATAAAGAGATTCCCGGTAAGGGAATTACGGCAAGTGTAGAAAGCAATACTTTACGCATGGGTAGCGGCGCCTTCGTATTTGGCTTTGCCGAGGGCGTGCGTAATACCAGCGTACATATTATGGTCAACAACCATTACCTGGGGTATTTTCAATTTGCCCAGGAATACAGGAAGGGGATGGAAAACATCAGCTTATTAAGTAAAATTTATGGCCTGTTTTTGCTGTCAGGCGATCATGATCATGAACGTACAGATCTTGTGCAATTTTTTAAGGCTGATAAAGCCATGCATTTTAACCAATCACCCCAGGACAAGCTGGATTTTATACAAGCACTTCAACAAAAAGGGAAACAGGTTTTAATGCTGGGCGATGGGTTAAATGACTCAGGCGCATTAAAACAAAGTGATGTTGGCATAGCAGTTACAGACGATGTAAACAATTTTTCGCCGGGCTGTGATGCCATTTTAGATGGAAAATCATTTAACAAACTGCCGTCATTTCTTCGCTTTGCCAGGGATACGGTAAACGTTATCCGCCTGTCGTTCCTCATCTCTCTTACATACAATATCATCGGGCTTAGCTATGCAGTTACCGGCCACCTATCGCCGTTAATAGCTGCCATATTAATGCCTTTGAGTACGGTTACCATTATTTCATTTACCACGCTGGCAACCCATTTTGCCGCCAAAAAACGAAAACTCATATGAACATCATTTATTTTTTAATTGGCTGCAGTGTTTTGCTTGCGCTGATATTTTTAGCCGCCTTTTTTTGGGCGCAGCGTAGCGGTCAAAATGATGATCTGTACACACCCTCCATGCGTATCCTGCTTGATGATGACGATGCTGAAGCAGACAAAAAGTGATGCTAATCATATTTAAAGCCAACTGTCATCATTCTGTCGCCCATCGTACTTCAATAGTTTTACACCCATAAAAAGACAACATTTTATGCAGCCCGAAAAATTTTACTATGACAACAAAATCGTCCGGAATTTTGGTATCGCTACCGTAATCTGGGGGATAATCGGCATGACTGTAGGCTTAATTGTAGCCATTCAGCTTTATCATCCGGCCGCCAACATGGGTAACCAGTACACTACCTACGGTCGTATCCGCCCGTTACACACCAACGCGGTAATATTTGCCTTTGTGGGCAATGCCATTTTTATGGGCGTTTATTACTCGTTGCAACGCCTGCTCAAAGCAAGGATGTTTAGCGATGTACTTAGCCAAATCCATTTCTGGGGCTGGCAGCTGATTATTTTATCGGCAGTAATTACACTTCCCTTAGGTTTAACCACATCACATGAATATGCCGAACTGGAATGGCCTATAGATATTGCCATCACCGTAATTTGGGTTGTGTTTGGCTGGAACATGTTTGGCACTATATTTAAACGCCGCGAAAGGCATTTATACGTAGCCATCTGGTTTTACATAGCCACGTTTGTTACCATAGCAGTATTACATATTGTAAACTCATTTGAGTTACCTGTATCGGGCTTTAAAAGCTATATGGTTTATGCCGGCGTTCAGGATGCATTGGTGCAATGGTGGTATGGCCACAATGCTGTTGCATTTTTCCTGACCACCCCTTACCTGGGTATGATGTATTACTTTTTACCCAAAATGGCCAACCGCCCCATTTACTCCTATAAACTAAGTATCCTACACTTTTGGGCGCTTATATTTATATATATCTGGGCCGGTCCTCACCACCTTTTATATACCACCTTACCAGGCTGGGCACAATCATTAGGTGTAGCTTTTTCTATTATGCTGATAGCACCAAGCTGGGGCGGTATGATCAATGGCTTGTTAACCCTGCGCGGTTCATGGGATAAGGTAAGGGACGATGTGATCCTGAAATTCATGGTGGTAGGCTTAACCGCCTACGGTATGGCCACATTTGAAGGCCCAATGCTTTCCCTTAAACAGGTAAACGGCATTGCCCACTTCAGCGATTGGATCATCGCGCACGTGCACGTTGGCGCATTAGGCTGGAATGGTTTTTTAACCTTTGCTATCCTTTACTGGTTAATCCCACGTATTTATAAAACAGAGCTATTCTCTAAAAAAATGGCTTCCTTCCACTTCTGGATAGGCACACTGGGTATCCTTTTTTACGCCATACCAATGTACTGGGCCGGTTTTACACAAAGCTTAATGTTGAAAGAGTTTACCGCCGAAGGCATGCTGAAATATCCAAACTTTTTGGAAACTACCCTGCAAATTTTACCAATGCACATGATGCGCTCTGCAGGCGGGGCTATGTACTTATTGGGCGTAATAGTTATGGCTTATAACCTTACCCGTACAGCGTTACAAGGCAAACTGGTAGCCAATGAAGCAGCGCAGGCCATGCCGCTTGAACCTGTTCATACAATTGCCCTGGAAACCAGCTGGCACCGCCGGCTGGAGCGTAAGCCCATTCAAATGCTTATTGCTGCCCTGTTGGTTATCCTTGTAGGCACCTTTATTGAACTGATGCCTACCTTAACCATATCCTCCAATATACCTACCATTGCCTCTGTAAAACCTTATACTCCACTTGAGCTCCAGGGCCGCGATTTGTATATCCGCGAGGGTTGTTCTAACTGTCACTCTCAAACTGTCAGGCCGTTCAGATCTGAAACCGAACGTTATGGGGAATACAGTAAGGCCGGCGAATTTGTGTACGACCACCCGTTTTTATGGGGATCAAAACGTACCGGACCTGACCTGGCCCGCGAGGGTCAAAAGTTCAGTAATGCCTGGCATTACAAACACCTGATGGACCCGCGCACGATGTCAGATAAAAGTATCATGCCTAATTATGACTGGCTGAAAACGCAAGACCTGGATACTACATCAACCCGTGCAAAAATACATGCTATGCGCATACTGGGTGTACCGTATCCGGCAGGTTATGAAAACATAGCCAACCAGGACCTTGAAAAACAGGAAAAAGATATCAGGGACAACCTTTATGCCGACCATATCAAAGTTAAAAGCAACAAGGAAATCATCGCCGTAATTGCATACCTGCAACGGTTAGGAACAGATATTAAAGCAAACAAAACCGCCAATAAATAATCACCACCATGTTTAAGCAATTTACAGAAAACATCAACGCAAACCAGGCATACCTGCTTTTCTCGTTGGGGATATTCTTTGTGTTTTTTATTGTAGTAACCATCATGCTCATTCGCATCCGGAAGCCACATGTTCAATATATGAGCGATTTGCCATTAAAAGATAGTTTAACAGATCAACAACCTTTTCAATCATGAAGTACCACCGCATTATATTAATATCAGCATTTGTTTTAGTTATTCAGCCTGCCATGGCAAGCGACGGCCTTATTCCGGGTGATGTAATGAATTATATTGCCTATGGTGTTATTGTTGGTATGCTGCTGCTTTTTTTAATAGCTATGATGGTGCTGGTGAAAACATTTAATGTTTTAGCACGCGTAATGCTTAAACAGCAGGGATTATCAGATGCCGAGATAGCCGCGCAAATGAACCCCGTTAAGGAAAAGAAGAGCAAAAAACCAAAAGCAGAAGTTTGGCAAAAGCTTCTTTCACTCAGGCCCCTGGAGGAAGAACACGAACTCCTTATACAGCATGATTACGATGGCATACAGGAACTTGACAACCCAATACCGGGCTGGTTTATGTACTTGTTTTATGGCTCTATTGTTTTTGGGATAGGCTACCTGCTTAACTACCATGTATTTAAAACCGGGCAGTTGCAATATGCCGAGTATAAAACAGAAATGGCGCAGGCCGACATCGAAAAAAAGGCATACCTGAGCAAAGCTGCCAACCGGGTAGATGAAAACACTGTAAAACTGGTGAAAGATCCGGCAGTAATTGCATCTGGCGAGGGTATATTTAAAACCAACTGCGTTGCCTGCCACGGCGATCATGCGCAGGGAAATGTTGGCCCCAACCTTACAGACGATTTTTGGCTTCACGGTAACAAAATAAACGATTTGTTTAAAACCATTAAATACGGTGTACTTGCCAAAGGTATGCCTACCTGGGAAAAACAATTATCGCCAAAGCAAATTGCCGATGTGGCCAACTACGTTAAATCATTACATGGTACTCACCCCGCAGGCGCAAAAGAGCCGCAAGGCACAAAAGAGGCCGATACAGACGATAAACTTGCAGCAAATAAATAATCATGGACGGATTACTGGTAGCGAAAGAGACGAATAAGCGCAAATGGATATACCCGCTAATCCGCAAAGGGAAATTATATAAATGGCGTTCATGGATTAGTTATGCCTACCTGCTACTATTTTTTGCAGGGCCGCTTATCAGGATCAACGGGCAGCCATTGTTGCTGCTGAATTTTGTGGAAAGGCATTTTGTTATCCTGGGGCAGGTTTTCTGGCCCCAGGATATCTTCTTGTTTGTTTTGGCATCACTTGTATTTGTGGTTTGCGTAGTGTTGTTTACCATCGCTTTCGGCCGTGTTTTTTGCGGCTGGATTTGCCCGCAAACCATCTTTATGGAAATGTTTTTCAGAAAGATTGAAAACTGGATTGAGGGTGATGGCAGCAAACAAAAAAAATTAGATGCAGGCCCCTGGACCAGGGAGAAAATACTCAAAAAAAGCGGCAAGCATTTGCTGTTCATTATATTCTCGTTCCTGATAGCCAACACCTTTTTAGCTTACCTTGTAGGCAGTGATGTGCTGTTTAAAATAATAACCGAGCCGGTGCAATTGCACCTGGTTGGCTTTTTAAGCATCTGGGTTTTTACAATTATTTTTTACCTGGTTTACAGCCAGGTAAGGGAGCTGGTTTGCACGGTGGTATGCCCATACGGACGCCTGCAAGGTGTGCTGTTAGATAGGGACACCCTGGTAGTAGCTTATGATGAGGTTCGCGGAGAGCCAAGAGGAAAGCTTTCAAAAACAAGCGATAACAGCGCAAAAGGCGATTGTGTAGATTGTGGCCTATGCGTAGCGGTTTGCCCTACGGGTATCGATATCAGGCAGGGCACACAAATGGAGTGCATTAATTGTACCGCCTGTATTGATGTATGCAACGAGGTAATGGAAAAGATTCATAAGCCATTGAACCTGGTAGGGTTTTACTCGGAAAATATGATCCACAAACAGCAAAAGCCGGCATTTACCGGCAGGATGATGGGCTATAGCGGGATTATTGTGGTGATGATGACGGTGCTTTGTTATTTCATTTTTAGCAGGGGCGATATGGACCTGGCGGTTATGCGCAGTGCAGGCATGCTGTACCAGGAACAAAAGGGCGGCTTGATAAGTAATATTTATAATGCCGAGGTAATCAATAAATCAAACCAAAGCCGCGATATCGTGATACAGCCCAATGATCCGGCTATAAAAATTAAATATATCCAGGCACCGGGCAAAATTGCGGCGGGCGCATCTGTTAAAACCGTATTCTTCCTGATGATTCCGGCTTCGCATATCAAGTCGGCAAAAACGGATGTTAAAATCAACCTGTTATTAAATAACAAAGTAATCCAAACGGTCAGTACAGCATTTGTAGGGCCATCAAATGACTAAGAATATGAATTGGGGAAAAGGAATAGTTGCAGGCATGGCCATGTTCATGCTGTTTATCATATTTATGTGTGTACGGATGTTTGCTTTACCGGCCGATGAATATGACCACCATTATTATGAAAAAGGGCTAAACTTTGATAAAGATTATGCAAAAGAAAAGCAGGTTGTTACCGACCATGCCCAGCCTGCAATCCGGGTAAACGGCAAACAGGTCAGTATTGCATTTACAGCACCTGCAACAGGTAGCGTTAAATTTATACGCCCCTCCAGCCAGGCGCTTGATAAAACCTTCCCCATAAACACCGAACTTGACAGGGTTGCCAACGTATCTGCTACGTCCCTTGTTAAAGGCCGCTGGCATATTGTACTGGAGTGGCAAAGCAACCGCAAAGCGTACCTGTACGAAAAGGAGGTGGATATAGAATGAGTAGTAACCAGGTAGCCCTTTTTATTGGCCTGTTTGGCAGTGTACACTGCATTGGTATGTGCGGACCGCTTGCTTTTGCGGTACCATCCTTTCATTCGCGATGGTGGATGGTGGTAGTTGATAAATTTGTTTACAATGCCGGGCGCGTTATAACCTATACCCTGCTGGGCTTTCTGATTGGCTTATTGGGCAGACAGCTTTGGCTGGCCGGCTTACAGCAAAGTGTGGCTGTAATTAGCGGCATATTAATTATCATGGCGGGTTTTTCGCGTATGTTTAAAGTCAGGTTCAGTCAAAGTAAGCTGATGCCCAAAATGTTGACGCCAATCAATAAGCTTATCGGTTTCGCGCTGAAACATAAGGCAGGCCATTTCGCAGTGGGTTTACTCAACGGTTTCCTGCCCTGCGGCTTTGTTTATCTTGCACTTATCAGCGCCGTAAATACCGACTCTGCCTATTCATCTGCCCAATATATGTTTTGGTTCGGGGTGGGCACTTTCCCGTTAATGCTGCTGGCTACAGTAAGCATGGGTTTTATTGGCCCACAGGTACGCCGCCGCATTAATATGGCCATGCCTTACCTTATGGTTTGTTTAGGTTTGTGGTTTGTGTTGCGCGGATTAGGTTTAAATATCCCCTACTTAAGCCCTGCCAAACAATCGCAGGGAATAACCAATTGCCCTTAGGATAGTCCTTAGTCGAAAGTTTTAAGTTCTAAGCCAAACATGGCAATTCAGGCTCAAAGCTTAAGACCACATCCTTTTAGACTTAACAATAATATTTGTCGAAAGGCTCAGGTTCTAAATCAAAAATGGCAATTTAGGCTTATGACTTAAAACTAATTACTTACGACTTATCTATAACGAATGCTGAGACACCTGGGTACCAAAAGAACGTATAATCACAACGTAAAGCTGGCTTCGCTGCTCGGGCTTACGGCGGGTTTTGTAAATGCGGCCGGGTTTCTTGGGTTTAGCGTACTTACCACCAATGTAACCGGCCACGCGGCATTGTTTGCAGAGCAAATTGCCCTGCAAAATTGGCAAACAGCCAGAGTAATTGCCCTATGGATGTTCCTTTTTTTAGCCGGGGCCTTTGTATCAAGCTTTATTGTTTCCCGCATCGGCAAAAACCAACAGTACTCTTATGTAATCCCTATTTTAATTGAAACAACCATACTGCTCAGTGTAGCCGTGTTTGGCTACCGGTACGATCATAGCTTAGTAGGCAAAGAGATATTTGCCGGTAGCCTGCTGTTTGCCATGGGCCTGCAAAACGCGCTGGTATCAATGGTTTCTGGCTCGGTTGTACGCACCACACACCTTACTGGTACATTTACCGACCTGGGGATTGAACTTGCCCAGTTTTTACGCCATAAAACAGAAGACAGGACGGCCCTAAAAGTTAAAATAAAACTACGGGTGGCTATTATTTTTTTCTTTATGTGCGGAGCTTTGGCTGGTGCCTATATTTTTCGCTGGCTGCATTTTTATTGCTTTTTTATCCCTGTTATCATCTTAATATACACCCTGTTATATGACATTTTTCGCATCGCTGTTAAACAATATTACCGGAGCTTGCAGGGGCGTCTGAAAAAATCAGTTTAAGTAATTCTATCGAATTTTTTTTAATTTCCTCCCCATCGGCTAACTTGTTCCCGCATCTTTTTAGTTCAACAAAAATGTCATTTCGAACGAGCCCAGAGGGGGAATAGAGCGGTGGGGTGAGGAGAAATCCTAGACGCCCTGCAATCCCAAAAACCTATCGAATTGCAGGGCGTCTGGGATTTTTCGCTACGCTCAAGAGGTAGTTTCTCTTTCGCGCCCTGCTCTTTCCGACCCGCTCTATCGAAATGACAATTTCTTTTATCTAAAGGATGTGTGCAGATGGCAAGGAATCGCACATTCCCCCCCCTYCTTTTTATTTCCTCCAAACACCCTTGATGTGACGATCATCACTTTTTGGGGTGCCTGTTGTCATGGTGCACCCTGTTAATTCCAGGGATATTTGCGGTATAAAAATCAATTGAATCATGGAAACTACAATGAGTACCCGTGTCCAATGGACCGCCCAACCAACTACAGAAAAAAACACCAATGACTTAGCTAACAAATGGAACACTTTTGTTAACAGCCAAACCGACAACAAAACATTATGGTTTTTGGTATCACTGGTTTTTCAGGGCGTTTTTTTTCTGCCGGTACCCGCCATTTTAATATATTACTTTAATGCGCCAGTACTTGTTTTGGTTGTGACCTTAACCTTATTTTTTGCCAATATTATAGCCGGCATGGGCGGCGCCGGCATTAAAACCCTGCTTACCCTGTTTGCTGCAAGCATAGCGCTTCATGCGTTAATGCTCATTGCCTTCACCATATAATTTATATTTATGATTCCTCAAAAAATGAAAGCCGCCGTGATACGTGAGTTTGGCGCACCATTACAAATTGAAGATGTGGAGGTTAAAACCCCGAACGCCAACCAGATACTGGTTAAAGTAATTTCATGTGGTGTTTGCCATACCGATTTACACGCCTGCAATGGCGACTGGYCGGTAAAACCAAAACTGCCCCTTATACCGGGCCACGAGGCTATTGGCTATGTGGTAGCAATAGGCGCCGATGTTAAAAACGTAAAAGAAGGCGATATTGTAGGCGTACCATGGCTTTACAGTGCCTGCGGCTGCTGCGAGTTTTGTATTACAGGCTGGGAAACACTTTGCGGAACACAGCAAAATGGCGGCTACAGTGTAGATGGCGGCTTTGCCGAATATGTTCTGGCCGATCCGCGTTATGTGGCTCACTTTCCGGCGGGGATCAATTTTACCAAGATGGCGCCAATTATTTGTGCCGGTGTTACTGTGTATAAAGGACTAAAAGAAACTGAAGTTAAGCCAGGCGAATGGGTTGCTATATCCGGCATTGGCGGCTTAGGGCACCTTGCCGTACAATATGCCAAAGCTATGGGCATGCATGTGGCTGCAATTGATGTTGCCGATGATAAACTGGAACTTGCAAAAAAGCTGGGAGCCGAACTGGTTGTTAACTCCAAAGAGCAGGATCCCGGCGCGTATCTGCAAAAAGAAACCGGGGGAATGCATGGGGTATTGGTAACTGCAGTATCACCAATAGCTTTCAGCCAGGGCATATCGGCGCTGCGCCGCAAGGGTACTATCGCGCTGAACGGCTTGCCTAAAGGCGCCTTTGATTTGCCGATATTTGAAACCGTGCTTAACCGCTATACCGTAAGAGGATCAATAGTTGGTACCCGTAAAGATATGGAAGAAGCTATTGCGTTTGCAGTTGAAGGCAAGGTTAAGGCAACCGTGCATGCCGCTAAATTAGAGGATATCAACACAGTATTTGATGATATGAAAGCCGGTAAAATTGACGGCCGCGTTGTGTTGGAGATAGCCAAGCCATAAAAATTCCACCCAAAAAACACCATCATAGCCCAAGTAAAAGCCAGGAACTTAAGTGTTGCCTGGCTTTTGTTTGGGTTAAAAAACTACCGGCTTAAGCTTAAAGCAAATACGTAAAGTTAAAAGTTGTCTTTATTCATAAATACAGTTTATAGCTGGTTACTATATCTGCATATAAATATTAAACATCGGGGGTCCCGGGGAGAACCGATTCATCGGCACAAATCAGCACCTCACCGATACAATGTCTCCAATAATATGTGGCTTTGGTACTTTTAGGTTAATAAAGGATTAGTAATTAAAACATTCATCAAAAAAACTTAATTATGGGATTAGGAGCACCTGAAATAATACTCATCATTATTGCAGTATTGTTATTATTTGGCGGCAAAAAAATCCCTGAGCTTATGCGCGGCATGGGCCAGGGGTTAAAGGCATTTAACGACGGTAAAACCGAAAAAGACGCAGCCATTAAAGAATAATTTAACTAAAAAAAGGAAAATCCAAAAAGGCGCATGAGTTATCTCGATGCGCCTTTTTTGCTTGCAAAACACGGTCAAGCTTTCACAGCATTATTATCAGTAAATGTAGTCCCTATGAACAAGGTGTGGACACATCTTTTTAACAAAGAAAAATTGTCATCTCGATAGAGCTTGCGGGGGAATAGAGGGGAGCGAAAGAGAAATCTTCGAGGATTTCCATGCACTTGGCACCGTTGTATAGCATATCGTCGAACATTACTCCTCACTCCGGCGCTCAATTCCCACCCCGGTTCGTTCGACAACAGGTTTTATTAATTGATGCGATTCAAAAGACGCGGTTACATCGTAAGACCTTGAAGTGGCGCGAAAGATTTCGGATATTCAAATACCCGGCAGCCCTTTTTATCCCTCCATCTCCAAAACCAGCATCACTGCGCTATTGCTTAAAGCTTCCATATCCACTTCTAGCAGGCCCCACAGAGCAAGGCCGTCGCGTTCGTGCATCAGGCGGCCTTGTAGCTCAAAGGCGCCGGCAATTACAAACGCATAAAACAATGAGCCAGGAGTTTTCAGGCGATAAAACGCATCAGCGCGGCCATTAAACCGGCCGATGTGCAGGTTAAAAGGCAGCCTGAATAAAGTAGGGATAATACTTATCAATTCATTTTGCCTGCCCTCAAAATCAAAGTTAAAAGTTTGCTTAAAAAACGGGAACACTTCTGTATCAGCGCCTATCTGCAGCTGCAAAAAGTTAACCCAATCATTTGGGTATGGGTTATTTAAAGTTAAAATATCGCCGCTGTTTGCATAATTTATATAAACCTCACCTACATCAACTACCGTGCTTTTCCCTTCGGCATCCTCAACAAGCAGGGCGCCGGTTACGGGCACCGTTACAAAATAGCAGGCGTTTTGTACCTGTATGGTAATTGATTTAGCGGCGGCCAAAATCTCATCGTTAAATACACGCAGGGGGCCAAAAGCCTTACGATGCTCATTAAAATGCCCATCGTAATTAAAAGTGCTGCACCGCCTGAAGGTATTATTTTGGGTAATTACCCGCTGATCAGCAAGGTGAATCTGCCCGGGTGAGGTCTTTTCCATGTTGTTGTAACTTTTGGAGTGAATGAATATTTACGTATGGCGGCAGTTTGAACAGGTTGCTCAACACTTCTTCATCGCCCATTGCATCGGGCCGGTAATCGGCTACCAGTAAAAAATCGGCAACGGTATCGTGCCAAACCAGTGCCTCTGTATAAAAATTAACTGCCACCTGGTGCCGGGCTTTGTCGTTAATATCAGAGTTGATGACCTCGAACTGAAATTTATTGAACTTTAAAAAACGCTTACCCACGTTATTAAGCACATCGGGCACTATACCACCTAACTGCTGCAAATACCCGGTTATAGCCGGGGTAACCATACCGGCAAGCCTTTGGGCCTTTGGCACGTGTTTTAGCAGGTCGGCATAACTGGTAAAAGCGGTATCGTGGCTATAGTTTTGGGCCTGCATTTTAAACTCCAGGTACGATGCCTCAAACACTACCTTATCCCATTGTTTGGCTGAGTTTAAATCGATAATTTTTCGATAGCAAAGTGTAATTACGCGGGTGTCCATGTTATTTCTGGTTAAGCAGGTACGCTCATGCTGATTGATAATACAAAGCCGGCAGTTTTGCTGCCGGTTATGGTGGCCAGTTCAAGGGTATAGCCATCGCTGAACACGCCATCGGTAGCGTTATAGGTATAACCGCTCATTCCTTTACTATAGCCTGCCACAGTAGCTAAAGCCGTGCCTGTTCCTTCAGGAAAAGCTATTTGTGTAACCTTTAGTGATGTACCTGCCGAATTGTATATATGCACGTGAATATGTGTGGCACGGCCGGTATACCAACCCGGGAAGATAGAGGTAAAAGAAACCAGGCCATTAGCATCGGTAGTTTGCCTGCCACGTAAAAAATGCACCGAAGTGTAATTGGTAGATTGTGAGCCGCTGCCGCCATACTCCGAATAATTACCTTCGGCATCGCAGTGCCAGATATCAACCAGCGCGCCCGATAAGGCATTGCAACTGTTATTGCTGTTGTTAACAGTAATATTAACTGTCATTTTATAACCGGTACGGTCGCTGGTAATATCACTCCGCACATATGATGCCGGTGAATGGGTTGGATAAGGCCCCTCGGTTTCAGTTTCAATCACACTGCAGGTGCCTGAGCTGGAACTTGACCCGGATGAACTGCCCGACGACGAAGTGGTGCCTGATGTACTGCTGGTGGTAACAGTTGAGTCTTTTTTGCAGGCTTCAACCAATACCGATGTAGACACTGCGCCGATCATCAGGCTTTTTAAAAAATTTTTACGTTCCATGATTTTAATCTTTTTAGTTTATATTTTGTGATGCTGGTTAACGACTCAAAAGTAAAATGTATCAGGAAAGTGACATACCATGTGTCGGTAAGCGAGAGTTTTGTGTCGATGAAAAGATAAGCCAGCTAAATAATTCGTTGTAAATAGCCCTATATTGGGGCAATACAAATCCTTAAAACTAAAAATGGCAGTGCGCAGGTATTCATGTTTCAGATTTTTGGTCATTGCGCTTTCATGGCAACTGCTTTTATGCCTGCATATTAACACCGCCACCGCCCAGTTACGTACCCCACGATTTGATGATGCCATCATGATAGATTTACAGGAACACCGTACCCCGGCCCAAACCGGCTTTTTCCTGTTTATGAGCAATCACCTGGAATACGGTAATATTGGTATACCGGCAGGCTTGCTGGTTGGTGGCATCGTCGGCAACAATAAGGAGATGCGGCAAAATGCGCTGTACGTGGCCAGTAGCACAGCTATCTCTGCCGGGTTAACCCAACTTATCAAAGTGCTGGTAAAGCGGCCGCGGCCATTCATCCAGAATATCAATATCACACCCGTTTATCGCCCGGGGAATTACTCTTTTCCATCGGGGCATAGTTCATCATCGTTTGCCACAGCAACTGCTTTATCGGCCGCTTACCCCAAATGGTATGTGATAGTCCCGGCCTATTTATGGGCAGGCTCAACCGCGTATTCAAGGATGTACCTGGGGGTGCATTACCCCACAGATGTGGCTACGGGTGCTGGATTAGGAGCTGCGAGCGCGTTGCCGATGTTGTTTTTGAAAAAATAGTGTTTTTGGCGATTTTTAAATTTAATCATCCTCCATTACCAGAAATTTGTTATTTTAGGATAAAATATTACTAAATCTTATCATGACATTCTCTTTAGTAAAACTAAAACCTGCTTATTTATTCTTGCTTTTTCTATCAATGGTTATTGTAAGCTGTTCAAAAAAAGGCTCGGACCCAGCGCCACCTGTTGATAACACTCCAAAAGTTACTATCACATCATTAAGTGTAAATACAGGTGTATATGATACAGAAGTGGTTATCACCGGTACCAATTTTAGCGCAACATTGGCCGACGACCAAGTGTTTTTTAATGGCAAAGCTGCAACAGTAAGCGCAGCAACCGCAACAAAGCTTACCGTAAAAGTTCCGTTGGCGGCCGGCAGCGGGGCAGTAAGTGTGAAGGTTAGCGGCGGCACAGCTATAACAGGGCCAACTTTTACCTATCAGCAATCATGGCTGGTGAGCACTTTTGCAGGTGGCAGTACTTACGGTTACGCGGATGGTGCAGCAGCGGATGCTAAATTCTTCACGCCATCAGGATTGGCGTTTGATGCAGCCGGAAATTTAATTGTATCTGAGAACGGCAATAACGATATCAGGAAGATCGCCACTGACGGAACTGTAAGTACAGTTGCAGGCAGCAGAAGAACGGATAAGAATGATGGCAAAGGAACCGAAGCGAGCTTTTATGGTCCGACGGGGTTAGCTATTGACCCGGCGGGTAATATCTATGTTGCTGATTACTATAATGACCTTATCCGGAAAATAGATCCATCAAATAATGTCACGACTTTTGCGGGAGGAGGAAACGGACTGGCTGATGATGGCAAGGGAGCAGCTGCAAGTTTTTTTGGCCCAGCCGATATTAAAATTGATGGTTCGGGTAATTTTTTTGTAGCCGATTTAAATAATGAACTTATCCGAAAGATAACACCTGATGCCAATGTTGGTACATTTTCAAAAGTAGTGTTAAATCCCAAGTCAGGCACCCGATATAGCCCGGTAAGCCTCGCGTTCGATAAAGACTATAATTTGTATGTATCGCTTGAGCTGGGTTACAACATACAAAAAATCAGCGCTACTGGCGTAATTTCTACTTTAGCTGGTAATGGCCTATTTGGCACAACCGACGGACAGGGAAGTAGTGCCCGATTTGCAAGGCCCTATGGCTTGGCAGTTGATAAAGACGGTAATATTTATGTAGCCGATTTTCATAGGATAAGGAAGATTACTCCAGCTGGTCAGGTAACAACATTTGCAGGCTTTGAAGTTGGAGGCTTCGCTAACGGCCCAGCAACCAAGGCGTTCTTTAATAATATTGCAGGTATTGCGATAGATAAGCTCGGAAATATATTTGTAGCAGATAGCGGTAATCAGCAAATCCGCAAAATTGCATTTGAATAGCCACCTATTATAACGTCAAACTTTCAGAAAAATGCCCGGCGCCAACCGGGCATTTTTATCATATAACCGCTATCCCATCAAGGCAACCGGGGCTGATTAAAATTTCAAGTTTCAATCCTGAAATTCAAAAATCATCTGCACATCTGCCATTTGAAACAGGGCTGACGCATAAGAAACGTTAAAAACGGGAGGTGTTGCCAACAAAATGTTGATAAAGAGGTGATAAGTTTAAGGGTTGCGGTTGTCAAAAAGGCTTTCAAGTTTTTTTCTTTGTAAAAAAGAATATGCCCACATCCCTTCACGATCATTTCAGATGGATACCCGATCCACGCACGGGCAATAATAAGAAGCATAATTTACTGGAAGTAATCATTTTATCGGTCTTGGCAGTGTTATGTGTGTG